>JBMOGO010000035.1:0-28110 GCA_049318305.1 Polymorphobacter sp.
CGACGGGCACGCAACTGGTCCACGCCGGGCGCGGACCGGGTTTTTCCGAAGGCGTCGTCAACCCGCCGGTGTGGCGCGCCTCGACGATGCTGTTCGACAGTTGCGCCGATCTGGAGGCCGGCAATGCCGCCCCTGATGGCGGGCTTTATTACGGCCGCCGCGGCAGCCCGACGCAGTGGGCGCTCGAAGACGCGCTGACCGCGCTCGAACCCGGCGCCGCGGGCACCAAGCTTTACCCTTCAGGCGTTGCCGCCATCGCCACGGCGCTGCTTGCCGTCGTCAAGACCGGCGACGAGGTGCTGATCACCGACAGCGCCTATGAACCGACGCGGCTGTTCGCCAATGATGTGCTGCGCCGCATGGGGGTGACGACGCGCTATTTCGACCCGGCAGTCGGGGCGGGCATCGCCGATCTCATCCTCCCCGAAACCAGCGCAATCCTGCTCGAATCGCCCGGCTCGCTGACCTTTGAAATCCAGGACATTCCGGCGATCACAGCCGTCGCCAGGGCGCGCGGCATCGTCACGTTGATCGACAATACCTGGGCAACGCCGCTGCGCCTGCAACCGCTGGCGCTGGGCTGCGATATCTCGATACAGGCGCTGACCAAATATGTCGGCGGCCACAGCGACCTGATGATGGGCAGCGCCACCGCGACCCCGGCGCTGCTCGGGCGGTTGAAGGCTGCCACGTATCGGCTTGGCCATACCGTCTCTCCCGATGATGCGGCGCTGGCGCTGCGCGGCCTGCGCACGTTGCAGGTGCGGCTCGACCGGCAAGAGGCGAGTGCGCTCACAGTGGCGCGCTGGCTGGAGGCGGATGACGCGGTGGAACGCGTCCTGCACCCGGCCTTGCCCAGCCACCCCGGCCATGCCTTGTGGCAGCGCGATTTCAGCGGCTCCTCGGGGCTGTTTTCCTTTGTCCTCAAACACGGCCGCCGTCAGCAGCTGGGCACGCTGCTCGACGACCTGGAGCACTTCGGCATCGGCTTTTCCTGGGGCGGTTTTGAATCGCTGGCGTTGCCGGTTAAGATGGACGGCTGCCGCAGCGTCACCACCCTGCCCTTCACCGGCCCCATCGTGCGCCTGTCGATCGGGCTGGAAGACCCCGCCGACCTGATCGCCGACCTTGCGGCTGGTCTCGCCCGTTACGGCGCGCAATTCTGAGCCGGCGGCGGCCCCTGCGCTGGCTGGCCCGGCTGTTGCTGACACTGTTGGTGCTGCTGCCGGCAACGCTATGGGGCACGGTGGCGATTTGGTCGCGCCTGCCGTTCGGCGGCTTTGGCCGCGGCGCCGTCGCGGCGGCGTTCATCGCTGCCATGCTGCTGGCGATCATGCTGTTCTGGTCGCGGCAACGGCTGGCGACGCTCGCCGTGCTTACCATCACCTGGGGGCTGTTGCTGGCCTGGTGGGCGACGATCCTGCCGTTCGACAATCGCGCCTGGGTGCCCGACATGGCGCACATCGCCACTGCGCGCATCGACGGCGATGTGCTGACCGTCAATCATGTCCGCAATTTCCGCTGGCGCAGCGACGACGACTATGACCAGCGCTGGGAAACCCGGCAATATCATCTCAGCCAATTGACCGGCGCCAACCTGTTCCTGTCCTACTGGGCCGGCGAATCGATCGCGCACGCCATTGTCAGCTTCGATTTCACGGACAGCGACCCGCTCGCCTTCTCGATCGAGATCCGCAAGGAACAGGGCGAGAGCTATTCCGCCACCGCCGGCTTCTTCAAGACCTATGAACTGGCGATCATCGCTGCCGATGAACGCGATGTCGTAAAGGTCCGTTCGGTGGTGCGCGGCGAGGATGTGCGGCTGTATCGGCTCGATATCCAGCAAGCGACGGCGCTCGGCCTGCTGAAGGAATATGTGGCGCTGACCAATGATGTCGCGGCGCATCCGCGCTGGTACAACACGCTGACGGCCAATTGCACGACGGTGATTTTCGGTATGGCGCGCAAGCTCGATCTCAAGGTGGCGATGGACTGGCGCATCCTGCTGCCGGGCAAGCTGCCCGAATATCTGCGGGTGCATGACTTTGTCTCGCGCTCGGTCCCGCTGGAAACGCTGGTTAGTCGGGCGCGCATCGGCCCGCGCGCCGCGGGTGCCGACCCCGACCCCGGCTTTTCAGCGCGTATTCGAGAAGGCGTGCCATATCCCGCCGCGGAAACGAAACCCTGAGCGGCCAAAGCCATTCGCCGGGCTGAACCGCAAGAATTGCAAAATTTTTTGCCGGACTGACGCAACTGACCCAATCCGTGTTACGTATCGTTCACACGGGACCCGGGCGGGCTGTGTCTGCTCCCGATCCGTGGCGTTGTCGGCGATGGGTCGGCGATGGCAATCGGGGGAGACGAAGCCAGCCTGAACAGCGGGTTTTCCACCGGCGGCGGCATGGCTGCCGCTGCATGCCGCGCAAAAGCTGGCGAGCATCACCCCCCGCATTTCAACCCGGGGAGACCAACATGAAATCCAACCTGCCACTCCGCCTGCACCTCGCCATGGCCGCCAGCGTTGCCGCCATCGCCATCGCCGCGCCGGCTTCCGCCGGGCCGACGGCACCCTGCGTCGATGGTCCCAACGCCAATTCCACCGAATGCGGCACCAATTCCACCACCGGCGCCGCCGGCGCCACGGCGATCGGCAACACCGCCTCGGCTACCGGCGCCAGCGCAACGGCGCTCGGCTGGCTGGCGTCCGCAGGCGGCGAGGCGGCGACCGCTGCCGGCAATCAGGCCAATGCCTCTGCGGCACGTTCGGTCGCGATCGGCGTTTCGGCCAACACGACATCGGCCAATGCCGCATCGTTGGGCACGTCGGTCGCCGTCGGCAACCTGGCAGTCGCGTCGGACGAGGATTCGGTAGCGGTCGGCGATCAGGCACTGGCCAGCGGCTTCCACGCCACGGCAGTCGGCGGCGAAACCGTCGCGTCCGGCCGCGGCGCGCAGGCCTTTGGCTGGCAAACCCGCGCAACTGGCAACCTGTCGGTGGCGGCGGGCCATCAGGCCACGGCATCGGGCACCAATAGCAGCGCCTATGGCAAGAACACGGTCGCAGCGGGTGAAGCCGCGGTCGCCATCGGTTTCAGCGCCACTACCGCATCGGCCAACACCGCTTCGCTGGGCACCGCTGTCGCCGTAGGCAACCTCGCCGTTGCATCCGACGAAGATGCGGTCGCCATCGGTGACAAGGCGGTGGCCAGCGGTTTCCATTCGACCGCGGTCGGCGGCGAATCGGTTGCCTCCGGGCGCGGCGCGCAAACGTTCGGCTGGCAGGCCCGAGCCACCGGCGGCACCTCGCTTGCCGTGGGTCACCAGGCCAATGCTGCCGGCACCAGCGCCAGCGCGGTTGGCAAGAACACCAACGCCGCCGCCGAATTCTCGGTGGCGCTGGGCTTTGGTGCCACCACGGCTTCGACGAATACATCGTCGCTGGGCACGTCGGTGGCAGTGGGCAACCTTGCCGTGGCGTCCGATGAAGACGCCGTCGCCATTGGTGACCTTGCCCTTGCCAGTGGTTTCCACTCGACGGCCGTGGGCGGCGAATCGGTCGCTTCGGGTCGCGGCGCACAAACCTTTGGCTGGCAGGCCCGCGCCACGGGCGCGACCTCGCTTGCTGTCGGTCACCAAGCCGTCGCAGCCGGTGTCAGCGCCAGCGCACTCGGCAAGAACGCCAATGCGGCGTTCGATGGATCGACGGCAGTCGGCTTTGGCGCTGTCACCAACCGCGCCAACCAGGTCAAGCTGGGCGGCACCGGCAGTTCGGTGACGGTCGGTGATCTGGCGGCATCGACGGCAGCACAGTCCGGCGCCGTCAACGTCCTGACAGCAGACAGCACCGGCACGCTCGGCGCTGGCCCCAGCGTCGCCAGCCTCGCTACGGCCGCTTCGGTCACCACATTGAACGGCCAGGTCGGCACGCTCAATGGTCAGGTCAACACGCTGTTCGACCTGACCAACACCAACCGGCTGGATATCCAGAAAGCCAATGAAGGCGTCGCCATGGCGCTGGCGATGGAATCCCCGTCGATTCCTGATGGCGCCAAGGTCGCGGTGTCCGGCGGGATCGGTTATTACCAGAACCGTACGGCGGCAACGACGGCGGTAAGCTTCCGCATCGGCGAAAAGGCATCGCTTTCGGCTGGAGTCGGCGTAGGCTTCAACACCGGCGAAGTCGGCGCACGGGGAGGATTTCAGGTCGCGTGGTAAAAAGTTCGATTGTTCACAACATCCGGCTGCTGGGGCTTATCGCCCCGGCAGCCGCGCTGTTTTTGATACAGCCTGCAGCGGCACTCGCCCAGGCAGCAACGCCGCCGCCGATTTCGGTGCAACCGGTGCCCGGCGAGCTCGAGCTCTCCAAGCTGATCTGGACGACCATGGCAGCGGTCGATCACGCTAATCTGTCGGGCAATTATTCGGTGCTGCGCGATCTGTCGGCGCCGGCGTTCCAGGCCAATAATGATGCCGCGCGACTGACGCAGATTTTCGCCGGGCTGCGCGCCAGCGGCACCGACCTGTCGAATGCCTTGCTGCTCGGCCCGACCTGGATTTCCGCGCCCGCTATCGTGCCCGGTGGCCTGCTGCAGCTGCAGGGCTATTTCGGGCTGCGTCCGACCGCCATAGCCTTCGAGCTGACCTATCAGTGGGTCGCGGGTCGCTGGCGGCTGTTCGGGGTCAGCATCACGCCGCGCGCCATCGCAGCCGTGCAGCCCGCCCCGCCGGCGCCAGCGGTGAAGCGGAAGTAGGCTCATCTCTCCCCGAGCATCAGGCCCTAATCGACGTCCTCGACATCGACCGCATCGCCGGTGACCCGCTGGCTGAGCGCGGCCGCCATGAACGGATCGAGATCGCCGTCGAGCACGTCCGACGGTGATGTCGAAACCACGCCAGTGCGCAAATCCTTGACCATCTGGTACGGCTGCAGGACGTAGGATCGGATCTGGTGGCCCCAGCCGATGTCGGACTTGGTCGCCTCCACATCGGCGGCAGCGGCTTCCCGGATCGCCAGTTCGCGCTCGTAAAGCCGCGCCTTGAGCATCTTCATCGCGGTGGCGCGGTTCTTGTGCTGAGATCGCTCGTTCTGGCAGGCGACGATGACGCCGGTGGGCACATGGGTGATGCGCACAGCGGAATCGGTGGTGTTGACGTGCTGACCACCCGCGCCGGAGGCGCGATAGGTGTCGATCTTGAGGTCGGATTCCTTGACGTCGATTTCGATATCATCGTCGATCTGCGGATAGACCCAGACGCTGGCAAAGCTGGTGTGGCGCCGCGCTGCACTGTCATAGGGCGAAATCCGCACCAGCCGGTGCACGCCGCTTTCGGTCTTGGCCCAGCCATAGGCCTGCGGGCCCTTGATCAGCATGGTGGCCGATTTGATGCCGGCGGTTTCGCCCGAATGAAAATCGATCAGCTCGACCTTGTAGCCGCGCTTTTCCGCCCAGCGCTGGTACATGCGCTGCAGCATCGAGGCCCAGTCCTGGCTTTCGGTGCCGCCGGCGCCGGAATTGACTTCGACATAGGTGTCGTTGTTGTCGGCCTCCCCGGCCAGTAGCGCCGCGACCTTGTCGGTTTCGGCACGCCGGGCGAGCGCCTTCAGCGCCGCGACGCCTTCGATGGCCATATCCTCATCGCCTTCGTCCTCGGCCATGGTGATGAGTTCGGAGGTATCGGCGAGTTCGGTCTCGATGGCGCGCGTCGCCGAAATCGCCTCGTCGAGGCGGCGGCGTTCGGTCATCACGGCTTGCGCGGCCTTGGGGTTGTCCCAAAGCTTCGGGTCCTCGACCCGGTTGTTCAGTTCATCGAGACGGCGGAGAGCACGATCCCAGTCAAAGAAACCTCCTCAGCAGGTCGAGCGCCTGCTTGATCTGGAGGGCATGGGCTTCCGCCTCGGCGCGCATGGTATTGAAATCCTGTTGATCGAAGCGCGGACATAGGCCGCAGGGCCCAGCCGTGCAAGCGCACGGTCAGTAGATGCCGCCGGAATTGCGCATGAATTCGGCATCGCTGCGCACCCGGCGCGTCGAAACGGCAGCGCCTGACCCCTGCCCGGCCCCGACGCTGCCGGTGCGGCGCGGCTCGCTTTCGGGCTTGAAGGCTTCCCAGATCACCGCAGCCTTTGGTTCGCTACCCGGCCAGGCGCCGAACACCCGCTTGCCGGACCGCCGCTCGATGCGGACCATGCGCACCCCTGCCGGGATGATGAAAGGCAACTTGGGCGCGTCCTTGAGCGCCTCCGCGGCGAAATCGCGCCAGATCGGCGCAGCGACTGTGCCGCCCTGGACATAGCCACCCAGATTACGCGGGTTGTCATAGCCCATGTAGAGCCCTGCCACCATGTCCTGGGTGCCGCCGACGAACCAGACATCCTTGGGACCGCTGGTGGTGCCGGTCTTGCCCGCCAGCGGGCGATTGAGCGGCAACAGGTTGGTGGCGGTACCGCGTTGTACGACGCCCTCCATCAGATGCACCGTCTGATAGGCGGTGCGCGCGTCCATCACCTGACGCGGCTTGCCGCCGGGGCGGGGCATGGCCTCGCCCTTCCAGTCCGCGGCTTCGCAGCCCGGGCAGGTGCGGTTGTCGCGCCGCCAGATGACCTTGCCATCACGGTCCTGCACCATGTCGATCAAGGATGGCTCCAGCGCGCGCCCGGCGTTGAAGATCTGCGCATAGGCGTTGGTCAGCTTCATCACCGTGGTTTCGCCGGCGCCCAGCGCGATCGCCAGCACCGGTTGATAGCTGCCGATGCCCAAGGCCTTGGCCTGTGCCACCACCTTGTCCATGCCGGTGTTATAGGCAACGCGCACCGTCATCAGGTTGCGCGACTGTTCCAGCCCCCAGCGCAGCGTCTGCGCGCCGGCGCCGCGCATGTTGCCGAAATTGCGGAAGCATTTCCGGCCGAGGGATCGGCTTTGATAGACGCAGTACGGCGCATCGACGACGATCGACGACGGCGTATAGCCATTGTCCATCGCGGTTGCATAAACGATCGGCTTGAAGGTCGATCCCGGCTGGCGCTTGGCCTGGGTGGCGCGGTTGAAGCTTTGTGCCTTTGCGTCAAAGCCGCCGACCAGTGCCAGCACACGGCCGGTGTGCGGGTCCTCCACCACCATACCGCCCGACACTTCCGGCGCCTGCCGCAGTGCATAGTAATCGCCGGATTTCACCACCGGAATCACGTCGCCGGCGCGCAACACTTCGCCGGCCGATTGCGCTGTGCCCTTCAATGGCAACGACGCCGCCCAGCCCGGCAGGGTGCCGGTGCTGCCATCGGCAAACCCCAGCCTCGACGTGGCGCCGTCCTTGGAAAGCACCACCGCCTTTTGCCAGTCTTCATAACCCACCGCGATGTTGGCCGAGGTCAGCCGCCCCTGCCAGCCTTCATCCGGTTCGATATGCGCCGGCGGCCCGCGCCAGGCCCGGCCGCGTTCGTAACGCATGAAGCCATCGCGCATGGCGCGTTCGGCGGCGAGTTGCAGTTTCGGATTGACCGAAGTGCGAATCCACAAGCCGCCGCCGTAAACGCTGTTGCGGCCTTCGCGCTCGGTCTCGCCGAATTTCGCCATCAGCGTGCGGCGCACATCCTCGACGAAATAGTCGGAAGCTCGCGGCCGGCTGATCGAGCGGTTGGGCACCGCGACGAGCGGCTCTGCCGACGCTGCAGCGCGTTCGCCGGCGCTGATATAGCCATTGGCCTGCATCTGCCGCAGCACATAATCCCGCCGTGCCACCGCCCGGGCGTTGCGACTGACCGGGCTGTAGGTGCTCGGCGCCTTGGGCAGGATGGCGAGATAGGCCATCTGTGCGAGGTCGAGCTGGTTCGCCGACTTGCCGAAATAGGCCTGCGCCGCGGCCTCCACGCCATAGGCGTTGCGACCGAGGAAAATCTGGTTGAGGTAAAGTTCGAGGATCTGCTGTTTCGTGAAGGTCGCTTCGATCCGCCGCGCCAGGATCGCCTCGCGCAGCTTGCGGGTATAGGTGACTTCATTGCCGACCAGGCTTTTCGCCACCTGCTGGGTGATGGTGGAGGCACCGACAGGCCGCGCACCGGTCACCAGGGACTGGATGTTGGTGACCACCGCGTTCAGGATGCCGATATAGTCCAGCCCGCCATGTTCGAAGAAGGTCTTGTCCTCCGCCGAGATGTAAGCTTGCACCAGCTTGGGCGGAATTTCGTTGTAAGTCAGGTAGATGCGTTTCTCGCGCGTGAAGGTGGTGAGGATATTGCCGTCGATGTCGCGCACCGTTGATGGCAATGCCGGGGTAAAGCGCGACAGTTCCGCCTCATTCGGCAGGCCGCGCATCGCCGACGTGAACATGACGGCGACGAGCACCGCCACCACTGCCAGCCCTGCGCCACCCCAGATCAACCAACGCCGCATCGATACTCCTGAACGCTCAGGCTCCGATAGCCGCTGCTGTCACGCGTGGGAAGCGTCTCAATCCCCGAGCAGATGGCGTTCGACCGCCCGCGCGATACCATCGGCGACGCGCTTGCGGCCGGCATCGGAGAACAGGAAGGCGGCATCCTCGCTATTGGTGACATAACCGGTCTCGAGCAGCACCGATGGCACATCGGGCGCTTTCAGGACGCGGAAACCGGCGAAATGGTGAAACTCGCCGCGAAAGCGCATGCCGTTTGACAGTTCGGCCTGCAAAATCTCGGCAAAGGCGACCGACACATTGCCGGTGGCGCGGCGCGACAGGTCGATCATGATGTCTCCCACCTCGGGCGCCTCGACACCCAGGTTGACGCCGCCGATGATGTCCGCCTTGTTTTCGCGCGCCGCTAACCGCGCCGCGACGGCGTCGGAGGCAACCGCCGACAAGGTGTAGACGCTGGCGCCGCGCGCTTGGTCATTGCCCGCGGCGTCGGCATGGATCGAAATGAACAGGTCGGCGCGGGCGTTGCGGGCAATCGTCACGCGGCCACCAAGTGGGATGAAGCGGTCATCAGCGCGAGTCAGCTTGACGCGCACCCGGCCCGACCGCTCGAGCCGGCGCGCTGTTGCCTGCGCGATCGCCAGCGTGACGGTCTTTTCATAGCGGCCATCGACGGCGATGGCGCCTGAATCCTTGCCGCCATGCCCGGCATCGATCACTACCAGCGGCTTGCCGCCCGATCGTGCGCGCACACCGGTGCTGCGCTTGCGCGGCGGTTCGGGCTGGCTGTCGACAGGTGGCGGCGCAACGACGACACTTGGCGGCTCAGTGACGGGCACCGGCGCCGGGGCAAGCGTTGCCTCCGGCTTTGCATCTGCGACTTTTGGTACCGGGTTGCCACCGAACATGTTGCTTGGCAGGTTGAAATCGGCTGTTGCCGAGGCCAACGCAGCCGGCGGTGCAATGACCGGGCCGCCCGGCGACACTGGCAAGGGCTGCCGCCCGCGCTTGACCTGGTCGCCGAACTCCGCCGCAGTCACGCGGCGCAGCGTCAGCGTCAGGCCGGTTGCGCTGCTGCGGGCCGACACGATTGCCAGCGGCGCGGCAAGATCGATGACCAGACGCGCGACGCCGGGCGAAAACATCGCGGCGCGCAATCGCGTGACACTGCCGGTGCCGCCAGCGTTCAGCGGCCCGTCAACCACGGCCGGCAGGTCGATGACCAGCCGATAAGGCCCTTCAAGTGCGAATTGGTGCGCAACTGCCGGCGGTCCGTCGGCGGCAATCGAGACGACCCCGGGAGTGCTCGACAGGCCCAACAGGCGCGCCGCGCTGGCCGGCGTTGCCAGCAGGACCAACAGGGAGAAAAACAGTCTGAGCCGCACGCGCACTTCGATACGGATGCGACTGCCTGCCCGCAACCGCCGCGGTGCGGTTAGCCGCGATCAGAGAGCGCGCTGATGCGATCAGGGCGCGCGCTGGCGCGATGCGGCGCCCTCGCCCTGCGGCGCAACGGCCGCAGATGGCACCGCCAGCGCGGCGATGCACAGCCCAAGCAGGACGAGCGCCGCGCCATAGGTCAGGCCCAGCCGCAATCCCGCCATGCGCGTATTTCTGTTCATGCCCTGCCCCTTCTGCAGCATGGCATGGTGCTAACCCTGCCGAGGTTCATCCGGCAGCCCCATTTGGGGGTAGTCGCATATCCATCGCCGCATCCTCCCGTCGCACATACGCGCAGAACGGCCAAAAGGACGCAGCGTTTACAGAAAAATAAGGGTCTAGCCGCGCAGCACGGCGCGACCGGCGTAACGCGCCTGGCTGCCCAGTTCTTCCTCGATGCGAATCAGCTGGTTGTATTTCGCCAGCCGGTCCGACCGGGCCAGCGATCCGGTCTTGATCTGGCCGGTACCGCACGCCACCGCCAGGTCGGCAATGGTCGAATCCTCGGTTTCGCCCGACCGGTGCGACATGACACTGCGGTAGCCGGCGCGGTGCGCCATATCGACCGCGGCGAGCGTTTCGGTCAGTGTACCGATCTGGTTGACCTTGACCAGCAGCGCATTCGCAAGCCCGTCCTTGATGCCCTGCTCCAGCCGCGCCGGGTTGGTGACGAACAGGTCATCGCCGACGAGTTGATGCGTCTTGCCGAGCAGGTCGGTCAGCCGCTTCCAGCCGATGAAATCATCCTCGGCCATGCCGTCCTCAATGCTGAGGATCGGATAATCGCGGGCGAGCGCAACATAATAGTCCGCCATGGCTTCGGGGGTCAGTTTCAAGCCTTCGGCTGCCAGCACATAACGGCCGTCGTGGAAGAACTCCGTCGCCGCCGGGTCGAGCGCGATGAACACGTCCTCGCCAGCCTTGAAACCGGCCTTGGCAATGGCTGCCATCACGAAATCCATCGCGGCGCGCGTGCCGTTCAAATTGGGCGCAAAGCCGCCTTCGTCGCCGACCGCGGTCGAATGGCCGCCCGCCTTCAGTTCGGACTTCAATGTGTGGAAAATCTCCGCGCCCCAACGCACCGCTTCCGACAGGCTGGATGCGCCGACCGGCATGACCATGAATTCCTGGAAATCGATGGGGTTGTCGGCATGGGCGCCGCCGTTGATGATGTTCATCATCGGCACCGGCAACAGGTTCGCCGCGACACCGCCGACATAGCGATGCAGCGGCAACCCGCGCGATTCGGCCGCAGCTTTTGCCGCGGCAAGCGAGACGCCGAGGATGGCATTGGCGCCCAGGCGGCCCTTGTTGTGGGTGCCATCGAGCTCGATCATCGCCGCGTCGATTTCGCCCTGTTCCTCGGCTTCCATGCCCGATAAGGAGTCATAGATTTCGCCATTCACGGCAGCGACGGCCTTCAGTACGCCCTTGCCCAGATAGCGAGCCTTGTCGCCATCGCGCAGTTCCACGGCCTCATGGGCACCGGTCGATGCGCCCGAAGGCACGGCGGCACGGCCGAGCGAGCCATCTTCGAGCACGACATCGACTTCAACGGTCGGGTTGCCGCGACTGTCGAGGATTTCGCGGGCGTGGATATCGATGATGGCAGTCATGGACGAAACCTTTTGCAGCAGCGAACGCGGCCCGCCGGGGCCAGGATAATGCGCCAGCACGCTTTGCAAACCCTGTTGCACTCGCGCGGCGGCGAGGCCATCTATCGGGCAAGCCGCCGGGCCGCAAATGTTTCGATGGAACAGTTGGGGTGCAGACACGTTTTTCGGCGATTGGACACGACGGAACGGGAAACAGCGACAATGACGATGGCAGATCCGCTCGACGCCGACCTTGCAGACCGGAGCGACGCCTTTGGCATCGACCATGACGAGGCCGCCATCGCGGGTCTCGACGCGATGCCGACCGGCCTGGTGAGCATTGCCCGTTCGCGGCTCATGGAACTCGCCGAGGACGGCAAATCGGAACTGGTGCGCGGTTTCGACAACCTGGTGACGCTCGCCAACGAACTGGCAGCGCAAGTCGACAGCGCCGGCGGCGGCGCCATCGCCAGCTATGCGTGGCAGGCGGCCGGGCTGCTCGGCGACATCCAGTCCGGGCTGCGCGACAAGCCCGTGGAAGACTTGCTCGAAGACGGCCGCACGATCATCCGCGAGCAGCCGGCACTGGCGGTAGGCGTGGCCGTGGTTGCCGGTTTCCTGGTCGCGCGCCTGGTGAAATCGAGCCGTCGGTGACCGAAGCCCGAACGCCTCCCGCACCACGGCGCGATTCGATCCGCGACCTGCTGCGTCGGCTGGGTGATGATTTCATCGCCCTGATCCGCAGCGAATTGCGGCTGGCCGGCGGCGAAGTTCGCGAAAACCTGGCGCAGGCGTCCGGCAGCCTCCTCATCGTCGCCCTGGGTGCCATGCTGGTCTCGGTGGCCATGCTGTGCCTGCTCGGCGCCGGCGTGGCGTGGCTGGCACAAAGCGTTGGGCTGGTGCCGGCCGCATTGATCGTGGCGGCGGTTGCCATCATATTGGGCGGCATGGCGATTTACACCGGCATCGGCCGTTTGAAACGGACAGACCTTGCACCACGGCGCGTCGCTGCCAATCTGCGTCGTGACGCCGAGAATTTGAAAGGGGACTGACATGGCATCCGAACCAGTCGAACGCCTGGCCTCCGAATCCGCGCAAGCACGTACTCGGATTGCGGCAACGATAGACGAAATCCAGGATCGGCTCGACCCGCGCCGCATCGCCGCCGAAGCTGTCGATCAGGTCAGCACCAGCAGCAAGCAGCTGGTCGATGTTGTCGGTTCGACGGCGCGCGCGCATCCGCTGGCCATTGGCGCGGCGGTTGCGGCGATCGGCCTGGTACTGTTCACGCGCAACCGGCTGAGCAAGGCCAGGGTCGATCTGGGTGACGATCTGGGCGACTACACCGACTATGACGACGGTTTTGTCTTTGCCGAGACCCCTGCCGACGCGAAAGATGTGCCGCCGGCGCGCGCCGTACGCTTGCAGGCGCGCGCCGCGCGCTTGGAGGCGCGTGCACAGGCGCTGGCAGGACAGGCCAGCGAGACCGTCGACTCCAATCCCGTCGTGTCGATCATCATCGGCCTTGCCGCCGGTGCGGCGCTCGGCGCGCTGTTCCCGGCCACCGAGGCGGAGCGCCGGGTGCTTGGCGACGCTGGCGGCAAGCTGGGCGATGCAGCCCGCGCTGCCGCGCGCCGCGCCGCAGACGAACTCGATGGCGCCGGCCTCAGCGTCGACAAGGTGCGGTCCGGTGCCGCCCGGGCTGCACGCTCGGTGGCGTCGGCAGCCCGCGACGGCCTGAAAGGCTGATCCGCTTAACCATTGGTTCAGGCCGGCGGCGTGATAGACACGCACGTTCAGGAGAATTTTGACCCATGCGTACCCGCCTCATCCTTACCCAAGGCCTGTTGGCAGCTGCCTTCACCGTTTTCAGCATCATTGCGACACCCGCGCTGGCCCAGGTGGCAGCGCCCACCGCGGCATCCCCCGGCGACCCGGCAGCGCCGGTCTTCGTGCAGAAATTGGCCGATGAAGCCTTTGCCGTGCTGCGCGACAAATCGCTGTCGAAAGCCGCCAGCCGCAACAAGTTCCGCACCATGTTGCAGCAGAATGTTGCGCTGGAAGATATCGGCAACCGGCTGATCCGGCGCCACCGCGCCACCATTACCCCGGACCAATATGTGCAATATCAGAAGGCTTTGCCGGATTTTGTTCTCAACGCCTATGCAGACAGGTTGTATGACTATTCCGATGCCAGCGTGAAAACGTTGCGCAGCGTCGGCCGCGGCCCGATGACCGATGTTTATACCCGTGTAACGCGTCCCGGCGCCCAGCCGGTCGACGCGGTGTGGCAAGTCAAGAAGACCGCGACGGGCAAGCAGATGGTCAACAATCTGACCGTTTCAGGCATCAACCTGTCACTGACCCAGGAAGCCGACTTCAATGCCTATATCCAGAAGAACGGCTTTGACGCGCTGGTGACGTTCCTCAAGACCGCGAACAGCAAGTCTGCTACGACGCGCGCCGCCGGATGACCAGCAGCATCACCATCGCCGACACGGCGTTCGTCCATCCCAGCGCGCAACTTTATGGCCGCGTCACGGTGGCCGAAGGCGCATCGGTGTGGTGCAACGCTGTGGTGCGCTGCGAAACTTCGCATGTCAGCATCGGCGCCGGCGCGAACATCCAGGATTTCGTGATGATCCACACCGACCCCGGCAAGCCGGTCGAGGTCGGAGCCTATTGCTCGATCACCCATCACGCTACGCTGCATGGCTGCATCATCGGTGACCATGTGCTGGTCGGGGTCAACGCCACCATCTTCAACGGGGCTGTCGTCGGGGCTGGCTCGATCATCGGGCAGCACGCCTATGTCAAGGATGGCACCATCATCCCGCCCAATTCGATCGTGGTCGGGTCACCGGCAAAGGTCATCCGCACCGCGGACAACCGACTGGCCAACCGTGTCAACGCCGAATTCTACATCCGCAACGGGGCCGCCTATAAACGCGGCGAACACCGCGCCTGGGACGGCGCCGAGTTCGAAACCTGGTTCGGCGACATGATGAAGCGGCTCGCCAAGGAATATGCCTAGAATTGGCGCCAGCGACCCTCTAAACGCCACCACATGAGCAAACTCCATCTCGTGTTCGGCGGCCGTGTCGATGATCCGCAAACCCTCAATTTCATCGAGCCCGATGCGCTCGATGTTGTCGGCATCTTTCCCGACTATGACAGCGCCGAAGACGCCTGGCGCTCCAATGCGCAGCGCACCGTCGATGACGCGACGATGAAATATGTTGTTGTGCACCTGCATCGGCTGCTGGAGCCTGACAAGCCGGCCTGAGACGAGACAGAGCCTCCGGCGGTAAGGGCCCACGGCCCTGCCCGCCTGAGGCTCTTCGCCAGACACTGCCAATTTGCGCGGGCTGGTCGCATCGTCCTTCTACCCCTAGGTTGTTACCCGGGGAGTGCATCGATGACCGACGGCCTGAGTTTTGGACGCATTTTCGAATCGATGGCAAGCGCTGTCGATCCTGACCTGCCGGCGACCATCCACGGCGACCAGGTCACGACCTGGCGTGATTTCGACCGCCGCACCAATGCCATTGCCGCCGCGTGCCACGCCGCGGGCGCGGTGCCCGGCGACCGCATCGCGCACCTGATGCGCAATTCGCCGGCCTATCTCGAAACCACCGTCGCCGGGTTCAAGGCGCGACTGGTCCATGTCAACGTCAACTATCGCTACACCGGCGAGGAGCTGTTCTACATCCTCGACAATTCCAGTGCTGCGGTTGTCGTTTATGACGCCGAATTCGCGCCGCTCATTGCCGGTATCCGCCACCGCCTCGATACGAAGCTGTATCTGCAAGTCGGCGGGCAAACACCCGATTTCGCGCAGGATTTCGACAGCGTCGCCGAAAGTGGCGGCGCCCTGCCCCCGCAAGCGCATGACTATGCCGACATGCTGTTCATCTATACCGGCGGCACCACCGGCATGCCCAAGGGCGTCATGTGGGAACAGGGTGCGCTGTGGGGCATCATGGCACCCAGCGCCGCGCCCGGCGGGACGCCGCCGGAAACGCTGGCGGATCTGCATGGGCTGATCCGGCAGGGCATGGGCCGCAACCGATCGCTGGTGATGCCGCCGCTGATGCACGGCACCGGCATGATCATCGCAATCAGCACGCTGGCGCGCGGCGGAACTGTCGTCACCGTTCCCGGCGATAACTTCGATCCCGAACTGGCGCTGGTCACCTGTGCCGCGCGTCAATGCGACTATGCAGTGATTGTCGGCGATGCCTTTGGCCGGCCCTTGCTGCGCGCGCTTGATGCCGGGCATGGCAGCATCGCCTCGCTCAATGTGATGATCTCCAGCGGCACCATGTGGTCCCCCGAAACCAAGGCGGGGCTGTTGCGCCACGCCCCTGCCATGATGATCGCCGACGCACTGGGGTCGTCCGAAGGATTGGGGCTGGGCACATCGGTGCAGACCAGCGCCAATGCTGGCGACGCAACCAAATTTATCAACGATGGCAATACGCTGGTACTGGATGATGATATGCGCCCGGTGGTCCCCGGGTCGGGCCAGATGGGCCGCGTGGCCCGGCGCGGGTTGATCCCGCTGGGCTATTGGCGCGATGCCGAAAAATCGGCAAAGACCTTCGTGACCGTCGATGGCGTACGCTATTCGCTGCCCGGCGACTTTGCGATCGTGGAGGCCGATGGCAGCATGACGCTGCTCGGCCGCGGCAGCCAGTGCATCAACACCGCCGGGGAAAAGGTGTTTCCCGAAGAGGTCGAGGAGGTGCTGAAAACCCACCCGGCGATCGAGGATGCGCTGGTCTTTGGCGTCGCCGACGACAAATGGGGCCAGGCGGTGACAGCGGTGGTGGAAGCAAGCGCACCGGTCGACCAGGAGGCGCTGCGTGCCCATTGCCGGGGGCTGCTGGCCGGCTACAAGACGCCGAAGCGGGTCATTATCGTTGGTAAGGTACCGCGCGCGCCGAACGGTAAGGCGGATTATGCCGCGGCGAAGCTGATGGCGGTTCAGTGAGAAGGAAGGGCCGCGGCAAAGCCGCGGCTGACGTCAGACGGGTTCGGCGGAAGTCTCCGCCGCCCCGCTGGCCGGCCTTCGCGCCTGTCGGCGCGCAGTGACGACACTACGCGCGCGGCGCTGCGGCTTACTCGCCGGCCTTCTTCAGCCCAAAGCCCGAGAAGCGCTTGTTGAAGCGCGCCACCTGGCCACCCACATCGAGCATCTTGCCGGCGCCGCCGACCCAGGCCGGGTGCGAGGTCGGATCGATGTCGAGCGCCAGCGTGTCTCCTTCTTTGCCGTAGGTCGAGCGCGTCGCATAGGTCGTGCCATCGGTCATCTTGATGGTGATGTTGTGGTAATCGGGGTGGATGCCGGACTTCATGATCTGGGGTCTTTCCTGTGCGGCTGGTTCCGACCAGCCAAAAGAGAATGGCGCGCATAGCCGTCAAAGCGCGCAAACGCAACTAGGACGAAAGGTTGAGGCCGGACCCGACAAGCGCCTATAGGTGTCCTATGTCCAGCATCGGTTCCCCCCTCCCCCCCGGCGCCCGCGCCAATGCCGCAGCGATGGCGACGCTCGTCGCCGACCTGAAGGCGAAAATCGCCACCATCGCGCTCGGCGGCCCGCAGGCGTCGCGTGACCGCCATGTCGCGCGCGGCAAGCTGTTGCCGCGCCAGCGTGTCGATGGCCTGCTCGATCCGGGCACCGCCTTTCTAGAAATCGGGCAACTGGCAGCGCATGACGTCTATGGCGAGGATGTGCCAGCCGCGGGGATGATCGCCGGCGTCGGCCAGGTATCCGGGCGGCTGTGCGTCGTCGTTGCCAACGACCCCACGGTGAAGGGCGGCAGCTATTACCCGCTGACCGTCAAGAAGCACCTGCGCGCCCAGGAAATCGCCGCGCAAAACAGCCTGCCCTGTGTCTACCTCGTCGATTCGGGCGGTGCCAACCTGCCGCGCCAGGACGAAGTGTTTCCGGATCGCGACCATTTCGGGCGGATTTTCTTCAACCAGGCCAATCTGTCGGCGCAGGGCATCAGCCAGATTGCGGTGGTCATGGGCAGTTGCACCGCCGGCGGCGCCTATGTGCCCGCCATGGCCGATGAATCGATCATCGTGCGCGACCAAGGCACGATTTTCCTGGGCGGCCCGCCGTTGGTGAAGGCTGCAACCGGCGAAGAAGTCACCGCCGAGGAACTGGGCGGCGGCGATGTCCATACCCGCCTGTCGGGCGTTGCCGACCATCTGGCGGAGGATGACGCCGACGCACTGCGCATCGCGCGCAACATCGTCGCGACCCTGCCGGCCGCGACGCCGGTGCCGGCGCAACCGATCCGGGCACCGCTGTTCGATGCCAGTGAACTGCACGGCCTAGCACCGCTCGATACCCGCCACCCGGTCGATGTCCATGAAGTCATCGCGCGCATCGTCGACGGATCGGAACTGCACGCCTTCAAGCCGCGCTTCGGCGAAACTTTGGTCACCGGCTTTGCCCATATCGAAGGCATGCCGGTCGCCATCCTCGCCAACAACGGCATTTTGTTCTCGGAGAGCGCGCAAAAAGGCGCGCATTTCATCGAACTCGCCTGCCAGCGCCGCATTCCCTTGCTGTTTCTGCAGAATATCTCCGGCTTCATGGTCGGCAAGCGGTTCGAGAATGAAGGCATCGCCAAGCATGGCGCCAAGCTGGTCACCGCCGTCGCCTGTGCCGCGGTGCCCAAGATCACCGTCATCACCGGCGGGTCGTTCGGGGCGGGCAATTACGGCATGTGCGGCCGCGCCTATTCCCCGCGTTTCCTGTGGATGTGGCCCAACGCGCGCATCAGCGTGATGGGCGGCGAACAGGCGGCATCTGTGCTGGCGACGGTCAAATCCGGCGGCTTCAAGACCAAGGCCGAGGAAGAAGCCTTCAAGAAACCGATTCGCGACCAATACGACCGCGAAGGCCACCCGTACCACGCCAGCGCCCGCCTGTGGGATGATGGCGTGATCGACCCTGCCGATACGCGCGCCGTGGTGGCTTTGTCGCTTGCTGCCAGCCTGCAACGCCCGGTGCCGGAGACGCGATTCGGTACCTTCCGGATGTAGCGGCTATTCGGCCACGACTTGCGGCTCCAACCCCGTCGCCTGGCCCAGCAATTTCAGCCGCCGCAGCACCGAATCGCCAAACAGCGCGCTGTGGCGGGCATCAAGCCGCAGCACCACCGCCTCGCCATCGCGTTCCAGCCGGCTTGCCGACAGCGCCGCTGCGGTGCCGCCCGTCAACCGCTGGCCCAGCCGCAGCGCCAACCCCCAGACGCGGGCGTGCGCCAGCAGCGGCGCTGGTGCCAAGCGCGCCAGCAACGCCAGCACCGGCGCGGTATTCGATCCGCCGAAGCAATAGTGCAGCGCCTGCGCCAGCGCGGCGCGTTCCGCCGCCGTTATCGCCACCCAATTGCCGTGCAGCGCCATGTCGACACCGCGTTCGGCGCGAAAATCCGGGTGGGCGCGCCACGCGATATCGCTGAGCAGGCACGCCGCCAGCCGTAGTCGGCGCTCGGCCGGGCTTTCACGGCCATCTTCGAACAGGCCGCCCATCCAGGCAAACAGCATGTCGCCGTGTTCGGGAAACCGCCCCTGCCGCACGCCTTCGGCGCGGGCTGCGACGATCAACGGGTCGAGCGCCTGTTGTTCGCGCGTCAATTGCGCGAACAACAGGCCTTCGCGCAGGCCAAAGCCGGACGCGATGACCGACGACGACCCCAGTTTCTTGACGGTCGCCGCCAGCAGCATCGCCGCCCCGGCGAGCGACGGCAGCCGCGACGTCGAAATATTGGGCACCTGCCGCAGCGTCGCCACGTCGATCTGGGTCAGGCTGCGCACCAGCGACGCCGGCGCCTCGCGCGGCATCTCATACTGGTGGACGATCGGCAGCGGATGGCCGGTCTGGTGGATATGCACCTGCGCCAGCGCGCGCCACGAGCCGCCGACCATGTAGAAGGGCAACCCCTTGCCCGCTGCGGCCCAACTGACCTTGTCGAGGCTTTTCTTGATGAACGGCGCCAGCGCGCGGCGATCGCGCTTGCGCACCGCATCGAGGCGCAGCGACCCGATCGGCAGCGAGATGCGATCCTGTGCCGCCCCGCCCGAGACGCGGATCAACTCCAGGCTGCCGCCGCCTAGGTCCCCGACCACGCCATCGGCTTCGGGAATGCCGGCGATAACGCCGAACGCCGCGCCGCGTGCCTCGGTCTCGCCGTCGATGATCTCGATGACCAGGCCGGTCTCGCGCTCGACCCGGTGGATGAACTCATCGGCATTTTCCGCCTCGCGCACTGCGGCGGTGGCGACGGTCCGCAATGCCGTCACGCCCATCGCCTCGGCGAGCGCGGCAAAGCGCACCAGCGCGGTGACGGCGGTGTCCATCGAGCCCTTGCCGAGCCGGCCGTTCGCCGCCAGCCCGCGGCCCAGCCCGGCCATGACCTTTTCGTTGAACAGGGTCGCAGGAATTCGCGTTAGCCCCTGATAGACCACCAGACGCACCGAATTCGAACCGATATCGATGATGGCGTTAAGCCCGGCCAGCGGCGGTGCCAGGCCATCGATCAGCGCCGGTTGCTCGTTCAGGAAACCACGCGCCACTGCCAACCATACCCTTTTGCAAGCTGCGCAGGCTATGCCCGAAGCCGGCGCGGCTGCCCAGTCCCTGCCGCGTAACGAACCGCCCGCGACACCCGCTTGTCAGTTTGCCGGATCGTCGTCATCCTCCAGAACCAGTCGCGGCACGCTGCGATTGCCCTTCAGCGCGGCACCGCGCCCCGAAAGCGACGGGTTGGTCATGAAATAGCGGTGCAGGTTGAACGGCGGTTCCCCCGCCGACACGGCCAGGCGCTTGTAGCTGCCATCGGCTCGCAGCAGCCAGCTTTGCTCATTGTCCTTCAGATTGGCCATCATCACCTGGTCCAGCACCTGGGCGTGGACGGTGGGGTTCTCGATCGGCACCATCACTTCGACACGCCGATCGAGGTTGCGCGGCATCCAGTCGGCGCTGGAAATATACAGCCGGGCATCGCGCGATGGCAGTTCGGCACCATTGGCAAAGGCAAAGATGCGGCTGTGTTCCAGAAAGCGCCCGACGATCGAGCGGACATGAATCTTGTCCGACAGGCCGGGCACGCCGGGGCGCAGGCAGCAGATGCCGCGGATGATCAGTTCGATCTCCACCCCGGCGCCGCTGGCTTCGTACAGCTTTTCGATGATGCCGGTATCGACCAGGCTGTTCAGCTTGACCCAGATTTCCGCAGGCTTGCCGGCGCGGGCATTGGCGATCTCGGCATCGATCAGGCCATAAATCTTGTCGCGCATGGTCAACGGCGCCATGCCGAGCTTTTCCAGCCGGGTCGGCTGCACATAGCCGGTGATATAGTTGAGCACCTGCGCCGCATCGCGCGCCAACACCGGCTCGGCGGTAAAGAACGACAGGTCGGTATAGATGCGCGCCGTCACCGGGTGATAATTGCCGGTCCCGAAATGCACATAGGTGCGGATGTCGCCGCCTTCGCGCCGCACGACCATCGACAGCTTGGCGTGCGTTTTCAGCTCCATGAAGCCATAGACCACCTGCACCCCGGCGCGTTCCAGCGCCGCCGCCCAGACCAGATTCTGCTCCTCGTCGAAGCGCGCTTTCAGTTCGACAACCGCTGTCACCGATTTGCCGGCTTCGGCAGCGTCGATCAGGGTGCGCACGATCGGTGAATTCTTGCCGGCACGGTACAGCGTCTGCTTGATGGCGATGACATCGGGGTCGGCGGCGGCCTGTTTGAGGAACGCCAGCACCACCTCGAAACTTTCGTAGGGGTGGTGGACGACCAGGTCCTTGGCGCGAATTGCGGCAAAACAATCGCCGCCATGCTCGCGGATGCGTTCCGGAAAGCGCGGCGTATAGGGTTCGAACTTCAGATCGGGCCGGTCTTCATCGACCAACAGCGCCAGGTCGGCGACACCGAGCACGCCGGTCACCACCGTAGTGTCGCGTTCGCCGACACCCAGCGCGTTCTGCACCAGCGTGTACAGGCCCGGCGGGGTATTCGCCTCGATCTTCAGCCGGATGACTTCGCCGCGGCGCCGACGCTTGAGCGCAGTCTGGTAAAAGCGCACCAGATCCTCGGCCTCTTCCTCGACTTCGATATCCGAATCGCGGATCACCCGGAAAGCGCCATCGCCGAGCAGGTCATAACCAGGGAACAATTGCCCGAAGAACGCCCGGATGGTGTTTTCCAGGCTGATGAAGCGGATCGCCTTGCCCGGCAGCCGGATGAAGCGCGGCAGCATCGACGGCAGCATCAGCAGCGCACGCAGCAGTTCATCATCGGACTGGCGGCGCAGTTCGAGGATCAGCGAAAAACCCTTGTTCGGGATGAACGGGAACGGGTGCGCCGGATCGATCGCCTGCGGCGTGAGCACCGGGAAAATCTGGTAGAGAAAATGGCTTTCCAGCCATTGCCGCTCCGCCACCGACAATTGTTCAACGGTGACGACATGAAAATCGGCGCGCGCCAGTTCGGTGACCAAATTGCCCCAGACCTTTTGCTGCGCCTCCATCAACCGGTCGGCGCGAATGGCGATGGCTGCCAGTTGCTGTGCCGGCGTCATGCCTTCCGGGCTGATGGTTTCGATACCGGCACTGACCTGGCCGCGCAGGCCGGCAACGCGCACCATGTAGAATTCATCGAGGTTGTTGCCCGAAATCGACAGGAAGCGCAGCCGTTCGAGCAGCGGATGCGCGCGGTTGGTGGCCTCCTCCAGCACACGATCGTTGAACGCCAGCCACGAGATTTCGCGATTGAAATAACGGTCCGCCGCTGGAATTTCGGACGCGGCGGGAGAGGGTCGGGCGGTGGCCATGAAGCGACCCTAGCGGAACACAGGTTACAGGTCGATGACGATAGGCACTGCTTGCGGCGGTACCAGCCCCCGCCCCCGCCCGGCACCCATGGAACTATCCTTGACAGGGCGGCCGGGCGGGGGCGCGGACTGATCCCGCGAGCTACAGCGCCAGCCGAAGTTGCCCCTCCAGAAGCTCTCGGGCCAGTGGCACCGTGATATCGCGGCGTTCGGCCAGCGACAGTGCGTCCAGCCGTTCGACAGCTTCGGCGACACCAGCGAAACTCCGCTCGATCCGGGTGACCAGATAGGCAATCACATCCGGCCCGACGCGCAGGCCGAGATCGGCAAACCGCTTTTCGAGCACGGCTGCCACCAGCGCATCATCGGGGTCATCGAGGCGCACCAGGGGCGTCGCTGCAAGCCGGGAGGCGAGATCGGGCAGGCTGTGCGCCCAGAAGCGCGGCAGACGGCGAGCGGTCAGCAACAGCGGTGCAGCGGCGGTTGCCGCGTTCCAGGCGTGAAACAGCGGCTCGCCATCGGACAGAAGATCGGCGTCATCGACAACGCATCCGCCATGACGATCGGCAAACATCGAGGCCAGATGCGATTTCCCGGATGCCGCCGGCCCGACCAGCACGGTTCGCGGCATCGACCAGCGCGCCGGATCGGCGAGCCAAACCGCCGCTGTCCGATTGCTGTCGGACGTGAAAAAACTGTCGGCGCCCAGCCGCGGACGATAGGCCAGCGGCAGCCCCGGCTGGTGTGCCTGATCCGGCATGTCCGCCATCAGTCGGTATAGAAGTGGCTGGACCGATAGTGCGCCAGGGCATGGCGCACCACCACGCCGAGCACGGCCGCGACCGGCACCGCAAAGAACACCCCGGCCAGCCCCGCCACTTCTCCGCCGGCGAAGACAGCGAACAACACCCAGACCGGGTGCAGCCCAATACGATTGCCGATCAGGTTCGGCGTCAGCACCGACGATTCGAGGATCTGGCCGACGAAGAACACCCCGAGCACCAGCCCGATCTGCAACGGATCAAGCCCCCATTGCCCCAGCGCGATAAGGACGCTGAGACCGACCGCGAAGATTACGCCCAGGAACGGCACGAACCCCAGCACGCCGGCAAGCAGCCCGAGCACGATGGCATAATCGAGCCCGACGAGGCTCCAGCCTGCTGCATAGAAAACCGCCAGTGCCAGGCAGACCAGCGACTGACCGCGAACGAAACCAGACAGCGCCGCATCCGATTCCGCCAGCAACGCCTTGATGGTCGACAGACGCGGGCGCGGCCACCAGCTTTCGATGCGCTGCAGGATTACCGGCCAGTCCCGCAGCAGGTAGAAGGCGACGATCGGCGTCACGACGACAAAGGTCAGTACGTTGACGAACGCCAGGCTGCTGGCAACGATCGTACCAAGCGAATCGCTGAGCCAGCCAACCGCACGGCTGCCTAGATTGGCGATGACATCCTTGCTGCTGGCGGCCACCGAGGAATTGCGCAGCAGCCGTTCGACTACGGGCAGCGTTGTCTCGATCATCCGTGGCAGTGTTTCAATCAGCTGCAGCACCTGCGCCTGGACAATCGGCGCGCTGGCAAAGCCGATGCCGACAATGGCGATGAGGAACAGGCTGAGCACCGTCACCGATGCCAGCCAGCGCGGCCAGCCGCGTTTCTCCAGCCGCTGCGCCGGTGGATCGAGCAGATAGGCGACAACAAACCCCGCGATGAACGGCCCGATGACACTGCGCGACGCCCAGAACAGTGCACCAAAGCCGATCAGCAGCAGCAGCCAGCCCCAGTGGATGCGCGGCAGGCTGAGCCGGTCGGCGATCGACAAGCCGGTCGGCGGCGGCTCCGGATTTTGCGGCGGCACAGGCTCCGGTGTCATGCGCCAGCCCTTGGCAGCAGGTCGACGGGCCCATCTGTCTCGGGCTTTTGTGCCGGGCGCGGCGGCGCTGGCGCCGGGCGCGGCGGTGGCGCTGTCGCCGCTGGTGCCGATGCGCGCGCGTCACTGCGCGGGCGACGCGCGGCATCGACAGCGGCGGTCGTAGCGGGCGGCGCTGCCGGCGGGAAAGCCGGCGCTGCCGGAGCCGTGGCCGGCACCGGCAAAAGCGCGGCCGGGCGCGGCACCGCCGCTTCGCCATCGCGCCGCCGCCGCAACACCAGTTCGCCGTTTTCCGCCACCAGTCGCAAGCCGCGGCTATCGAGCGCGAACAACAGTGCGTCGCGGGCCCCGGTATAGGTCAGGATCAGCCGGGTCGTGCCCCCGAGCGACAGGCTGGTGATGGTGACGCCGGTCACCCCCGGCGTGCCGCGCAGCCCGCTTTCCAAGGCGCTGGCCGTGGCGGCATCGGGCGTCGCCATCGCCGCTTCCAGGCTCGACACCTCGGCATCGACGCCCGCATCATCGCCCACCGGCATGCCGATCATCGGCCCCATGCCGATCAAGGGCGCCAGGTCGGCGGTCAGGTCGGGTTCGCTGCGCAAGCGGCCATCGCGCAGCGCGATCGCATAAAATTCGTCGATCTGGCGCACACCGGCGTCGAGCATGGCGTCGACACCATCGTCATCGGCGGCCTGCAAGGTGACGCGCGCCAGTTCGGTCGCATCAGGACCGTGGCGAGCAATAAATAGCCCGGTGACCGGCCCGCCCGGCCAGGCGCGCGTCAACCGCGCCTCGGCGGTCAGCACATCGACGGTATCGAACCGGTTGAGAATGTTGCGCCAGCTGGCACGGTCGGGTCGAGTCACCTGCCAGTTGGTCAGCAACATGTTGTCGCTCGCCGAGCCCGCCGCGAGCACATAATCGAGCGGCGTCACATTCTCGCGATAGCGTTGCCACGCCGCCCGCCACGCCGTCTTGGCCTGGTACAGCGTCCGCACCCCGCCATCGCTGAGCAGCGGCAGCAACAGCATCGGCGGCGATTGCAGCATCGCACCGCTACCCGCGAAAAACGCGCCGGTCCGCGACCGGTCGAAGATCACCCCCAACCGGGCGATGTAGCGCGTCATCGAAAAGCGTTCGCCCTGGCTTTCGATGCCCGACACGATCGAATCGAGCTGGCCATCCGACAGGCGCGGCGCCGCCGACGCGGGGCCCCCCGTCAACCGCGACCACAACAGCGGCCAGGCCTTGCGCTGCGCAATGCGAAACGCGGCGGTACGCGCCGCCTCGGGATTGGGTGCCGAAACGTCGACATCGATACCCGCCACGGCATAGGCACTGCTGCTGCTGCCTTCGCTGTTCTGCGCGCGCAGCGGTGCCGACGCAGCACAGGCGAAGACAAGCAGCAGGCGGAGCAACGCTTTCACGTTGGCCGTTCTAGCGGGGCGCGGGGGAATGCCAAGCAGGAAGCTGCGTTTGCAACGCTTGGCCCGTCGGCGGCTGGGCGCTAAGGACGGGGGATGACCGAACCCGCACCCCTGACTTACGCAGACGCTGGCGTCTCCATCGCCGCCGGCAACGCGCTGGTGAAAATGATCGCGCCGCTCGCCCGCGCCACAGCGCGGCCCGGCGCAGATGCCGAACTGGGCGGTTTCGGCGGGTTTTTCGATCCGCGCGCCGCCGGCTACAAGGACCCATTGCTAGTGGCCGCGAACGATGGCGTCGGCACCAAGTTGAAACTCGCCATCGATACCGGCAAGCATGACACCGTCGGCATCGACCTGGTTGCCATGTGCGTCAACGACCTCATCGTGCAAGGCGCCGAGCCGCTGTTCTTTCTCGACTATTTCGCCAGCAGCAAGCTGGATCTTGACGTCGCCACCGCGGTCGTCGCCGGTATCGCCGAGGGCTGCCGCATTGCCGGCTGTGCGCTCATCGGCGGCGAAACCGCCGAAATGCCGGGTATGTATGCGCCCGGCGATTATGATCTGGCCGGCTTTACCGTCGGCGCGGTCGAACGCGGCGAGCAATTGACGGGTGACAACGTGGCCCCCGGCGATGTGCTGATCGGCATCGCGTCGTCCGGCGCGCATTCCAACGGCTATTCGCTCATCCGCCGCATCATCGCCCGCGGCGGTCATGCGCTGGCGATGGAAGCCGCCTTTGCCCCCGGCCAGACGCTCGGCGAGGCACTGCTGGTGCCGACGCGCATCTATGTGAAATCGCTGCTGCCGCTGGTCCGGTCCGGCACGGTGAAGGCGCTGGCGCACATCACCGGCGGCGGTTTCCTGGAAAATATCCCGCGCGTGCTGCCCAAGGGCGCCCGCGCCATCGTCGACGCGCCTGCCCTGCCGCCGCTGTTCGACTGGTTGCGCCGCGAGGGCGATATCGCGCCGGGCGAACTGGCGCGCACCTTCAACTGCGGCACCGGCATGGTAATGGTGGTGGCCGCCGACGCTGTGGAAACTGCTCTCGGCGCGCTGGCCGCCGCCGGTGAAACGGCCAGCGTCATCGGTCGAATCGAAGCCGGCACCAAAGGCTGCGACGTCTCCGGCGTCGCCGGCAGCTGGGGTTCGGCAACCGCCTGGACGGCGAGCCATGATGCCTAGGGCCCGCGTCGGCGTGCTCATTTCCGGGCGCGGGTCGAACATGGCGGCGCTGGTCTATGCGTCGCAGGCGCACGACTGTCCCTATGAGATCGTGCTGGTCGCGGCGAACGACCCCGCTGCGCCCGGCCTGGCACTCGCCGCCGCGGAGGGGATCCCGACCTTCGCCCGCGCCCACCAGGGCCTGAAGCGCGCCGAATTCGACGCGATAATCGATACCGAGCTCAGCCGCCACGGCGTCGAATATGTTGCTCTGGCGGGTTATATGCGGCTGCTGTCGCCGGATTTCGTGGCGAAATGGCAGGGGCGTTGCCTCAATATCCACCCGTCGCTGCTGCCGGCGCACAAGGGGCTGGATGTCCATGAAGCCGTGCTGGCCGCCGGTGAAACCGTGACTGGCTGCACCGTCCATCTGGTGACACCTGAGCTCGATGACGGCCCCATCCTCGGCCAGGTCCGCGTTGCCGTACTGCCCGGAGACACGCCCGACAGCCTTGCCACCCGGGTGCATTATGCCGAGCACCAGCTTTATCCGCGCGTCCTCGCCGAGCTGGTGCGCAGCGCCACCGCACCCGAATCGCTGCTCGACCGGGTGCGCCAACTGGCGCTGGCCCTGCCCGACGCCGAGGAGAAACTTTCGCACGGCAGCCCCGGCTTTTTCGTCAAGGGCGGCAAGTTCTTCGCCTATTTCACGCGCGATCACCACGGTGACGGCATCACCGCGCTGCTGGTCAAGGCCAGCGGCGTGGAGGAACAGGCGCAATTGATCGAGAATGACCCCGATCTCTATTATCGCCCGGCATATTTCGGTCCGTCAGGCTGGATCGGCATCAGGCTCGATACCGGCGAAAACGACTGGCAGCACATCGACGACTGGCTGACCCGCAGCTGGCGCGCAAGTGCGCCGAAACGGCTGGTGATGCTGCCGTTCTAGAATCGCGCCGTTGGAACAGGTGAGAAGCCGACATTCGCCTAACGGACGAAGTCCGATTCTGGGACAAAGCCGTCATTTCTGGCGGCGCCACTGAACGGCGGCTTACACCAGTAGCTGACATTCGGGCGCCTGTTGCAGCGATCGTGCCGGCTTGCCCGGCTCCTGGCACGGCTATGGTGTATCGGCCCCCGCGGCATCCGCCGCGACGATAACTGCCATCTGCGCCAGCAATTCGAGCAATTTCTGATAGACGAGCGGAAAGTGAAGGGCGGCTACGCCGGGCGTGCGGACCAGCAGCAGCCCGCCCGGCACGCGTTGGATCAACTGCTTGTCGATCAACCGGTTGGCCTTGCGTCGCGCGGTTTCGAAAGGCAGGCCAAGCGCCTCGGCGATCGCTCGCACCGTGACCGGCTC
>JBMOGO010000036.1:0-28089 GCA_049318305.1 Polymorphobacter sp.
TGGCGCGAGCATCTGTTCAGCTGGATGATGCGCAACGCCGAAAGCGCGATGGACTTTTTCAAGCTGCCGACCAACCGCGTCGTGGAACTGGGTTCGCAGGTCGAGATCTGATGGATGCCGCGGCCCCGTGCTGCGTGTCTTTGCGGCCGCCCTGGTGGTAATGACCGGCCGTTCGCGCCGTGCCGGACAGGCGTTCGCCATGCCAGTGCTGGGACGGCCAGCCTCAGGGCGTGCAACCGAGCAATGGTTAACAAATGTAAACCAATTTGCCGCCAAAATTGTCGGGAATTTTAACACTTTTGCTGGTGGGCGGGCATTAACTTCTTGTTTTACAATAGCCGCCGAATTGGCACGATTCATGCATCGCTTGTCATGATACCTTGTTATGAACCTTGTTGAGGTGTATGATGACTTCTTGCCGCCGCTTCGATCGCCGCCGCTGCCTTCGCAGTCCCCGCCAGCGCCGTTCTGGTTTATGACACGCCGCTGACAACGGTCGGCAACCAGAATTATACTGGCACGGTTTCGATGAATTTCACCGTCAACACGGCCACGACCTTCAACCTGCTCGGCGTTTTTGACAACGGCGCCGATGGTATCGTCGGCCCGGTCAGTGTCGGCGTCTATGATGCAACCACCCAGTTATTCGTCTCGCCGGTTGTGACCTTCTCCAATTTCGCGAACAGCAGCTCGTACGCAACGCAGCGTGTCACGCCTTTCCTGCTCGCCGCGGGCAATTATCAGCTCGCCGCCTGGGGTTTCAGCGACACCGACAACAATTACAATTCGGTTTTCACCGACTCGCACCCGGCCAGCGCCATCACCTTCAACAGCCTGGGCGGCGCCCTGACGGCTACCAGCGTCGCCTATTCGACCGGCACGCCCGGCGATTTCGCAACGAGCATCGAAGAGTCGGCGACGCGCTATGGCGCCGGCACGCTCGGCATCGTGCCGGAACCCGCCACCTGGGCGATGCTGATCGCCGGTTTCGGCATGGTCGGCTTCGCCATGCGCCGCCGCAACACGGCGCTGCTTTCGGCCTGATCGACCGCAGTTTTCAAAAGGCCGCGTGGGCAACCACGCGGCCTTTTTTATGCCCCTAGCTCGTCGCCGTCGCGCGCAGCCCGATCGCGCCGACGATGATCATGCCCATGAACGCCACTTGCACCGCCGACAGCTTTTGCCCGAACAGATACACCGCCAGCACCGAAATCGCGACAATGCCGACACCCGACCAGATGGCATAGGCGATGCCGACCGGGATGGTTTTCAGCGCCGGCGCCAGCGCCGCGAAGCAGATGACATAGCACAGGATCGACCCGGCCGCCCATTGCCAGCGCGTCAGCCCTTCCGACAGCTTGAGCATGGTTGTCGCAACGACTTCCAGCACGATGGCGATACCAAGGAAGCTCCAGCCGGTCATCAATGCCCGTTCCCAAAAAACTGCGTCGCCGGAACTGGTAGCGGAGCCGCGCCGCGACCGCTAGGACCGCAGTGCCACGCCAACCAGGACTTGCCGCCATCATCGACCAGCCACCCGCCATCGCCGCGCCTGCCGCCGAGATCATCGTCACCGGGACCGCCCTGCCCGCCGCCGCCGGAAGCGCCGCCTATTCGGTGATCACTATCAGCCGCGACCGGCTGGCCGCCACCGCCAGCGGCCGCATCGAGGACGCGCTCAAGGACGTCGCCGGCCTTGCTGCCTTTCGCCGCACCGACAGCCGCTCCGCCAACCCGACCTCGCAGGGCGTGACGCTGCGCGCCCTGGGCGGCAACGCCTCGTCGCGGGCGCTGGTGCTATTGGATGGCGTGCCGATCGCCGATCCGTTCGCCGGCTATATCCCGTGGAGCGCCATCGACCCGGCGCAGCTGGGCAGCGTGCGCGTCACCCGCGGCGGCGGTGCCGGCGCATTCGGCGTCGGCGCCGTGGCCGGCACCCTGGAGTTGAACAGCGCCGGGCCGGACACGCCGTCGTCGCTGTCGCTGGCCGGCGGCTCGCGGGACAGTTGGGCGGCCACCGGCGCGCTGACAGCTCGGCTCGGCGGCGGTTTCGTGTCCGCCAGCGGCCGCTATGATCGCGGCGACGGCTATGTGCTGGTGCCGGATGGCCAGCGCGGCGCCGTCGATATTCCGGCGCGCTATCGCAGCTGGGGCGGCTCCATCCGCGCCTTCGTGCCGGTCGGCGATGTCACCGAATTGCAGGTCTCGGGCCGCGCCTTTGACGATGACCGGGTGCGCGGGCTGGAACTCGTCGGCTCGCAAAGCCGCGGCGCCGACGCCAGCGCCCGCCTGATCCACCGCGGCGACTGGGGGGTGGAGGCGCTCGCCTATGTGCAGACCCGCGAGTTTTCGGCGCAGTTCGCCGCCGTGGCGCCCGGCCGCGCCACCGCGACGCCCTCGCTCGACCAGTATAGCACGCCGGCCACCGGCGTGGGCGGCAAGCTCGAAATCCGCCCGCCGGTCGGCGGCGGGCATGACCTGCAACTCGGCGTCGATGCCCGGCGCGGCAGCGGCAGCAGCCGCGAACGCTTCCGTTACCAGGTCAATCGCTACACCAGGCTGCGGGAGGCCGGCGGCGCGGTCACGACCTTTGGCGGCTATGCCGAGGACAGCTGGCGGCTCGCCGAAACCATCACGCTGACCGGCGGCATCCGCGCCGACCATTGGCGGATCAGCGAAGGCCGGCTGAACGAGTTCGACAGCGACACCGGCGCCGGCACGCTGACCATCGCCGCGCCGGCGCGCAGCGGCTGGCGGGTGACGGCGCGCGGCGGTGCGCTGTGGCAGCCGGCGCCGGCGCTGGGCTTGCGCGGTGCCGCCTATTCAGGGTTTCGCGTGCCGACGCCGAACGAATTGTACCGGCCGTTCCGCGTCGGTGCCGATGCCACCGCCGCCAACCCGGCACTCGACCTGGAACGCGCCCGCGGTGCCGAACTGGGGTTTGACTGGCGGCCGCTGCTGACGGCGCGGCTGTCGGTCACCGGCTATGCCAATCAATTGCGCGGCGCCATCGCCAATGTAACGCTGGGGCGCGGGCCGGGGACGTTTCCGCAGGTCGGCTTTGTCGCCGCCGGCGGCGCCTTCCGGCAGCGGCTGAACCTCGATGCGGTGAATGTGAAGGGCATCGAGGCCGACGCCGCGCTGGAATTCGGCCAGTGGCAGGCACAGGCCTCGCTGGCCTGGGCCGACCCCGCAGTGCGCGCCTCCGGGCTGTCGGCGGCGCTCGATGGCCTGCGCCCGGCAGCGTCTCCCCAGTTCAGCGCGTCGGCGACGCTCGGCTGGACGGGGGAACGGCTGCGCGGCGCGGTGACCCTGCGCTATGTCGGCGCGCAGTTCGACGATGACCAGAACCTGCGCCGCCTGCCGCCGGCGACAACGGTCGACGCCAGCGCCCGGCTGGCGCTGTGGCACGGCGTGTCGGTGGAGGTGCGGGCGGAAAACATCGGCGACGAACTGGTCGTGTCGGGGCTGGGTGCGGACGGGTTGATCGATAGGGCACAGCCGCGCACCTTCTGGCTGGGGCTCCGCTGGGAGGGATAGGGCCACGGCAGAATTGGTGAAATGCCTGGAAATGGGGAGGAAAGCGGTCCGGCAAGTTTTGGGACATTGTTGCCATTCTTGGTGGCATCGGGAAATGGCGGCTTTTGGCTGAAGCAGACGTTAGGCAGTATAATGCAGGACCGCTTGGGAGTCGCATCTCTGCAACAATCGGCTTTGGGATTCGGTCGCGGGCATAGTGGGAGGTGGCGGGTGCGTTGACAATTCCGCCCGCGTCGTCCATAGTTGCTGAACCTCATCCGGCAGGAAGCTGTGAGCGTCGAAGCTGAGTTAGACGACTACAGGGGACTGCATAAGTGCCGCGTCAGCCATGATCAAAAGGCTGAATTGCTGCACTCGGCAAGCGCATTACATATGTAGGCGACTTCGTGGTAAATGCTCAGTTCTAGTTTCCGGCAATTAGCCGACAAAATAGAAAGCGAGTTGCAAAATACGCAGCTCGCTTTTTATTTTATTGGCAAAAGATGGTCGTTCGGATATATGTTTATGTATTTTCTGCGCTCAGGAGTCATGTTCCGTTCGTTGAGGCTTCCATCGATGAGCGTCGATCTCAATTTCGAATGCTTGGCCGATGAGACCTCGTAGTGAAACCCTTTAAAGAGCGAAACGCCGAAGCGGAATCGCCCAGCAATAAACTGCTCCGACCCAGCCCCTATCGGATGGGGTTGCCCATGACAGACTGAATCCCCTGCAGGTTCAAATACGTTGTAATGATCATCCTTGTATTTCTGTTGACCATCGACCCGTCGCTGTCGAAACTTCTGGCAAAGCCTTTCGATCGTTGCCTTCACTCCAACCTGGTCCAGACCTCTATACCAAAATAGACGCAATTCATCGCTCACGTCAGATCGGAAATTGCGCAGGGGCAGTGGTAGAGGGGACGTCTTCCTTCCGCCATAAACCGCAAGAGATACTACGTGAAGAAGTGACAATACAGATTTTAATCGACTTTCGATAAATATCTTCGTTGGGCCATTCTTGTGCATCAAATCGACCGGCACAAATTCGATCCAGGCGGATCGACCGAATGTATTCCAGAGCAACTGGAGTTGATTGGGTGCCGGAGGCCCATATGCCCATATAGAAAATCGCGCTGTCTCGAGTTGTGTGCCATCGACAGCCATAAGTGTGAATAGCGCTTCGACAGAGGTTTGAACGGATTGCTCGTTCACACCAGTAATTTTCTTCCCCATCGCCGGAGCTATTATCTTCGAGTTTGCAATTCGACCCGCAAGCGAATTTAGCTCACTCGATAGCGACGCCGATGCCCCGACAAACACGACATAATGCTTGGTTGACATTTACGAAATGATTTTAAGGATTATATCCAAAGGGATGTAAACCCTACTTCTATCTTCATCTGAGATATTTTCAAATGCGTACTTAAGGCTGGTCAGCCTATCTTGAGGAAATATTGTTCTCGAAACCTGCTTTCTAAAAAATTGCGAGGCATCCAGAGAGTTTTTTTCTAGCCACTTATTGATCCGCTCACCTGTGGCCACTACTTTTTCGGCGATCGGCATAGTTTGGTCGGGAGTGAGGATATCGCTCTTTGTTATTTCATATGCGCCCGGCGGCGCTTCGGCAGCATCATTCAAAATCTGAAGCGGTTGGTTGTCTCCAATAACGACGTATCGGGTCGACTGAATCGGCTTGAAGAATGCGTTCCAGAAATCCTGATCGTAGGAAATCGGCATGCTTGAACTATGTCTCTCGCCTGCCTTTGGAAAGAGGCTCGAGAGATCCTTGGGAAGCGGTTCTCCGGCAGGAATAAGGCCAATCTTTTCTTTTATATCAGGATGCTGCACCATTTGGACAAGAGGCCATGTCCGAAGAAACTCCTTAATCCCCTTCGGGAAATCTGCGCTATAATCGCCAAATTCATTCTTGAGTTTCGTCCCGAGAGCGCTCAGCAGCATGGCCTTATGAGGGCCTCCTTGCGAATCGTCCCAAGCTGATTGCACTGCACCCACAATAAAGTCATGCACCGAGTTTTCGCCTTGGATGGCTTCGGACACTTGATTGTCTTCACTTCTCACGTGATGGCTAAAAAATAACCTAGCCGGGCCTAACCAGTCTTGCAACCTAACGTCGCGCGTTGGGGCTATGCATTCGAGACGCAGAAATGCCGTCGCGGGATGAGCGAAAGGCGGCTTTTTTCATAAGCTGACCATCGAGCCCTCGCGGAGGAAGGACCGATTCTGGGTCGGAAGCAGCCATGATTAACATGCAAGCCGCGCGACGGTTATCCAGCTTGTGTTCTCCAGAACCGCGGATCAATTCGACCAAATAGCTGACGACCCGACCGCGCCGCCCGGATGAGCCCAGTACATCCCCCCTGTCCTACACAAACCAAATGGGTTACACGCAGCCCATGGACACCCCCTCACCCCTTCGCCCCCGCCGTGATGGCTGGACCCCGGAACGCCAATTGGCCTTTATCCAGGCGCTTGCCGACTGCGGCACTGTCACCGCTGCGGCGGCGCGGGTGGGGATGAGCCGGGAGGCGGCGTATCGGTTGCGCCGGCTTCCGGAGGCGGCGGATTTTCGCACCGCCTGGGATGCGGCGCTGGCGGAAGGCTGGCGCCGCGTGCAGGAAACCGCGCTTGAACGCGTCATCAACGGCGAAACCATGGTCTCGGAACGCGGCGGGGTCACCACCACCCGCCAACGCCCGTGCGCGCCGCAACTGCTGATCCGCATGCTCGATCGCGCCACCAAGGCGCTGGCGGCGGAGCGCGCCGTGGCAGACGCCAAGGTGGCGCGGCTGATGACAGAGCGCATCGCCATCGTCCGCGCCGAAATCCGTGCGCTGGGTGATCCGGAAACGGCAGAGGCCTATATGGCCGACGATCGCAAGCCCGACCCGATTCCCGATGCCGAAACGCTGATCATGCGCCGCCTGCACGAGCTATCGCAGGGCTTTTTCGAGCCGGAAGACTGGGACGTGCCGGCGGTGTGGGACCGCAATGACGGGGCGCACGCGGCGGCGAAAAACCCGCCATATGCGTCAACATTGTCAACTTCCAGCACCGCATGAGCCCCCCCTCTCCCGCCTGCGGGAGAGGCGACTAAATACCCGCATACCATTCATAGCCGCGGTCTTCCCAATAACCGCCCTTGCCGCTGCCATAGCCGGCGAGCGACGCCACGACATCGATGCCCATGACATATTTGGCCTGCTTGTAACCAAGCTGGCGTTCGACGCGCATCCGCACCGGCGCGCCATGGCCGACGCTGAGCGGGGCGCCGTTCATGCTGTGTGCCAAAATCGTCTGGGGGTGGAAGGCGTCGACCAGGTCGATGCTCTCATAATAGATCGACGTCGATTGCGCGCCGCCCTTGGACAGTTCGCCGCCATAATTGTCGGCGCAGCGCAGCACGATATAGCGCGCGTTGGTCTTCATGTTGGCGGCTTTCAGCAGCGTGCCGATCTGCGGCCCGGTCCATTGGCCGATGGCGCTCCAGCCTTCCACGCAATCATGCCGGGTAATCTGGGTGCGCGCCGGCATCGATCGCAGTTGCGCGAGGCTCAGCGACATTGGGTTGTTGACCAGCCCCGAAATCGCCAGCTTCCAATTGGCAAAGCCTTCGGCCTTGTGGGCCTGATACTCGGGCTCCATCGGTTCATGGGTGCCATTGACCTTGAACACCGGCGACATGTCGGCGGCGCTGAATTCCTGGGCCAGTCCATTGCGCCCGACCAGCCGCTGCCAGCGTTCCGTCGCGCCTTCGGCCGAACCGACGATCTTTTTCAAGCGGTCGTTGGTCGCCAGCGCATCGCAGCCCGACAGCAGCACGCCGCCCGCCGCCGCACCAAAACCGATAAGCCCGCGCCGTGTGAGAACCGTCATCACTTCACCTCCGGATCGACGCGGAACTTGCCGGTGATCATCGATCGTATCTCGTTGTACGGCCCGGCCAGCACCACCATCAGCAGATGGACGATGATGAACAGGATTATTAGGTTGGCGAACACCCAGTGGATCGAGCGCGCCGACGGTCGCCCACCGAACACATCGAGAATGAACGGCCAGGCGGCGTTGATGCCCGGCGACATGCCCAGCCCGGTGAAGATGATGCCCGGCACCAGCACCAGCACGACGCCGCCGTAGGCCAGCTTTTGCAGGATGTGATAGCGCTTGGCCTCCTCCCCCTTGGGGAATTTCAGCTTGGCGTGCTGGATGACATCATGCGCGATGTTGGCGGGGCTGAGCTCCTTCAGCCGCGGCAGCAGGTCCTTGCGCAAATGGCCGCTGGCGAGGCTGTAACCCAGGTAAAGCAGCCCGTTGATGACCAGCACCCAGGCGAAGAAGAAGTGGAAATTGCGCGCCGTCGCCAGGTCGCGATAGCTGGGGAAGGTCGCCCAGGACGGATAGGCGATCGCCTGTGGCTTGCCGTTCGGGCCGTTTGAAATGCCGAGCACGCCGGTGGTGCGCACCGTCAGGCTGCCGATGCGGACAAAGCCATAGGCGACGCCCTGCGGGGTATCGTCCGACCCGATTTCGAGCCAGCGTTTCGAATCATCGTCCTCGGCGCCATATTGGCCCCAGTACAGGCCGGGGTGGGCATTGAAGACGTTCAGCCCGGTACCGATCAGGAACAGGATCGCCAGCGCATTGATCCAATGGGTGACGCGCACCGCCAGCGCGTGGCGGTGGAACAGGTAAGGCTTTGCCGCGGCTGGAGTCGCAACCGGTGCAGGGGCGATGCTGCTGTCTGCTACTGCCATGGTCAATCCGCTCCCGTTTGTCCCGTTCAACCCCTATTCGCGGCGAATGACCGTTTGGTTGCAATGCGGAATCGCCGCCTGCGTTTTTATCGACGCCAAGAAACGCACCTTTGCCGCAAGAATTGCAAGGCCGGCGGCGCGGCTTTCCGTTTCGGCGGTGGTGGCGCTAGGTTGCGCTTAACGACCGGAACCGAAAGTCCCTGCCCGATGCTGCGCGCCATCACGCCCCCCGGCGACATGAACCTGATCGAAATCGATTGTGCCGGCGGCGTGCTGCCCGAACACGCCGTGTGGATCGACATGCACAACCCGACCCGCGAGGAGGAATTGTTCATCGAGGCGACGACAGGCATCGCCGTGCCGACTCCCGAGGAGATGGACGAAATCGAGGTGTCGAGCCGCTTGTATGAGGAAAATGGCGCCATCTACATGACCGCGACGCTGGCCACCGGCATATTGCGCGAAAACCCCGAAACCCATCCGGTCAGTTTCATCCTGACGCCGGCGCACCTGATCACCGTGCGCTATGCCGAAATCCTGTCGTTCGACCGCTTTGCCAGCCATGCCGACCGCGCGCCCGACCTGTGCGAAACTTCGGGCATGGCGCTGGTCCATCTGCTCGATGCGGTCGTCGACCGGCTGGCGGATGGCATTGAGCATGTCGGCCGCGAAGTCGAATCGGTGTCGCGCCAGGCCTTTCGCCGGGCGCGGGTACCGGGGCAGCAGCGCGTGTCGAACCTGGTGCTGCAATCGCTGCTGGTGCGGCTGGGGTCGGCGCAGGATGCACTGTCAAAGGCGCGCGCCTCGGCAGTGTCGCTGACGCGGGCGCTGTCCTATCTGGCGTTCGCCGCGCCAAAATCCACAGGTATCGGGTCGCATATCAAAAGCCTGACGCGCGACCTGGCGTCGCTGACCGATCACGCCACCTTTCTGTCGACCAATATCACCTTCCTGCTCGATGCCGCGCTCGGGCTGATCTCGATCGAGCAGAACGCCGTGCTCAAGATCTTTTCGGTCAGTGCGATCGTGTTCATGCCACCAACGTTGATCGCTGGCATTTACGGCATGAATTTCGACCTGCTGCCAGAACTGCACTGGAAACTGGGCTATCCGATGGCGTTGGGGATGATGGTCGCGTCCGCCGTGCTGCCGTACCTGTTCTTCCGCTGGCGCGGTTGGCTTTAGGGCGTATCGAGCGCGCAGCCATATTCGGGGTCATAGGTCGCGGTACGCTTTGCCAGTAGCGGCACCGATGCCGTGACCCGGCGCTTTTCCGGATCATCGCTGATCGACACGATTTCCATGCCGGGTTCCAGATCGGTCGCGCACGACGCCATGTCGCGATTGCCGACATAGCGGCACGAGCAGACGACATGCGCGACATAGCCGCTGCCAACGGCGGCGCGCGCGCCGGTGGCGCTGTATTTCAGCCCCAGCCAGCCGCCGGCGAGCAGGGTCAACAGCAGCGGCGCCACCAGCAGCGGCTGGCGCCACAGCGGCCGGCGCGAACCCGTTTGCGCACCCGTGCTTGCGTTCATGCGGTTGCCCCTTCTAACGTCGTGCCATGCGCTGGAGACGAAACGCCATGATGACGCTGCAAGCAAGCCTGTTTGTGCTGGTGGCGTTCGTCGGCACGGCGGCCACCGCGGCGCCGGTGGCCGCAACGGTCCCGGCTGCCGATGCGTTTTTCACCGATCCGGCGCTGGCCGAAACCCGCGCCGTGATCGTATTGCAGGACGGTAAGCGCATCTATGAACGTTATGCGCCCGGCTATGGCCCCGGCAATCGTTTCGTGTCCTGGTCGATGGCCAAGTCGCTGACATCGACGATCATCGGGGCGCTGGTCGCCGATGGCAAACTGGACCTCGACAGCCCGGCGCCGGTGCCGGCGTGGCGCAAGACGCCAGACGATCCGCGCGCCGCCATCACGCTGCGCCAGTTGCTGCACATGTCGGCGGGGCTGAAGCACAGCGAAGTCGAACCAGTGGAGAGCGCCGACACCAACCGCGCGCTGTTCGGGGACAAGAGTGGCGACATCGCGGGGTACGCGGTGTCGGCACCGCTCGAATCGAAACCCGGGACGAAGTTCGAATATTCGACACTGACGACGCATATCCTTGCCGATATCGCCGTGCGCACGCTGGCACCGGAGGCAAAGACCCCGGCACAGCGCCGCTCGGCGATGCGCGCCTTCATCATCCAGCGCCTGTCCGGCCCGGCCGCCATGCCGTCCTTGATCTGCGAATATGACCCGCAGGGCACGCTGCTCGGCGGCTCGCTGTGCCATGCGACAGCTCGCGACTGGGCGAATTTCGGGCAGCTTTACCTTGGCAATGGCATGGTCGCCGGGCGGCAGGTGGTCAGCCCGGAATGGGTGAGTTTCGTGCGCACGCCTGCGGCGACCAACCCCGGCTATGGCGGCCATTTCTGGCTCAACCGGCCGCGGCCCAACGGTGAAAGCGGGCTGTTCGCCGACCAGGGCCCCGCCGACGCCTATTCGGCCAACGGCCATCTCGGCCAATATGTCATCATCGTGCCATCGAAGCGGCTGGTCGTCGTGCGGCTCGGCAAGACCCAGGATGAAAACCGCCAGCCGATCAAGACGGCGCTGGGCCGGCTGGTCAACAGTTTCGCAGCCGTGGTGCCATGACCGCCGATTACCGCATCATCGATATCAAGCTGGATGAACGCACCATATTGTGGCGCAACGCCGATATCGAACAGGAACGCCGCGTCGCCATTTTCGACCTGCTGGAAGGCAATGTCTTCCAGCCGGTATGGGCGGCGGAGAGCGGCTATCACGGCCCCTACAAGGTCTTGCTGGGGGTAGAGGAAGGCCGGTTGACCGTCGCCATCAACGCCGCCGACGATACGCCGGTCGAATCCTTCGTGCTGCCGCTGGCACCATTTCGCCGCACCGTGCGCGATTATTTCGCCATCTGCGACAGCTATTATCAGGCGATTCGCCAGGCGACGCCGACGCAGATCGAAACCATCGACATGGCGCGGCGCGGCATCCACAACGACGCTGCGGATACGCTGAAGGACCGGCTCGAATCGAAAGTCATCGTCGATTTCGATACCGCCCGCCGGCTGTTCACGCTGATCTGCGTTCTCCATATCCGGGGCTGAAGCTGCCATCGGGGAACAGCCAGTCGACGATATCCTCGGCATCGGCGACGCTGCGGACGCGGATGCGGATATCGCCGCTGCCGCTGATCAACCGGCCTTCGAAACGGTTCTCTGCCTCACCGGCGAGGCGGGGCTGGGCGGCGATCGCCGGCGGTCGCACACAGAATTGCAGCTCGACCTCGCCGACCAACACCAGAAACGGTTGCATGCCGATGCGGTCGCGGATTTTCAGCTCGCGCGCGGTGTCCTTGGGGCCGGTGTGAAACCCGGCGCGCTCCGCTGCGAGCACCAGCAGCAGATAGGCGCGGCGCAGAGCACGGCTGCCGCAAAAATCGAGATTGGCCAGATGCGCTTCGGCTTCGCTATACACAGGCAACTCCTTACAGGACGCACTGTTAGACGCATTGTTATTAATGTGAAATTATTTATTTGTTAATAGAGCAAACCGAATGGCCGTACTTTCCGACCGCTGGATCCGCGAACAGGCACTCGCGACCGGCATGATCGAACCCTTTGTCGACCGCCAGACGCGGGAGGGGGTGATCAGCTATGGGCTGTCCTCCTACGGCTATGACGCGCGGGTGTCCGACGAGTTCAAGATTTTCACAAATGTCGAATCGGTGACGGTGGACCCGAAGAATTTCCACCCCGGCAGTTTCGTCGACAGGAAAACCGATTGCTGCATCATCCCGCCGAACAGTTTTGCCCTGGCGCGCACCGTCGAATATTTCCGGGTGCCACGCGATGTGCTGGTCATCTGTCTCGGTAAATCGACCTATGCGCGCTGCGGCATCATCGTGAACGTGACGCCGCTGGAGCCCGGCTGGGAGGGCCATGTCACGCTGGAATTTTCCAACACCACGCCGCTGCCGGCCAAGATTTACGCCAATGAAGGCGCCTGCCAGTTCCTGTTCCTGCAAGGCAATGAGCCCTGCGAGGTGAGCTATGCCGACCGGGCGGGCAAATACATGGGGCAGAGGGGCGTGACGCTGCCCCGGCTGTAGCGTCGGCGCCGCACACGCGCTAACACCATCCCATGGATCAGATCGTCATTCGCGGTGGCCGCCCGCTCAAAGGCCGCATTCCCATCTCCGGCGCCAAGAACGCCGCGCTGACGCTGATGCCGTGCGCGTTGTTGACCGATGAACCGCTGACGCTGCGCAACCTGCCGCGGCTGGCGGATATCGATACCTTCGGGCATCTGCTCAACAACCACGGCCTGTCGACCACCATCGAGGGCACCCATCCGGAAGAATTCGGCCGGGTGATGACGGTGCGCGCCAACCGCATCACCTCCACCGTCGCGCCCTATGACATCGTCCGCAAGATGCGCGCCTCCATCCTCGTCCTCGGGCCGCTGCTCGCCCGCGCCGGGGAGGCGACCGTGTCGCTGCCCGGCGGCTGTGCCATCGGCAACCGGCCGATCGACCTGCACCTGAAGGCGCTCGAGCATCTGGGTGCCGAAATCGAACTCGCCGCCGGCTATGTGAAGGCGGTCGCGCCCAAGGGCGGCCTGCCCGGCGGCCGCTACGTCTTCCCGATGGTCAGCGTTGGCGCCACCGAAAATGCCGTGATGGCCGCCGTGCTGTGCCGCGGCACCTCGGTGCTCGAGAATGTCGCGCGGGAGCCGGAAATCGTCGACCTGTGCAATTGCCTTGTCGCGATGGGCGCGCGCATCCAGGGCATCGGCACCGAAAAACTGATCATCGAGGGCGTGCGCGATCTGCACGGCGCCACCTATGCGGTAATGCCGGACCGCATCGAGGCGGGCAGCTATGCGTGCGCCGCCGCCATCACCGGCGGCGAGGTCGAGCTGGTCGGTGCATCCGAATCCGACCTGGGGTCGACGCTTGAGGCCCTGCGCGAAGCCGGCGTCGAGATCACCCCGACCAAGGACGGCCTGTCGGTCAAGCGCACGGGCGGCCTGCACGGCATCAACATTTCAACGGCGCCCTACCCCGGCTTTGCCACCGATATGCAGGCGCAATTCATGGCGATGCTGACCGTGGCCGATGGCGCCTCGCTGCTGACCGAAACCATCTTTGAAAACCGTTTCATGCACGTGCCCGAACTGGCCCGCATGGGTGCCGATATCACCGTGCGCGGACGGTCAGCCGTGGTGCGCGGCGTCGCCGGCCTGCACGGCGCCGAAGTGATGGCGACCGACCTGCGAGCCTCGATGAGCCTCGTCCTCGCCGGCCTCGCCGCCACCGGGGAAACCATCGTTTCGCGAGTCTATCATCTCGACCGCGGTTATGAACGGCTGGAGGAAAAGTTGTCGGCAGTCGGTGCCGACATCGAACGCATTTCCGACGGTTGATCGCCGATGCGCGATGAACGCCTGACCCTGCTCGGCCAGAGCGCCGAGGACCTGACCGCGATTTCGGCGCTGTTGCAGGATGCGACGCTGCGCGGCGCCGATCTGGCCTGGGACAAGCGCAGCCGCCGGCTGGTGCTGCTGGTCAACCGCTACCGCTGGGAATCCTCCATCCGCAGCCGGGTGCGCGCCGCGCTGCGGATGGAAACCGTGGCGGCCGTGCAGCGCCAGAACTGGCCGCCCGCGCCGGATGCGGTGCTCAACCTGCTCAGCCTGACGCAGGATGGCGAGTGGCTGGTGCTGACCTTTGCCGCCGGCGCAGCACTGCGCGCCCGCGTCGAGGTGATCGAGGTGGTGCTGGAGGATATTGCGGCGCCATGGGGAACCGGCCGGGAGCCACAGCACCCGGCCTGAATCTGTCTTACAGCTTCACCAGCATCTTGCCGGTGTTGCCGCCCGAAAACAGCCCGATGAAGGCGTCCGGTGCCTTGTCGACGCCTTCCAGCACGGTTTCTTCCCATTTCAGGCGGCCATCGGCGATCCAGCCCATCATGTCCTTCAAAAATTCCGGGCGCAGGCTGGCGAACTCGCTGACGATGAAGCCGCGGATGCGCAGCGATTTGCCGACGACCTGGATGATGTTGCGCGGGCCAGGCGTCGATTCCATGGCGTTATACCCTGAAATCATGCCGCATTCGGCGAAGCGCGCCATCGGCCGTGCCATTTCGATGGCGACTTCCAGATGTTCGCCGCCGACATTGTCGAAATACACGTCAATGCCCTTGGGCACTGCGCTGCGCACGGCCTCCAGCAAGTTCCCGCAAGTCTTGTAGTTGATGGCATGGTCGACGCCGCGGGCGCGCAGCCAGTCGCATTTGGCATCGGTCCCCGCCGTCGCGACAACCGTGCAGCCCATGATCTTGGCGACCTGCGCCACCACCGACCCGACCGCGCCGGCACCGCCCGACACGAACACCGTCTCACCGGGCTTTGGCTGGCCGATTTCGCGCAGGCCCGCATAGCCGGTCAGCCCCGGCATGCCGAGCACGCCGAGAAACGCCTGATCCGGAACGCCGGCTTGGCGCGGCAGCTTTTCGAGGGCGGCGGCGGGCGCGACAAATGCCTCGCGCCAGCCGAACATGGATGAGACGAGATCGCCCTTGGCAAAACCTTCGGCACCCGATTCGACAACTTCGCCGAGCGCGCCGCCCTGCAACGCCGCGCCGACCTGGAATGGCGGCACATAGCTGGCACGGTCGTACATGCGGCCGCGCATATAGGGATCGACCGACATCCACAGGTTGCGCACCAGCACTTCACCCGCGCCGGGGCTGCCGACATCAACGGTCGCCAGCTCGAAATTGGCGGCGGTCGGCGTGCCATCGGGGCGGGATTTCAGGCGGATTTCACGGGATTTGGTCATGACCGAACTGTCCTTTGGAATGCTAGCGCCGCCGGCATAGCGCGTTGGCCCGCAGCCGTCATCCCGGCGGTTTTCATCAGCTTGCCCATCCGCCGGCGAAACGGCATGATATTGTCATGCGCATACCATTACTCGTCATGATTGCGGCCGGTTCCTTAACCGGTTGCGCCGCTTCGATCGGTGGTCCCGGCCCGATGGGTCCGCCCGGCGTGCCAGGTCCACCCGGTGCCGCTGGCCCGGCCGGGCCGCAAGGTCCGGCAAACGCCGGGCCAATGCGGCTGAAACTGCTGCGCAGTGCGGTCGACATTACTGTTACCGACGATATCGACGTCATCATCACCGAAGGCGCCGCTGTCACCGTTCGCCTGCCGCCGGCGACCGCTGCCGGCAATGGCCGCGCCATCACGGTCCGCGCCTTCGGCGGCCGCGCCAGCATCATCGCCAGCGGCGGCGACGTGATCGATTCGCGGACCACGCACGCTCTGGATCGCGGCGAGATGATTACCCTGATCAACAATGGCGGCGGCCGCTGGATCATCATTTCGTCGAGTGACCTTTAAATCTGCAACAGAGCCTCAGGCCTCTTCCATCGGGATTTCACCCAGCGCGCCGGGGTCGAAGCTCAACTGGCCGCGGATCAGCTGGTCGGCGCCTGACATGGCGTCGCCGCTGCACAATTGCAGGTCGAGCCGTTCGCCATCGCGCCGGCGGAATTCCGCTTCGATAGCGTCGATGATGGTGCCCGGCGTGCGCAGCGTCGCCAGCGCCTCGCGGCCCATGTGGACGCCGGAATCAAAGGTTTCGCGCACCACGGTTTCCACCCCGGCGCGGCGCAGTGCCAGCCAGTGGTTGCGATCGAACGCCCGCGCCAGGACCGGCAGGTCGGGCCATTCAGCGCGGATGGGACCCAGCGTCACCGCCGGGTCCCAGGCGCCATCGATGGCATAGATCAGCAGCCCGGCATTGTGGATGCCGGCGGCGCGCAGGATGTCGATGCGCCGCCCGTCGCCGAAATAGACCTTGATGCCGAAGCGGCGCGATACGTCGATGATTTCGGCATCCAGATCGATCGAGGTGACCATCACGCCGCGCGCGGCCAGCATTTGCGCCACTACCTGCCCGAACCGGCCGCCGCCGACGACGATGGCGCGGCCCTTGTCGCCATCGATATGGGTGCCGGCCTCTGGCCCTTCGGGGTCGGCTACGGCGGCGGTGGCGGGTTTCAGTTTCGATGCCGCGAGGAACAGCAGCGGCGTCACCGCCATCGAAACGGTGACCACAGCGCCGAACAATTGCGCCGCGGGGCCGGAAATGAGCAGCCCGCGCGAGGCCTCGGCAAACAGCACAAAGCCGAATTCGCCGCCTTGCGACAGCAACAGCCCCATCTGGAACGCCCGCGTCGGCCCGGTGCCGAAACCGCGCGCCAGAACCATGATGACGCCGGTCTTGATGACCATGACGCCAACCACGAGCGCCAGCACTAGCGGCCATTGATCGACCACCACGCCCAGGTCGAGCGTCATGCCGACGGCGATGAAGAACAGCCCGAGCAGCAAGCCGCGGAACGGTTCGATATCGGCCTCCAGCGCGTGGCGATACGGCGATTCGGCGAGCATGACACCGGCGACAAAGGCGCCGAGCGCCATCGACAGGCCGAGCGACGCCATCAGCAGCGCACTACCCAGGACCGACAGCAGCGCCGCCGCCACGAATGCTTCGCGCGCGCCCAAGGTCCCAATGATGCGGAATACCGTGGGCAGCAGGTAACGACCGACGACGACCAGGAACGCCAGCGCCGCAACCGTCATCCCCGCCATCTGCCAGCCCGGCAGCGCGTCGGGATCGGGAACGCGCGACAGCGCTGCGACGATGGTCAGCAGCGGCACGATCGCCAGATCCTGGAACAGCAGCATCGAAAAGCTGCGTTCGCCGAACGCCGTGCCGGCGATGTTGCGTTCATTGAGCAATTGCATGACCAGCGCCGTCGATGACAAGCCGAGCGGCAGCCCGACGACCAGCGCCGCCTGCCAGGTCAGGCTGGTCAAAAGCATCACCAGCCCGGTCAGCGCCAGCCCGCACAGCACCACCTGTGCAGCGCCGAGCCCGAAGATATCACGCCGCAGCGCCCATAGCCGCGAGGGTTGCAGCTCCAGCCCGATGACGAACAAGAGCATGACGATGCCGAATTCGGCAAACTGCAGCACCGATTCCGGGTTGCGCACCAGCCCGAGCAGCGACGGCCCGATGATGATGCCGGCCGCCAGATAGCCGAGCACCGCGCCGAGCCGGAAGCGGATGAACAGTGGCACCAGCACGACCGCCGCGCCCAGAAAGACAACAGCTTCGGGCAGGAAGGCGGGGGTGTGGGCGGCGGCCAACGGTCAGGCCGCAGTAGCCGGCACTGCCGCAGGCGATTCCGAAACGGCGGCCGCCGCGGCGATCGCCGCGTCAAAAGTCAGCAGGATCGACGGGTGGCGGGCGCGGTGCGGCCGGGCGGGATCGAACACCGCCATCCCAGGCCACACCGGCGCATCGCCGCAGCGACCGCCCAGCCAGTCCGCCAGTTCGGCGCGGGCGGTGACCAGGTCATCCGGCGTCTTGCCAACGATATCCGCGGCCACCAGTGCCGCCGCCGCCTGGCCCAGCGCGCAGGCGCGGACCTCCATGCCGAAAGCGCTGACCCGGCCATCGGCGCCAAGGTCGATATCGGCGGTGACCTTGCTGCCGCAAACCGGCGACACCTTGACCGCCGAGGCCTGGGGCGCCGCCAGCCGCACAGCACCGGCGGTGGACGCGGCGAGCCGCAGGATCTGGGTGTTATACAGCGTTTCCGACATGCCCGCCGATATAGGCGATGGGGCGGCAACTGGCGAGGGTGCTATCAGCCATCATCGCCAAACAGGTCGGCGCGATAGGCCGGCTTGACCAGCGTGCGCACCCCCGCCGGCCAGGGCACGGTGACCAGATACGAGCCTTCGGCATAGCTGCCGGCGACATAGGGGCCGACCAGCACGCGATACTGGCTGGCGCGGGTGCTCAGCCCGCCCCAGGGCAGGATGGGTTGTTCGGACAGTTTCGGGCAGGCGTTCATCTCGCTGGTCGGCGACGCCCCCAGTCGCCGGGTCTGCTCTTCGGCCAGGGCCTTGCAAAACCCCGGCTCGATCAGCTTGCGCGCGCGCGGCCAGTCGCTGAACAGCCCTTCGATGCCGATGCTCCGCCGGCTGGTTTTGTCCCACACGCGCGCCGCATAGCCGGTATTGCCGTGCGCGCCGCCGGTGAAACTATAGACTTCGCCGGCGAGCGCCAGCAGCCGCGGCGTATCGGCGGCGCGCGTCCAGTCGGTGATGCTTTCATAGCGGCGGAACGGGATGCCGGCCTTGCGCGCGCTGGCGGCATCGGCCGCGGCGTCGGATCGCGCCTTGGCCGCCAGTTTGAGCGCGTCGGCGCGCAGCGCGTTGAACAGCGGCGGCACGGCGGCGGCTTCCGGCGCCGCACGCCACCGCCAGTCGATGGCGGGCGACGTCTGCCGGATGATCAGCGCGGACGCCGGGATGGACGCCGGCGCCTTGGCGAGCGCGGGGGCAGCGAGGAGCAACACGACAACCAACGCAGTCCGCATGCCAACTCCCTCTGCCATCGCCGCGCCGCACATTAGCATTGCGTTGTCCAAAGAACGAGTCAGGCGCGCCGCCAGGTGGTGCCGCCAGGGCCATCCTCCAGCACGATACCGGCCGCAGCGAGTTCATCACGGATGCGATCGGATTCGGCGAAATTCTTGGCGGCACGGGCGGCTTTTCGGGCCGCGATCGACGCTTCGACATCGATATCGGTCTCGCGCATCGATCGATGGAACCGGCCTCCGTCATCAAGCCCGAGGAACGCCAACGATCCGGCAAGGGCCGGCAGGTCGGTTCGCGCCAGATCGGCCAGCACGGCAATTGCCAGCGGCGTGTTCAAATCATCCGCCAGCGCCGCGACGATTTCAGGATGCGGTTCCGCATCGGCAAAAACGGCGAGATCCAGTTTGCGATGCCACCCGAGCGAAATGGCGGTCAGGCGCTCCAACAACTCCTGCGTCCACTCCAGCGGCTGCCGGTAATGCGCGCTGAGGAGCGCCAGGCGCAGCACTTCGCCGTGCCAGCCCTGCGCCAGCAGTTCATCGACCCCCATGACATTGCCCAGCGACTTCGACATCTTCTCGGCGCTGCCCATGTTGAGGAAGCCGTTGTGCATCCAGATACGGGCGAGCGGCGCGCCGTCGTGTGCGCAGGTCGATTGCGCCAGCTCATTCTCGTGGTGGGGGAATTGCAGGTCCTGGCCGCCGCCGTGGATGTCGATGGTAGTGCCGAGGCTTTCCGCGATCATCGCCGAGCATTCGATGTGCCAGCCGGGGCGGCCGCGGCCCCAGGGCGAATCCCAGCCGGGCTGGTCGGCGGTCGACGGCTTCCACAGCACGAAATCGGCCGGGCTTTTCTTGTACGGCGCCACCTCCACTCGCGCGCCGGCGATCATCTCGTCGAGCGGGCGCCGCGACAGCCGACCATAAGCCGCGAAGCTGGGCACATCGAACAGCACATGGCCATCGGCCGCATAGGCATGGCCCTTGGCGATGAGCACCTCCATCATCGCAACCATCGCCGGGATGCTCGTCGTCGCGTGCGGTGCGATATCGGGCGGTTCTACGCCCAACGCGCCCATGTCGGCGAGATACCAATCTTCGGTGCGGCGGGTTATCTCGCCGATCGGCACGCCGGTCGCGGCACTTTCAGCGATGATGCGGTCGTCGATATCGGTGATGTTGCGCGCATAAATCACATGCTCCGCGCCATATTCGTGGCGCAGCAACCGGCGCAGCACATCGAACACCACCGCCGGCCGGGCATTGCCGATATGCGCGCGGCTATAGACCGTCGGCCCGCAGACATACATCGTCACCCGGTCGGGATCGCCCGGAACCAGTTCGTCCTTTTGCCGCGTCAGCGTGTTGTACAGCCGGATCGTCATCAGATCGGTGTCGACGGCTGGGCTTTTTCCTGCGCGTCGAGCAGCTTGTCGAGCGCGCTGCGCTGCCCCGGCGCATAGCCGTCATCCCCCGCATCCGGCGTATCAGTGCCAAGGCCGGCGTGCGGGTCGGCACTGGCGCTGTCGGGCTCCACCCGCTGGCGTTCTTCGACGAAATCGACCAGCGCCTTCGACACCATCGCCAGTGTCGGCGCGGTGCGTGCGGCGGCAATCCAGTCCGGCGACGGTTCACCCGGATCGATGGTATCGAAGGTCAGATTGACCACCAGGAACAGCAGCGCTGCAGCCAGCACGCCCTTGGCCGCGCCGAACCCCAGCCCGAGGACGCGGTCTACGGGGCCGACCACCGACGCCTTGGTGCCTTCGCTCAGCTTGCCGCCGATGATGCGCACGGCGAGAAACGCGCCGAGGAACAGCACGACCAGCGCCAGGATGGCGCCGCCAGCCTCCGTGCCGGTCAGTTGCGCGGCATAATCCTTGGCCTGATCGTGAAAGAAACGCACCGCGAGGATGCCCGCCACCCAGGCGAACAGCGAGACGATTTCGCCAACAAAGCCGCGCGCCAGCCCGGCCAGCGCCGCCAGCGAGACAAGGATGACAACGACGACGTCGAAAGCTGTAAGATCGGCCATGATATGCCGCCTCTACGGTTCGCCCGCCAACCGGTCAACGAGCGCGGCCAGCGTCGGCATCGTCTCCACCCGCATCGCGCCGCTGGCGGTGCCCTTGGGCGCATAGGCTGAGCGGAACCCCAGCTTGGCCGCTTCCTTCAGCCGCAGGCTGGCGAGACCCGCCGGGCGCAGTTCGCCCGACAGCGCCACCTCCCCGAACGCCACCGCATCATGCGGCACCGGCCGGTCGGTCAGCGCCGAAATCAGCGCCGCCGCCACGGCCAGGTCGGCCGCCGGGTCCTGCACCTTCAAGCCGCCCGCGACGTTCAGATAGACCTCGTGCGTGCCGAACCCCAGCCCGCAGCGCGCCTCCAGCACCGCCAGCAGCATCGACAGACGCCCCGAATCCCAGCCGACTACCGCCCGCCGCGGGGTGGCGCCGGATGGCACCTTGACCACCAGTGCCTGGATTTCGCACAGCACCGGCCGCGTGCCCTCCATCGCCGGGAACACCACGGCGCCCGATACCGAGCCATCGCGATCGGTCAGGAACAGCGACGACGGGTTGGTAACTTCCTCCAGCCCGTCCGCCCCCATGGCGAAAACGCCGATCTCGTCGGTGCCGCCAAAGCGGTTCTTCACCGGCCGCAGGATGCGATACTGGTGGCTGCGTTCGCCTTCGAAATACAGCACGGTATCGACCATGTGTTCCAGCACGCGCGGCCCCGCCAGCTGCCCATCCTTGGTGACATGGCCGACCAGAATCAGCGCGCAGCCGCTGGTCTTGGCATAGCGAATCAGCTCCTGCGCGCTCGCCCGCACCTGGGACACAGTGCCCGGCGCGCCTTCCAGCGTGTCGCTATGCATCGTCTGGATCGAATCGATGACCAGCATCGCCGGCGGCTTGCCCGCGGCCAGCGTCGTCAGAATGTCGCGCACGCTGGTTTCGCTGGCGAGTTGCACATCGGCCTTGGCCAGCCCCAGCCGCCGCGCCCGTAGCCGCACCTGGTCGGCGGCTTCCTCCCCCGAGACATAGGCCACCGCATGGCCGTTTCGCGCCATCCGCCCCGCCGCCTGCAACAGCAACGTCGATTTGCCGATACCGGGGTCGCCGCCGATCAGCACCACCGAGCCGGGGACGAGGCCGCCGCCAGCCTCCCCCACCGCGCCGACGGTGCCGCCGAGCGCGCGATCAAGCTCCCCGATGCCGGTCGACAGGCGGCGCGGCAGCTCCACCTCGTCGGCGAGCGATGCCATGGCGAACTTGCGGCCGCCACCGCTGAGCGAATGTTTGGCGGTGAACGCCGTCACCACCGGCGCCGCTTCGGCCTGGATGGTGTTCCACGCGTCGCAATCGCCGCACTGGCCCTGCCAGCGGCTGCTGACGGCACCGCAGGCCTGGCAGACATAACGGGTCGCGGCACGGGCCAAGGCGCATCTCCGAAACGGAACGAAAGACGAACGTAGCGACTTGCGCGCGCCGTCGCAACCGCCTTCAATCGGGGCCGGGCAACAATAATTTGCTGCCTTCGCGCTTCACTGCCGCGGCAATCGCGCCGGCCATGAACCCCAGCATGCCGGGCAAGACAAAGCTGGCCCGAACCAGCCGGTCCTCGATATCCAGCGTTACCGATACGCGCTGGCCCATCGCCGCGAGTTCGATGAACATCGTGTCGGCGTCGCGCCATGTCGTCTGCAGATCGGCGACGCCGCCGGGAATGTGGCGGCCGATATCGCCGACATTGTCACGCAGCCGCTGCCGCGCCACTTCGCGGCCAAGATTGTGCGGGATATCGACGGTGGTGATGGCCATGGCGTGCAGTATGCGCCGCTGTCGGCGTTCGGCAACCCTTTGGCGAATATGTAATGCGGGCACTGCAATGACTTGATTTGCCGTGATGCATTCTGCCCAATTTTGGGCCATTCTTCCGGCATGAATGTCTCTTTCACCGCGTCGACCACGCCGCCGCGGCTGTCGGCAATCGGTGCACGCCTGCTTTCGGAAGCCGGCTGGTTGACCCAGGTCCCCGCCGATTTTCGGGATGCATTGCTGGCGCGGGTGATCTGGCGGACATCCGAACCGGGTGCCGAATTCATCCACGCTGGCGATACCGAAGGCGGTTTGTTTGGCATCGCGCGCGGCACGGCGGAAGTGTCGCTGCTCGAAGGTCATCCCGATGCGCGGATCATGGATCTGGTCCATGCCGGTTTCTGGGCCGGGCACCGGCCGCTGTTCGGCCGCCCCCGGCAACTCACCATCGCGGCGCGCACCGAGCTGTTATGGGCGCTGGTGCCGCAACTGACGCTGATGGGGATGCTGACGGAAAACCCCGGCTGGTGGCAGCACATCGCCTTGCTGGGCGACAACAATATCGATCATGTGCAGACTTCGCTCGCCGACCTGAGCCGGCGAGACAGTAGCCTGCGCGCCATCGCCGTCTTGCTGCGGCTGGGCGGCTGTCGCCACGCCGGCCCGCCGCCGGGCTCCGTTACAGATGTACGCATCAGCCAGTCCGACCTTGCCGCCATGGCGGTAATGTCGCGCAACACGCTCGGCACCATCGTCGGCGACCTCGTTGAACGCGGGCTGATCAGCGCCAATTACCACAGCATCACACTGGAAAAGCCCGGCGCGCTGCGCGCGATGCTCGCCGACGACTAGGCGGCGGCTATCGCGCGGCGGCATCCCCCGCTAGCCTTTGCAGCGAAGGGAGGCGGCGCGATGCGGGAAAAGGAATTGCGGCTGGCGCTGGTCTGCTATGGCGGGGTCAGCCTCGCCATCTACATGCACGGCACCACCAAGGAAGTGTGGAAGCTGTGTCGCGCCTCCATGCGGCGGCGGATGCAGGCGACCCACCCGATGCCGCCGGCCAGCGATTCCGAAATCGTCTATGGCGCGCTGCTCGATGCGGTGGCGCCCTGGCTCGATTTACGGGTGATGGCCGATATCATCGCCGGGGCCTCGGCGGGCGGCATCAACGGCATTTTGCTGGCGCAGGCGATTTCGCAAGGCTCCGACATGGAACCGCTGCGCGACCTGTGGCTCGATGGTGCCGACAGCGACAAATTGCTCGAACCACTGGGCGCGTCGCGGCGCTTTTCGAAGCTTTGGGCGACGCCGCTGGTCTGGTGGGCGCGCAAGCGCGGGCTGGTCATGGACGACATGTCCGAACCGGCGGCGCGCGCCGAAGTGTCGCGCAAGCTGTCGCGGCTGATGCGGTCGCGCTGGTTCCGGCCGCCCTTCTCGGGGCATAACTTCTCCGCCATGCTCTATGACGCCCTGGCGGAAATGGCGGCGGGGGAACGCACGCCGCCGCTGGTGCCGCCGCTGCAACCGCTCGATCTGTTCGTCACCGTCACCGATTATCACGGCGCCGCCGAGACATTGCGGCTGCATTCGCCACCCGAAATCATCGAGAACGAACACCGTCTCGTCATCGGTTTCTGCGACCCCGGCCCGCGCGCCGGTGGCCAGCGTTACCTCGCCGACATAGCGGAATTGAGCTTTGCGGCGCGCGCCACCGCCTCCTTTCCCGGCGCCTTCCCGCCAGCCCGGGTGGGGGAGATCGACGCGGTCGTCGCCGAGCGCGGTGCCGCCTGGCCAAACCGCGCTGCCTTTCTGGCGCGGGTGTTCCCCGGCCATGCCAAGCCCGAGGCGGTGACGCTGATCGATGGCGCCGTGCTCAACAACCGGCCGTTCGGCCCGGCGATCGAGGCGCTGTCACGCCGGCCATCGCACCGCGAAGTCGACCGGCGCTTTGTCTATGTCGACCCGAAACCCGGCATGCACGGCCAGATGCCACCCGACACGATGAAGCTGCCGGGGTTTTTCTCGACCGTGCTGCGCAGTCTCGCCGATATTCCGCGCCAGCAGCCGATCAACGACAACCTTGCCGCCATTGATGCGCTATCGGCGCAGGTGCGGCGGCTGCGCTATGTCGTCGACGGCATGACGCCCGAAGTCGATGCCGCGATCGAACGCGCCGTGGGCCTGCGGGTGTTCATGTTCAAGCCGACGGTCGAGCGGCTGGCGGAATGGCGATCACGCACCCAGAGCGTGGCGGCGCGCGACGCCGGTTTCGCCTATGCCGGTTATGGCCAGTTGAAGATCGCCCAGATCGTCGAGGCGCTGGCGACACGACTGGCGATGCTGGGGGGCGAGCCGCATGACCGGGTGCGCGCCGCGGTATGGCGGGAAGTGCGAGCACGCGGGCTCGACCAGCCGGCGCAGGCGCTGGCCAAGGGCGGCGCGGCATCGGACTATGTGGCGTTCCTGCGCAATTTCGACCTGGAGTATCGCATTCGGCGGCTGCGCTTCCTGATCAAGCGGGTCAACGCGCTGACCGAAGGCCGGATCGACGACGACAGCCGCCACGGGCTGGAAGCGATGAAGGCCGGGCTGTACGAGATCGTCAGCCCGCACCTGGCGCGGCGGCAGGCGGATTTTTTCGGGCCGTCGATGCGCGCGGCCGCGGCGGCCGCAGCAGAGGCCCCGGCGCAGGCGCTGGCGACACTGGCGCAGGCGCTCGACCTGAAATCGCTCGACACGCAAAGCGATACCGCGCTGGTGCGGCTGTTCGACGGGCTGCCGACGCGGGCGTTGAAGCGTAACCTGCTGTCCGCCTATCTCGGGTTCGCGTTCTTCGACATCGCCATGCTGCCGCTATTGCAGGGCGATGGCGCCGACGAGTTCGACGAGATCAAGGTCGATCGCCTGTCACCCGAGGATGCGCTGTCGCTGCGCCGCGCCGGCGGCGGCAAGCTGAAAGGCTCGCAGTTCAACGCCTTTGGCGCGTTTTTCAGCCGGGCGTATCGCGAGCATGACTATCTGTGGGGGCGGCTGCACGGCGCCGAACGCTTGATCGACATCGTGGTGTCGGCGCTGCCTGGCGAAGCGATTCTGCCCGCCGGGCAACTGGTGATGCTGAAACGCGATGCCTTTGCCGCGATCGTGGCGGTGGAGCGCCCGCGCTTGACGGCGATTCCGGACCTTTTTGCCGCGCTCGACGCCGAACTTTCTGCAGATCTCCCTTTCAAGGGAGGGGACGGGGGTGGGTGAGTGCCAGGGTTGACCGCCGCGCCGGCGCCTTCAACCCCCGCAGGAACCAGATGATGATGCCCATGCCGATCACCGTCGGCACCGCCCAGATGGCGGGGTTGAAGGCATGTTCGGGGAACATCTCCACCAGCCCGACCGACAGGAACGCCGTATAGGCAGCGATGCCCGTCGCCACCATCGCCTTCAGATGTTCGGGAATATAGTCGGTGCGGCCCGGCGAGGCGCGGAACATGTACCACAAATAGGTCAGCGTGGTGCCGAACCCGATGATCGACACGCCGATCATCAACGGCTGGCGCAGAACGACCCCCTGCACGGCGCAATTCACCGCCGCCACCAGCACCGCGACCTGCAACGCCGTCATCGTCCAGTGCCGGTTGGCGGCATGGTCGCGCTTGTTGGCGACCATTTTCAGGCCATAGCGCGTCATGCTCATCGTCAGCAGCGCAAGATAGATCATCATCCAGCCGAACAGTCCGCGATACAGCGGTTCATCGGTCAGCCCCGGGTGCATCGCCAGCGGCCAGACCAGCGATAACAAGCCCATGCCCAGCGCCATATAGCCCGCCGCATAGATGGCGGCGGCAAAGATGCGGCCCCAGCGGCGGTGCGCCAACCCGCCCTTGCGCGTCGCGACGGCGCCCCAGAAACTGGTCAGCGCCGCAACGCCGGCGCCGACGTGCACGGCGAGGATCAGGTTGAACAACCAGGGCATGTCAGGCGAGCCAGCCCCTTCCCTGCAGCAATTTCCGCCGGGTCCCTGCGATGGCAGCGTCATCAATGTCCGCCACTTCGACGATGGCCAAGGTAAGGTACATCGCCCAAACACCGTTATCCCAGCTTCGAGACTTGTCGGTGACCACGAAAATTTCCAGACCGCCGCTAGTCTTTGGCCATTGCACGATCTCGCCGGGTACGATGTCACTCGGTAGCGACGCAGGCGCGGACAATTCAACAGCGGCAGTGCCATCCAAGGCGATAATGCGAACGATCACGGCTGTTGTTCCGTTCCCGTCTACTTCGTCTTTCATGGCCGCGATCCTATCGTCGTTGAAAGTCATACGTATGCAACTGGTGTGCCGAAACCAGCCGACATAGGCTGACCTCACAGAATCAAATTCCTGCCCCCCGCAACGACATTTTTGTGCCAAGCTGCGCAGCGGCGCAAGGCCGACAAGGGAACGAGCGATGTCATCAGCGATTCGGGCCGGCCTTGTCTATTTCGCGCTGGTCTTTGCGATCGGTTTTGGGCTCGGCGCGATTCGCGTCGGCATCGTCATCCCGCGCGTCGGCGAATTCGTCGCGGTCTGCCTCGAACTGCCGTTGATGTTGGGCAGCGCCTGGTGGATCTGCCGCCGCATCACTCATGCGCTCGCCGTCCCCGCAGGCATCGCGGCACGCGCCAGCATGGGCGCCACGGCCTTCGCTGCCCTTATGCTCGCCGAACTGGCGCTGGCGGTGCTGGTGTTCGGCCGCACGCCGGCGCAGCATCTGGCACGCTATGCCAGCGCCGCCGCGCTGCTCGGCCTCGCCGGGCAAATACTGTTTGCGGCGTTCCCGATCCTTCAGCGCCGGCGCTGAATCGCCGTGCTGCCTTGCAACATTCGCAACCCCATGCTAGCCGCCGCCGCGTCCGGTGAGCCTGTGTTCCCGGTCAGCTTTGCACGAACCTCTTGTCGCTGGACCCCGGGCCCTTGGAACCGAAGTTGCAACCCAATTCCGCTATCGCTGCTTCAAGCGTGGCGCTTGGCCTGTCGGGCCGTTACGCCACGGCGCTGTTCGACCTTGCGGTCGACGGCAAAAGCCTAGATGCGGTCACCGCCAGCCTGGCAACGCTGAAGGACGCGCTCGGCAAGTCCGCCGACCTCCAGTCGCTGACCAGCAGCCCGATGGTCAGCCGCAAGGCCGCCGCCGCCGGTATCGCCGCGGTCGCCACTTCGCTCGGTCTCGACACGCTGACCACCTCGTTCCTCGGCGTCCTTGCCGGCAACCGCCGGCTGGCGTCGCTGCCGACCATCATCCGCGATTTCAACGCCCTCGCCGCCGCCCGTCGCGGCGAGATCAGCGCCCGCGTCACCGCCGCCCACCCGCTCACCGCCACCCAGCAAAAGGCGCTCGCCGCCAAGCTCAAGGCCGGCCTGGGGCGCGATGTGGCGCTCGACATCACCATCGACCCGGCCATCCTTGGCGGACTCATCGTCCGCGTCGGCAGCCGCATGATCGATTCATCATTGA
>JBMOGO010000037.1:0-27807 GCA_049318305.1 Polymorphobacter sp.
CCAAACCGGCGCTCCGCGTCGTCGCTGCGGCCACCCCGGCCGCCGCTGCGAAGCCCGCCGCACCTGCGAAACCTCAGGTCGAAGCTGCCAAGCCGCGCCCTGCCGTCACGCCCGTAACACCCTTCTTCACCTCCAAAATCAAGGAAACCATCATGGCCACTGCATTTGAAACCAACCCGGAAAAGATCGCCGAAACCCTGAAGGCCGGTGTTGCCAAGCTCAACACCTCGGCCGAAGCCGCGATGACCAGCGGCAAGGCTGCCATGGAGCAGATCACCGCCAAGTCGAAGGAAGCCGTAGAATCGAGCATGAAGTCGCTCGACGAAATGACCGACATGGCCCGCGGCAATGTTGAAGCCCTGCTCGCCTCGGCGCGCGCTGCCTCGACCGGCATCGAAAGCATCACCAGCCACATCAGCGAAGTGTCGAAGAAGAGCTTTGAAGAAGCTTCGGCGATCGCCAAGTCGATGACGTCGGCCAAGACCCCGAACGAAATGATGCAGATCCAGAGCGATTTCGCCAAGACGCAGTATGACAGCGCCGTCGCGGAATTCTCCAAGTTGACCGAAATGATGGTCAAGCTGGCCGGTGAAGTCATGGAGCCGGTTCAGAACCGCGTTGCCATCGCCACCGACAAGATGAAGACCACGTTCAACAAGTAAGCTGGCCTACGCCAGCGTTCAACAAGTAAGCTGGCCTACGCCAGCGTTCAACAAGTAAGGATTCTCGCGCCGTTTGCGGCCGAAAATCGGACAGGGCGGGTGCGGCGACGCGCCCGCCCTTTTCCACGCGCGTGTCCCGCCGTATATAGGACTGGCACCCCCTTGCCGGAGCAGGCCCCAAATTGACGATTCTGACCCCGATCGCGAGCGATTCCGACCGCAAGGATGGCGACAACACCGGTATCGGTGTCGCCACCAAGACCCGCACCAAGACCGCCAAGCCGGCACTGTACAAGGTGCTGATGCTCAACGACGACTATACCCCGATGGAGTTCGTCGTCCTGACGCTGCAACGCTTTTTCAAGATGGACATCGAGGCCGCCACCCGCGTCATGCTGCACGTTCACCAGCGCGGCGTCGGCGTCTGCGGCATCTTCACCTATGAAGTCGCCGAAACCAAGGTCAACCAGGTCATCGATTTCGCGCGGGAGCACAACCACCCGCTGCAATGCACGATGGAAAAGGACTGACGTCCGTCATCTTGCGCGCTTCACCGGCGGTGTAGCGGCAACACGCCGCCTCGCAGCCGCAACGGGCGACGCCTAGGCGTATCGCCATGACCTGCCTGTCCAGCTTTGCGCCCGGCGTTCACGCCGTCATCATCGGTGCATCCGGCGGCATCGGCGCTGCCTTTGCCGAGTTGCTTGCTGCCGACCCGAATGTTGCGCAGGTCACCCGCCTGTCCCGTGCCACCGGCTTCGATCTCACCGATCCCGCCAGCATCGCCGCGGCCGCCGCCGCACTGCTGACACCGCCCGACCTGATTATCTGTGCGACCGGCGTGCTGCACGCTGATGGCCTGGCGCCAGAACGCGACCTGCGCATGCTGTCGGCCGAGGCCTTCGCGCGCAGTTTTGCCGTCAACGCCACCGGCCCGGCGCTGGTTGCCCAGGCCTTCCTGCCGCTGTTCGCCAAGGGCAAGCGCAGCGTGTTCGCCGCACTGTCCGCCCGCGTCGGGTCGATTTCCGACAACAGACTCGGCGGCTGGTACGCCTATCGCGCTGCCAAGGCGGCGCTCAATCAGATCATCCGCACCACCGCCATTGAGCAGGCGCGCAAGAACCCCGATTCGATCCTGCTCGCGCTGCACCCCGGCACGGTCGATACCGGCCTGTCGAAGCCGTTTCAGCGCAACGTCAAGACGCTGTTCACTCCGCAGGAGTCCGCCGCGCACCTGTTGGCCGTCATCAACAGCGCGACACCCGCCGATACCGGCAAGCTGTATGACTGGAAGGGTGAAGCCATTCCCTTCTGACATGGCAGCCCCGCGACAGCGCCACTGGCAGCGCGCCGCTGCGCCCCCATCTACCCCCCAACACACCTCCACAGGGGAACCAGAATGCAGATGCTCCACCGCCCCGCCGCCGAACGCGGCATGTTCAATTTCGGCTGGCTCGACACCGCGCACAGCTTCAGCTTCGGCGACTATCGCGACCCGGCGCACATGGGCTTCCGCAGCCTGCGCGTCATCAACGAGGACAAGCTTGCCGCCGGCGGCGGTTTTCCGTTCCACGGCCATGCCGACATGGAGATCGTCACCTACATCCTGGACGGCGCGCTCGAGCACAAGGACTCGCTCGGCACCGGCGAGATCATCCGCCCCGGCGATGCCCAGCGGATGAGCGCCGGCACCGGCATCCGCCACTCTGAGTTCAATGCCAGCACGGTGGATCCGGTGCACCTGCTGCAGATCTGGCTGCTGCCGTCGGAAATGGGCATCGCGCCGGGCTATGAACAGCGCACCCTGCCCGCTGCCGACCCGGGCGAAACCCGGCTCGACCGCATTGCCAGCCCCGAAGGCGGCGCGCACGAGGTCACCATCTGCAGCGATGCCACCATCAGCCGCGCCCTGCTCGGCCCCGGCGGTACGCTCGATGTGCCCGTCACCCGCGGTCACGCCTGGCTGCAAGTGGCGCGCGGCCGCCTCACCGCCTCGGGCCAGCCGCTGGCGCAAGGTGATGGCCTGGCGCTCGCCGAGCTGACCAGTGTCACCCTGACCTCCGAAACCGGCGCCGAAGTGCTGGTCTTCGACCTCGGCTAACTCGGTCGCGCCGTGGTCGGCGGGGGGGGGCGGCTGGACAGCAGCCCGCCGCCCGCCTAGCCTGCCGGCAATGGCCAGCCTCCCGTCCGACACCATCCGCGATGCCGGCCTTGTCCGCGGCATCGGCCCCCTCGCCCTCACCGCCGCCTTTGTTGGCATCCTGCTCGGCAGCGGCCTGTTCACCGTGCCCGCCGCGATGGCCGCCGCTGTCGGCAGCTATGCCCCGCTCGCCTATATCGCCTGCGCCGCAGCTGTGGGCGCGGTGATGCTGTGCCTCGCCGAAGGCGCCAGCCGGGTGCCGACCAGCGGCGGCGTCGCCGGCTTTGTCGGCGCCGCCTTCGGGCCTTACTGGGGCTTCCTCACCGGTGCCTTCACCTATGCCAGCGCGTTGCTTGCCGCCGGCGCGGTCGCTGCCGCCGCGGCCGATGTCATCGGCACTGCAGTGCCGGCCATCGCCGCCGGGCCGGTGCGCGCTATCACCATCATTGGCTGGTTCTTCTTCCTCGCCGCCGTCAACATCACCGGCGTCGGCTTTGCGGCGCGCTTCACCGCGCTCGCCACCAGCATCAAGCTGGTCCCCGTCGTGCTGCTGGTCGGCGTCGGCCTGTGGTTCGTCGAGCCCGCCAATCTGACGCTGCCGCTGCCTGCCGGCGGCGCCGATTTCGGCCGCGCTGCCATCCTTGGCATCTTCCTGTTCACCGGCATCGAATCCTCGCTCGCTGTCGCTGGCGAGGTCCGCAACCCGTCGCGCACCATCCCGCGCGCTGTCATCGGCGCGGTCGTCGGCTATGCCATCCTGTGCGTCATCGTCCAGGTCATCGCCCAAGGGCTGCTCGGGGGCGCCCTGGGCACGTCGGTTGCTCCGCTCGCCGATGCCGGCGCGCGGGTGTCGCCGCTGCTCGGGCTGATCCTGGGCACCGGCGCCGCCATCTCGATGCTCGGCTGGACGACCAGTGACGCGCTGTCGTCGCCGCGCATCCTGTTCGCCCTGTCGCGTGATGGCTTCCTGCCGGTGGTGCTGGGCCGCACCCACGCCCGCACCCATGCGCCGTGGATCGCCAGCCTGGCCCATGCCGCGCTCGCCGCCGGCATCGCCGTATCGGGCAGCTTTGCCGCGCTCGCCATCATCTCGACATTGGTCTGCATCATTCTCTACCTGCTCGGCTGCGCTGCGGCGGTAAAGCTGCGCCGCGACGATGTCGCCCACGCCGGCCCGCCGGTGCGCATTCCGGGGCTGACCGCGATCGCGCTAGTCGGCGCCGCCACGATGATCTGGGTGGCCTTTCAGTCGACCCGCGCCGAAGCCGGTGGCATCGCGCTGTTCTTCCTGGCCGCCAGCCTGCTCTATCGCCTCCGGCGTCAGCCGGCCTTCGTATCGGTATAGGCCGTCAGCCGGCTTTGGCGTCGGCATAAGCCGCCAGCGCGCGTGCGCGGCCTTCGGCATGGCCGATAATCGGGCGGGGGTAGGAGCGCCCCAGCACGACGCCCGCGGCGCGCAGCAGCATCGGCTCGGCCTCCCATGGCGCACGGATATCGGCATCGCGCAGGCTTGCCAGTTCTGGCACCCATTCGCGGATATACGCCCCGGCGTCGAACTTGGCGCTTTGCGACACCGGCGCAAAGATGCGGTTGAACGGCGAGGAATCGACGCCCGACCCCATCACCCATTGCCAGCCCAGCGAGTTCGCCCCCAGGTCGGCATCGACCAGGCAATCCCAGAACCAACGTTCCCCCGCTCGCCAGTCGATCAGCAGGTGCTTGACGAGGAACGAGGCCGCGATCATCCGCACCCGGTTGTGCATCCAGCCGGTCGCCCACAGCTGCCGCATGCCGGCATCGACGATGGGGTAACCGGTCTGGCCGCGCTGCCACGCGCGCAGATCACCCGGCGCATCACGAAAGCCGATGGCATCGAACGCGGCCCGCCCTGGTACGTCGCCGTGATCGGGGAATTGATCGAGGATGTTGGCGGCGAAGTCGCGCCATCCGAGTTCGCGCAGATAGGGCTCCGCCTGCGCCGCCGGCACCGCATCGGCCACCGCGTGCCAGACGCTGCGCACGGAGATCTCCCCCAATGCCAGGTGCGGTGACAGGCGCGAGCTGCCGTCCTGCGACGGCAGGTTTCGCGCCGTATCATAACCGGCCGCCACCTCCAGAAACGCCGCCAGTCGTACCGCAGCGCCGGCCTCCCCCGGCGTCCACACCGAAAAACCGCCCGCCCAGGCGGGCCGCGTCGGCAGCAGGCACCAATCCGCCAGCGCATCGCCCGCCGGCGCTTCGGCAAACGCCATCGCTTCGGGGGCCGGCAGCGGCCGCGCTGGCGGCATCTGCTCGCCCAGCTTGCGCCACCACGGCGTGAAAATGCGATAGCGCCCGCCGCCGCCGGCCAGCACGCTGTTCGGTGGCGCCAGCAGCGCGCCGTGATAGCGTTTCAGCGTCACGGCTTTCGCGACCGCCGCATCCCGCGCCTTCGCCCAGGGCTCGTAATGGGTCAGCGTGTGGACGGCCGCCGCGCCGATATCCGCTGCGACTTGCGGCACCACAACGCTCGCCGACCCGCGCCGCAACACCAGCCGGCCACCGCGCGCCGACAGGTCGCGCGCCAGCGCCGCGAGGCTGTGGTGCAGCCACCAGCGCTGCGCCGCGCCCATCGCCCACGCCCCGGGCGCGTCGTCATCGAGCACGAACAGCGCCACGACCGGCCCCGACCGTGCAGCCGCCGCCACGGCGGCATGGTCGGTGAGGCGCAGATCGTTGCGGAACCAGATGAGATGAGGTGCTGACATGGCCCCGTCATAGCGGCTATTGCGCGTGTCTGTCGCGGTTTCGGCCGCCCGCAAGGAAGCGCCCAAATGCCGCAACTGGCCTATGTCGATGGCCGTATCACACCGCTGCGCGATGCCGGTGTCTCCGTGGAGGACCGCGGGCTGCAATTCGCCGACGCGCTGTACGAGGTTGTCGCCATCCTCAACGGCCGCCTGCTTGACTGGCCGGAGCATTTGTTGCGCCTGCGCCGCACCTGCGCTGCGCTGTTCATCGATTTCACCATGTCCGACGCAGCGCTGGGGTTGCAGGCGCGCCGACTGGTGGCGGCCAACGGGCATCGCGACGGGCTGCTGTATCTCCAGATCACCCGCGGCAGTGCGCGCCGCGACCATGGCTTTCCTCTCGGCGTGCAGCCGACATTGATCATGACGGTGCGCCGTTTCGACTTTCGGCAGCGCGCCGCGCAGCAACGCACGGGCGTCAGCGTCATAACCGTCAACGACATGCGCTGGCGCCGGGTCGATTTGAAGACCACCGGGCTGCTGCCCAATGTGCTTGCCAAACAGGATGCCCGCGCCGCCGGCGCCTTTGAAGCATGGTTCATCGCCGCTGATGACACCGTTCGCGAAGGCAGTTCGACCAACGCCTGGATCGTCAAGGACGGCACGCTGATCACCCACCCGTTGGCGGAATCGATCCTGCCGGGCATCGCGCGGATCACCCTGCTGCGACTGGCGCGGGGTGCGGGGGTGCCGATTGCGGAGCGGCGGTTCAGCTTGGCCGAGGCGCTTGCCGCTGACGAGGCGCTGCTGACATCGACCACCGCGCCGCTGTTGCCGGTAGTGCGTATCGATGGGCTGGCCATCGCTGACGGCACGCCGGGACCGGTGACGGCGCAACTGGCCGGGCTGGTGGCGGCAGAGATTACCCGCCAGACCGGCTGGCAGTAAGCGCCCTCCCGCATCCGGGAGGGCGCCGACGCATCACATCGGCGGCGGTGGCGGCATGTCGTCGGTGGGCATGCCGGCGCCGCGCTTGCCGCGCCATTGCTGCACGCGCTGCTCCATCCGCGCCTTCATCGCACGCGAATCGGCGACAAAGGCCTTGCGATCGGCGACCGAAAGCTTGCCGAAGGCCGCCAGCATCGCGGCCTGATGGCGTTCACGGCTGGCGTTGGCAGCGTTGCGTTCGTCGTCCATCGCCCGCTTCAGCGCGGACGAATCGAGCCGTTCGGCATCGAGCAGCACCAGCATCCGATCGCGCGCTGCCTTGACCTGTTCCCGTTCGGCCTTGCGATCGCCACCGGCGCGCATGGCATCGCGCATCGTCGCGCGGCCGGCTTCGCTCATCGAGGCATAGGGGTTCATGCCGCCGTGGCCGCGCATACCGCCCATGCCGCCCATGCCGCCGTGCATCATCTTGCCGGCGGCGGGCGCCGCAGGGGGCGCCGGCGGCGCTGTTTGCGCCAGAACCGGCGCGGCGGCGAGCAGCGCGCCAATGGCGGCGCAGCCCAGGCTCGTGATCTTCATATCAATTCGTCCTCATCAACGGTCGGCGTAAACACTGCGGCAAACACCTCGGCATCGCTGCCCAGGCCATCGCCGTCCGCCGTGGCCGACATCACGGTCGTATCGGTTGAAACTGTTTGTACGGGGGTTGAATCCGGCAACGCCGCAAACACGGCAAAACCAGCTGCCACCGCCGCCGCCAGCGCGCCGCCGGCAAACCAACCGCGCCGCGCCGGGCGCTCCTGGGGCAACCGGGTGATCGCCGCCAGATCGACAGCGCCCGGAGCTGCGGCCGTAGCCCAGCCGTCCAGCAGCGCATCGAGCTGCCGCGCTTCGGCAATCGCTGCCGCAACCGCCGCGTCGCCCGCCGCCAGCGCCAGCAGCGCGGCGCGATCGTCCGCCGGCCAGCGGCGCGCGTCGGCGCCGTGCGCGGCGATGATAGCAAGGGCATCCTGGGTGTTCACGACGGTGTTTCCACTCCCATCAGGGTTCGCAGTTCCATACGCGCCCGGCCGAGCAATCCCTCGACAGCCTTGGGCGTCGTCTCCAGCGCCAGCGCGATTTCGGCCATCGTCAGCCCGTCGCCGTGGAACAGCGCCAGCGCCGCGCGCTGCCGCGGCGCCAGATGCGCCATGGCCTTGTCCAGCCGGGTGCGCGTGTCGTTGGCGGCAGCCGTCTCGAACGGGTCGGGATCGCGGCTCGGCACGTCATCGGCTTCGGCCAGCGGCGCCACCAGTTTCAGCGAGCGCCGCCGATCGAGGCACAGATTGACGACAATGCGCCGGAACCAGCCTTCGACCGAGCCGCGCGCCGGATCATAGCGCGTCGCCATCGTCCACATCCGCGTCAACGCGACCTGGACGACATCTTCCGCCCCGGCGCGATCATTCAAGGTGCGATCCGCCAGCCGCAAACCCGGCCCCTGCAACGCCCGCGCCAGCTGGTTGAAGGCCGCGGTATCGCCACCGACCACCCGCGCCATCAGCAAGGCCAGCGGCGTTTCGGCGGTCATCGCCGGGTGAAGGGGAACGGGGCGCATCTGCCACCCCTTACGCACGGCGAAGCGGCGATCCCCCGCGCGTTACAGGCTTGGCCCGCGCACCGGCTTGACGTCCCAGCCCTGGCCCTTGCTGAGCAGCGCCCCCAGGTCGCCGACGCGGCCGGCGGTGATCCGCTCGTTCTGGACATGGACCTCCGCCTCGAAACTCGGCGCCGGGTCGCAATAGAGCACGCCCAGCGCCTTGGGGAAATCGCCGAACGGCATTTCCACGAGCAACTGCGCCAGCAGATGGTTGGTCTCATCGTGGAGCAGCACCTGCGAAACATCGCCATCGACGACATCGATAACCGACAGGCGAACATGCTCGCGATCGAGCCGCAGGCCCTTGGCGCCGCCGGCAAACAACAGCGGTTTGCCATGCTCGACCCAGATCTGGTTGAGCGGTGCTTCCTTCTTGGCGGTGAACGCCGAGAAGACATCATCGTTATAGACAACGCAATTCTGGAAAATCTCGACAAAGCTGGCGCCCTTGTGGGCATGGGCGCGCTTCAACACTTCGGGCATGTTCTTTTGCGCCGTGTCGATGGTGCGCGCCACAAAGCGCGCCCCGGCGCCCAGCGCAAAGGCGCACGGCGCCAGCGGCCGGTCGACGGATCCGAACGGGGTCGTGGGCGACTTGGTGCCGACGCGCGAGGTCGGCGAATACTGGCCCTTGGTCAGGCCGTAGATCTCGTTGTTGAACAGCAGCAGCTGCACATCGAGATTGCGGCGCAGCAAGTGCAGCATATGGTTGCCGCCGATGCTCAGCCCGTCGCCGTCGCCGGTAACGATCCACACATCAAGATCGGGGTTGGCCAACTTGATACCGGTGGCGATCGCCGGCGCCCGGCCATGGATGGTGTGGAAGCCATAGGTTTCCATATAATAGGGAAAGCGCGACGAGCAGCCGATGCCCGAGACGAACACGGTGTTTTCGCGCGCCGTGCCGATGTCGGGCATCGTGCGCTGCACTGCCTTGAGCACGGCATAGTCGCCGCAGCCGGGGCACCAGCGGACCTCCTGGTCGGACGCCCAGTCTTCGGGCTTGGTGGCGGGCACGATGGGGGTGATGGCGTTCACTTCAGCATCTCCGCAATGGCAGCTTCGATTTCCGAAATCTTGAAGGGCTGGCCACTGACCTTGTTGAGCGGCCGCGCATCGACCAGAAACTGGTCGCGCAGCATCGTCTTCAACTGGCCGGTGTTCATTTCGGGCACCAGCACCTTGTCGAACCCCTTGAGCAGCGCACCCAGATTGGCCGGGAACGGCCACAGGTACCGAATGTGGATGTGCGCCACATCATGCCCCTGGGTCCGTGCCCGCTGCACGGCCTTGCGGATGGGGCCATAGGTCGATCCCCAGCCTACCACCACCAGCTTGCCGGTTTCATTGCCGACATCGACTGCTTGCGGCGGGATGAAGCGCGCCACGCCGTCGATCTTGGCCTTGCGGATATCGGTCATCGCCTGGTGGGTGGCGGGTTCGTAATTGATGTTGCCAGTGTCGATGGCCTTTTCGATGCCGCCGATGCGGTGCATCAGCCCCGGCGTGCCTGGCCGGATCCAGCGCCGGCCCAGCGTATCGGAGTCGCGGGCATAGGGCAGCACCCGGCCATCGGCTTCGGGTTCCTCGGTAAAATGCGCCGGGAATGGGGTGTAATCGGCGCGGTCCGGCACGCGCCACGGCTCGGCGGCGTTGGCGATATAACCATCGGTCAGCACCATCACCGGAGTCATGAACTGGGTCGCCAGCCGGCACGCCTCGATGGCGACATCGAAACTGTCGGTGGGAGAGCGCGCCGAAATCACCACCAGCGGCGCATCACCGTTGCGGCCATAAACCGCCTGATACAGGTCGGATTGTTCGGTCTTGGTGGGCAGGCCGGTCGAAGGCCCGCCGCGCTGTGAATTGATGATGACGAGCGGCAATTCGGTCATGATCGCCAGCCCCATCGCCTCGCCCTTGAGCGCGATGCCCGGCCCGGATGACGAAGTGACGCCCAATTGCCCGGCATAGCTGGCGCCAATCGCCGAGCAGATGGCGGCAATCTCGTCCTCAGCCTGAAAGGTGGTGACGCCGAATTCCTTCAACCGTGCCAGGTGATGCAGGATCGGCGATGCCGGCGTGATCGGGTATGAGCCAAAGAACATCGACAGCCCGGCAAGATGCGCCCCGGCCACCAGCCCCAGCGCCATCGATTCGCCGCCGGTGATGGTGCGGTAATGCCCCGGCAGCGCTTCGGCGGCATCGACATGATATTGCTTCAGCGGGCCACCGATCTCCGCGGTTTCGCCATAGGCATGGCCGGCGTTGAGCGCGGCGATATTGGCGTCGGCAAGGATCGGGTTCTTGGCGAATTTCGTCTTCAGCCAATCGACCAGCGGGGCGCGATCACGATCGAACATCCACAGCGCCAGCCCGAGCGTCCACATGTTCTTGCAGCGCAGCGACTCCTTGTTGCCCAGCCCGAACGGCTTCACTGCTTCCAGCGTCAGCGCCGAAATGTCGAACGCCATCACCTGCCAGTCGGCCAGCTCGTCGGTCTCCAGCGGATTGACCGCATAGCCCGCCTTGGCGAGGTTGCGAGCGCCGAACTCGCCGCTGTCGATGATCGCCAGCCCGCCGCGGCGCAGCGCCTTGATATTGGTCTTCAGCGCCGCCGGGTTCATCGCCACCAGCACATCGGGTTCGTCGCCGGCAGTTTCGATGTCGATCGAACCGAAATTGATCTGGAACGCCGACACGCCAAAGGTCGTGCCCTGCGGCGCGCGAATTTCGGCGGGAAAATCCGGGAAGGTCGACAGGTCATTGCCGGCCAGCGCGGTCGACAGGGTGAATTGCCCGCCGGTCAGTTGCATGCCATCGCCGCTATCGCCGGCAAAGCGCACGACGACCGCTTCGGGGTGGGGCAGATTATCGGTGGGAGAGGTCGGCAGGTCGTCGGTCTTTAACGCAGTCGCCATGTTTAGGAGGTCCGCTACTGTTTGACGCTAAAGTTGTTACGCCTGTCATGCAGCGACGGCCATGCGTATTTTTACGTCGGTGCGTTTTTTGGGCGTCACGATTTCTGCAGCATCGCCTGCCACTGCGCCACCAAGCCGGCGGCGTGTCGCCGCGCTACCGCCATTGCGTCGGCGCCATAGCCGCCGCCCAGCGTCGATGCGATGGCCACGCCGCGCTGCCGGCAGGCCGTGACGACCAATGCATCGCGCGCCGCCAGGCCGGCATCGGTCAGCGCCAGCCGCCCCAGCCGGTCATCCCGGTGCGGATCGACCCCGGCCTGGAACAACACCAGCTGCGGCCGGTGCAGATCGAGCAGCGCGGCGAGTTCGCTCCCCAGCAGCGCCAGATAGTCGGCGTCTCCCATGCCATCGGGCAGCTCGACATCGCGGAAACCACGCGCCTTGCGCACCGGGAAGTTTCGCGCCGCGTGCATCGAAAAGGTCAACACATCGGCGCGGCCGGCAAAAATCACCGCGGTGCCGTCACCCTGGTGAACATCGAGATCGACGATCAGGATGCGCCGCGCCGCGCCTTCGGTGACAAGGCGCTGCGCCGCGATGGCCAGATCGTTGGTGACGCAATAGCCGGCGCCGCCATCCGGCAGGGCATGATGGCTGCCGCCGGCGCCATTGGCGGCATAGCCGGTGCGCAAGGCATGGCACGCCGCCGCATAGGTGCCGCCGGCCACCGCCAGCGTCCGCCGTGCCACAGCGGGCGTGACCGGAAAACCGATGCGGCGCTCGCGTTCGGGCGCTACCTGCGCGGCGAGCACGGCGGCGACATAGTCGGGGTCATGCACCGCCTCCACCCAATGTTGCGGCATCGGGTCGGGGGCGATGACGTCGACCGCCTGCCCGGCCTCGGCCAGCGCCGTCAGCAGCAAGGCATATTTCGACATGGGAAAACTGTGCCCGGCCGGCAGTACCGCGACATAGTCCGCGTGGTGATAAAGCGGCAGCGGCAGCTTCACGCCAGGGAACGCGACGCCATCTCCATCACATCCTTGCTGATCCCCGGTGTCGCCACGACGCGTTCCAGTTCGGCGCGCATCGCGGCACCGCGGTCCGCATCGAAGCGCCGCCAGCGGCCCAGTGGCACCGCCAGCCGCGCCGCCTGCTGCGGGTTGACCTTGTCGACCGCCAGCAGCTGGTCGGCGAGCAGCCGATAACCCGCACCGCCGGCGGCATGGAACTGTCGCTGGTTGGCGCCGAACGCCCCGACCAGCGACCGCAGCCGGTTCGGATTGGTGATGGTGAAGTCCTTGTGGCCGAGCAGCGCCTGTACCCGTGCCGGCGTATCCGGGCGCTGCGACAGCGCCTGGACGGTGAACCATTTGTCGATGACGTCATTGTTGCCGGCAAAGCGCGCATGAAAATCCGCTAGGCAGGCATTGCGCTCCGGCGTGTCGGTGTTGATCAGCGCGGTCAGCGCACCCATGCGGTCGGTCATCGTCACCGCGCCATCATATTGCGCTTTGGCCGCAGCGACCGCGCCGGGCGCACCGGCGGTGACCAGATAAGCCAGTGCCACGCTGGCCAGCCGCCGCGCGCCCTTGGCGGCCGGCGTCAGCGCCGTGCCCGAACCCTGGCTGCGGTTGAAGGCATCCCACCACTGCGCCGTCAGCCCGGTGGCTATCGCCGCCCGCGCCGCCTCGCGCCGGCGGTGGATGGCCTCGACCTCGACCACCGCCGCCTGGTCACCGATGAAACTTTCGGTCGGCAACAACACGGCTTCGGCGACAAACGCCGCATCGAGGCGACCCGCGGCGCCATCGGCGAGCGTTGCCGCCACCGCCGCCACCAGTTCCGAGGGGTCATCATCGGTCGCCAGCACATCGAGCGCCAGCCGCTGCATCGCCTCCCAGCGCGCGAACGGGTCATCGTCATGGGCCGCCAGGAACGCCAGATCGGCGCGCGATGTCACCGCCTCGACATTCACCGGTGCCGAAAAGCCGCGATTGATCGACAGCAACACCGGCTCGTCAACATCTTCGAAGCTGAGGACTGTCACCGGTTCGCGGATCTCGACCAGCCGCTCGGCACCCACGCGCGCGCCGCTGTGCCGCCCGATCAGCGCGATGCGGAACGGCATGTGCACCGGAGCCTTGACCGCTTGCCCTGGCGTCGGCCCCTGGTTTTGCGTCAGCGTGATTGTCACGGTGCTGCCGATCTGGGTGTGCGTCACCGTCACCTTGGGTGTGCCGGCCTGTTCGTACCAGCGGCGGAATTGCTGCAAATCGGCGCCGGTGGCGCCTTCCATCGCCGCCACCCAGTCCTCGCAGGTCACGGCCTGGCCATCATGGCGTTCGAAATACAAATCGACACCCTTGCGATAGCCCTGCGGTCCCAGCAGCGTGTGCAGCATGCGGATGACTTCGGCGCCCTTGTTGTAGATCGTCGAGGTGTAGAAATTGGCGATCTCGACATAGTGATCGGGGCGGATCGGGTGCGCCAGCGGCCCCGCATCTTCAGGGAATTGCACGGCGCGCAGGCCCCGCACATCCTCGATGCGGCGCACCGCAGCGCTGCCCTGGTCGGCAGAAAACTGCTGGTCGCGAAACACCGTCAGCCCTTCCTTCAGGCTGAGCTGGAACCAGTCGCGGCAGGTGACGCGGTTGCCGGTCCAATTGTGGAAATATTCATGCGCGACCACGCCGGCGACACTGTCGAAATCGGCATCGGTGGCGGTTTCGGCATCGGCAAGAATGAACTTGGAGTTGAAGATGTTCAGCCCCTTGTTTTCCATCGCACCGGCGTTGAAGTCACTGACCGCGACGATGTTGTACTGATCGAGGTCATATTCCAGGCCATAGACGCGCTCGTCCCACGCCATCGATGCCTTCAACGCCGCCATGGCGTGCGCACAGCGTGGCACATCGGCGGCCGCCGTCCAGATGCCCAGTTCGACCTTGCGGCCACTGGCGGTGATGAAACTGTCGGTCAGCGCGGCCAGGTCGCCGGCCACCAGCGCGAACAGGTAACTCGGCTTGGGCCAGGGGTCGGTCCAGGTCACGGCATGATGGCCATCGGACAAGGTTTCGGCAGCGCCGCGATCGCCGTTCGACAGCAGCACCGGATACAGCGCCTTGTCGCCTTCCAGCCGGACCGTGTAGCTCGACAGCACATCGGGACGATCGGGGAACCAGGTGATCGCCCGAAAGCCTTCGGCTTCGCATTGCGTCACCAGCCGGTTCTGCGAGGCGTACAGCCCCATCAGGCGCGTGTTGGCCGAAGGCGCGATCTCGACTTCGATCTCCACCACCGCGGCGTCACCGGCAATGGTCAGCGTCAGCGTATCGCCGTTCGGTTCGGCGTTGACCGGCACACCGTCGATCTGAACCGAAAGCGTATTCAGATACTGGCCATCTAGCACTATCGGCCGGTCGTGCGCGCCATTGCGGCGAACGTGCAGGCGCGACAGCACGCGGGTCGATTCCGCACCCAGCCGGAAATCCAGCGCGACGTCGGGAATCAACCAGTCGGGCGGCCGATAGTCAGAAAGTTTAACCGCGCTGAGCTGCGGGACGGCCTGGGCATCGAGCTTCATCATGTCGCCTATCCTGCCAAGCTTGCGCCGGGATGTCGAAGGGGTTCTTGCGCCGCAGACAGCAAAACAGCGCCGGGTCGAAATGACCCGGCGCTGCCTTGGCCGCAGGTGGGTGCGGCTTACTTCTTTTCGACAGTCGTCGTCGTGACGGTCGAGCCGTCCTTGCTGGTCGTCATCGCAGCGCCGTCTTCGATCGCGTCAGCCTGCTTTTCGCCGGTCTTTTCGATGGCATCGGCCGTGTTGCGCATGGCGTCAGCCTTGGTGTCGGTAGCGCCTTCGATCGCAGCCGCCTGGTTTTCACCGGTCTTTTCCAGCGTGTCGGCGTTGGTATCGACCTGGGCGGCTGTCGCATCGGCTTCGGCGCGCACGGCATCGGCCTTGGCGTCGGTTGCGGGCTTGTTGCACGCAGCCAGCGACAGGCCGGCGGAAAGGACGAGCAGCGCGACAGCAAAATTGGTCTTCATGGCGGGTTCTTCTGTTGGGGTCCAAGGCGAGAACGAGTCGCTGCGGAAATGGTTCCACGCCGCCGTTTTGATGCCGATGGAAAGAAAATGGGACCCGGCCATGCTCGGGGGGGAGTGTCATGGCCGGGTCCACTTTGAAGGCAGCGAAAGCGGGGGGACTGATCGCGCTGCCTGTTGATGACAACACACGGCGGCGGCTTAGGTTGCATGACGACACGCAGAATATCTGCGGCCGCGATGCCGGCGTATATGTTGCATTCCCGGCCAGCCGTGTTACTCACATCAAACACCAATCCGGAGCAACCATGTCTTTCGACCCTGAACTCGCAACCCAAGCCTGGATGGCAACACTGAACGGCGCCGCCCGCGCCAAATCCGACGCCTATTTCGAAGGCGGCTACTGGTTGATCCTGTGGGACGCACTGGCGGCGATCATCGCCACTCTGCTGGTGTTGCGACTCGGCTGGGCGGCACGGCTGTCGGCCCTGGTACGACGGTCGGTTCGCAACCGCGCCGTGCAATCGTTCCTGTTCGCGCTGGTATTCATGCTGCTGTTTGCCGTGCTGACACTGCCGCTGGCGATCTATTCGGAGTTTTTCCGTGAGCGGGACTATGGGCTGCTCAATCAGAATTTTGCCGAATGGGGCCTGGAGGCGGCGCTGGTCACGTTGATCAACAGCCTGATCGTCGCGGTGTTGTTCATCGGCATCCACGCCGCCATCCGGCGCGCGCCGCGCGACTGGTGGGTGCTGGGGTCGGGTATCACCATCACCGGGCTGGCCTTCTTCATCACCATAGCGCCGATTTATGTCGAACCGTTGTTCAATGACTATACGCCGCTGCCGGCGGGCCCGGTTCGGGATTCCGTGCTGTCGATGGCGCGCGCCAATGGCGTGCCGGCGGATAATGTCTATCTTGTCGATGCGTCGCGCCAGTCGGATCGCATATCCGCCAATGTCGCCGGCCTGTTCGGCACGACGCGCATTGCGCTCAACGACAATCTGCTCAAGCAGCCGGTCGATGAAGTGCGTTCGGTGATGGCGCACGAACTTGGTCATTATGTCCTCAACCACATCTGGAAAATGCTGATCACCCTGGCGCTGGTGGTGGCCATCATGTTCCTGCTGGCGGCGCGGGCCTTGCCCTGGCTGCTGGCCCGTTTTGGCAAGAGCTGGGGCGTGACCAGCCTCGACGACCCGGCGATCCTGCCCATCGGCATGCTGGTGCTGACCGTTATCGGCTTTGCCTTCACGCCGATCTTCAACACCCTGATTCGCACACAGGAGATCGAGGCCGATCGCTTCGGGCTGAACGCCGCCCGCGCCCCTGAAAGTTTCGCCAGCGTCGCAATGAAACTGTCGCAATATCGCAAGATCGAGCCTGGTCCGACCGAAGAAGCCCTGTTCTTCGATCACCCGTCGGGTCACACCCGGGTTGCAACGGCCATGCGCTGGAAGGCGGAACATCTCGGGCAGTCCGATATTCGATAGGTGGCAGCTGCATCGGAACGTTTGATATGTGTTTCGTTAGCGGTTAACGTTTCGGCTATGCTCAATGCGATCGCGGTCTCGCTCGTCGACCATAATCCGGCCTGGGCCGGGATTGCAGAGTCGCTTGCTGACGAGCTTGCCATGCTGCGGCCCAACCTGCTGGCTGTACACCACATCGGCTCGACGGCGGTACCGGGACTGAAAGCCAAGCCGATCATCGACCTGTTGCCGGTTGTTGCCAGCCTTGCGGTGCTGGACGGGCAGCAGTCACGCATCGAAGCATTGGGATATGTTTTTTACGGTGAGTACGGCATTCCCGGCCGACGCTTTTACGCGTTGCCGCGCGATGAAACGCGGCTGGTGCATCTGCATTTCTTCGAAAGCGGGTCGGACCAGATCTGGCACAATCTCGCCTTTCGCGACTATCTGCGTGCACACCCTGCCGTCGCTGCCGCTTATGCTGCCGAGAAACAGCGCGCGCGTGACCTGCATCCCGACAATTCGCACGGCTATACCGCCGAAAAGGCCCGGTGGGTCCAGGCGACCTCCATCGATGCCCATGCCTGGTTCGCGCACCAGCCGGCAGGACTGGCGCTGAAGCCGCTGCCCGCCTGACGCCCCCTCGCCTTTCGGCCGGCCAGCGAGCATAACATCGCCTGATGCATCTCGTTGTTCTTGGCCTTGGCTATACGGCTGCCCGGTTCGCTGCGGCCGTTACGGCGCGCGGCGGCACCGTGACCGCCGTGCGATCCCGGGCCGGTGCCGACACACTGACCCTCGACGACCCCCGGTTGCCCGCCGCGCTGGCGTCGGCAAGCCACATCCTGTCATCGGTACCTCCGGCAGCCGATGACAGTGACCCGGTGCTTGTCGCCCATGCCGCAGCGATTGCAAACGCCAATGCCGGCTGGGTCGGATATCTGTCGTCGACCGGCGTCTATGGCGATTCCGGCGGCGCCTGGGTCGATGAAGCGTCGCCGACCAATGGTCGCCGCTCCGGGCGCCTGGCCGCCGATCACGCCTGGCAGGCGCTGCACCCGCAGGTGCGGGTGTTTCGCCTGCCCGGCATCTATGGCCCCGGCCGCAGCGCGCTCGAAAGGCTGCGGCAAGGCCCGGTGGCGCGCATCGATCTGCCCGGCCATGTCTTCAGCCGCATCCATGTCGATGACATTGTCGGCGCCATGCTGGCATCATGCACCAGCGGCGGCAGCGGCATCTACAACCTGACCGATGACGAACCGGCACCGGGCGAAGCCGTCACCGCATATGCCGCGCACCTGCTCGGCACCGCGCCGCCGCCGCTGCAAAGCCTTGACGAGGCGCGGCTGTCGCCGATGGGCCGCGCCTTTTATGGCGAATGCCGCAGGGTGGCCAATGGCAAGATGACGCGGGATTTGGGCTACAAATTGCGCTATCCAGATTATCGCACAGGCTTGACCGCCTGCTTACGGGAGACTGCACGATGAAGTTCGGAGCCGGCCAGTCGGTCAAGCGTGTCGAAGATGTCCGGCTGTTGACCGGCAACGGCAAATTCACCGACGATCTGCAACGCGATGGCATGCTGTTCGGCGTGACCCTGCGCTCGCCCTATGGCCATGCCGAAATCCGCTCGATCGATACCAGCGCGGCGCTGGCGATTCCCGGCGTCCTCGCGGTCTATACCCATGCCGATGTCGCCGATTACGGCCCGATTCCCTGCCTGGTGCCGCTGTCCGGCCCGGTCACCACGCCGCGCATCCTGCTCGCCAGCGACCGGGTGCGCTTTGTCGGCGATGCCGTCGCCTTTGTCGTCGCCGAAACCCGCGAAGCGGCGCGCGCCGGCACCGAAGCGATCGAAGTCGATTATGCCGAACTGCCGGTGGTCGCATCGCTGGATGCAGCACTCGCCGCCGATGCCCCGCAGATCTGGCCTGAAGCCAACAGCAACACCCTGTTCGACTGGCAGGTGGGTGATGGCGACAAGGCCGCGGCCGCGCTCGCCGGGTCGAAGCACGTCACCTCGCTGCGCATCGTGCAGAACCGCGTCGCCCCCACCTCGATGGAAGTGCGCGCCGCGCTCGGCGAATATGATGCCGAAACCGGCTTTACCCTGTCCACCGGCAGCCAGGGCGTGGCCGGCATGCGCCAGATGCTGGCGGGCCCGATTCTCAAGGTGCCGGTCGAACAGGTGCGCATCGTCACCGGCGATGTCGGCGGCGGCTTCGGCATGAAAACCTTCATCTACGCCGAATATCCGCTGGTCCTGCACGCCGCCCGCCACCTCGGCCGCCCGGTGAAATGGACCGGCGAACGCGGCGACGCCTTCCAGACCGATACCCATGGCCGCGCCATGGTCAGCAATGGCCGGCTCGGCTTTGATGATTCGGGCCTTATCACCGCGCTGGCGGTCGAAACCTGGTCCGACCTCGGTGCCTATCAGGCGCAGTTCGGCCCCGCCATCCAGACACTGGCCGGCGGCAAGATCATGGGCGGGGTCTATCGCATTCCGGTCATCCACAACCTTGTCCATGGTGTCGTCACCAACACAGCACCGGTCGATGCTTATCGCGGCGCCGGGCGCCCCGAATCGGCTTATGTGATGGAACGGCTGATCGAGGCCGCTGCCCGCGAACTCGGCCTGGCTGTCGACGACATCCGCCGCCGCAACCTGCTGACGTCCTCCGAACTGCCGCATGACAATGGCATCGGGCTGACCTTCGACATCGGCAATTTCCCTGCCGTGCTCGACAAGGCGCTGCTCCAGGCGGACTGGAACGGCTTTCCGGCGCGAAAGGCCGCCGCTGCTGCCAAGGGCCTGCGCCTCGGACGCGGCATGGCCTATTATGTCGAAATCGCCGGCGGCGGTGGCACCGATGAATTTGCCGATGTCCGCGTCGCCGCCGATGGTGTGGTGGAAATGGCGGTCGGCACCCAGTCGAACGGCCAGGGTCATGAAACCGCCTATGCCCAGGTGCTGAGCGAAAGGCTCGGCATCGACATGGACGATATCCGCATCGTGCAGGGCGATTCCGACCGGCTCGACCAGGGCAACGGCACCGGCGGCTCGCGCTCGATGGCGTTCGGCGGCGGCGCTGTCCTCGCCTCGGCCGATGCGCTCATCGAACGCGGCATCGAACTGGCGCGCGTCGACCTTGGCGCCGACGATATCGATTATGCCGATGGCGTGTTCCGCGCCCGCGCCAGCAACGCCACCCGCAGCCTTGCCGAGTTGGCGACAGCGCACCCCGGCGGGCTCGACGGGCGCAGCAAATACACCACCGGCACGCCAGCGCCGACCTTCCCCAACGGCTGCCATATCGCCGAAATCGCGCTCGACCCGCAGACCGGCAAGGTCGAGATCACCCGCTATTCGCTCGTCGATGACTTCGGCAAGCTGGTCAACCCGATGCTCGTCGAAGGCCAGATCCATGGCGGCGTCGCGCAAGGGCTTGGCCAGGCGCTGTTCGAAGATGTCGTCTACACCGACGACGGCCAGCTCGTGACCGGCAGCTTCATGGACTATGGCGTGCCGCGCGCCGACGACATGCCGGCCGCCATCGGCTTCGATACGCTCGGCACGCCAAGCCCAACCAACCCGCTCGGTGTCAAAGGCTGCGGCGAGGCCGGCACCATCGGCGCCATGCCATCGATCATGAACGCCATCATCGACGCGCTCGATGGCACGCAGGTCGAAATGCCGGCGACGATCGAGAAATTGTGGCGGGCGGCGCGGGCACTGGAAATACCAGTCGCGGCCGAATAAGGCCATGACGCATCAATGACCGCCGATCGCGGTCATGCGGAAGCGCCCCTCTCCCGCTTGCGGGGGATGCGAAAGACACGCCAGCGCACCGGGTAAGGATATACCGAAAGAACACCCTCACCCGCCCGTGCAAGCGTCAGAGGGGGCCTCAATCGACTGCAACCGGCTCCAGCAGGGCGCAAACGAAAAGCGCCTGCTGTGTCCGTGAACACGGCAGGCGCCAGTCAGGGTCGAAACGCGCGGCTCTCAAAAAATGGCGGGTTACGCGAGATGCCGGGCGCCGCGCCGATTTTACATCAGGAAGGCAATGAACACCGCCCAGGCGAGCATGAGCAGCGGCACGGTCATGATCTGCGCCCAAGCGGCACGCCCGGTCAGATAGCCGCTGGCGGTATCGACGCCCCATGCACCACGCCGGTCGTCCTCGGAGCCCCGAGCACCGCTAGCACGGGCCATCACGATGGGGAGCCCATAATAGCCGACCAACACCACACCGAAGACAACGAAGATGATGCCAATGCCTTCGCCGGCACGAAAGGCGGTCGCCATGACCGCCAGATAGCCAGCGGCGGCGAGCACAAGCTGGCGCAACACTCGCCGGGGAATGTCGAAGCTGAGCGGCGGTGCCGGTGCCGCAGTCGCGGCGGGTGCCGGGACCTGCGGTGCCGTAACCAACGACCCGGTTTCGGGGTTCTGAAAATCGATCCGCATGATCGGCCCTCCGTTCGTCGGGTGCCCTCACCCGATGTCCCGAATATGGCGGGTGGATCGTGCAATTCCTTGATCTGAATCAAATCGGATGATTTTTTCGAGCAGGCCGAAGGAACCGACTCCCTCCCATTGGCTGGGAGGGAGTCGGCTACCGCTAATGGGCCAGAACCAGCGGCACCGGAGCGTCAGCGAGCAAGCCGCGCGTCACGCCGCCGAACAGCGTCTGGCGCAGCCGCGAATGGCCATAGGCGCCCTGCACCAACCACGCCGAACGGCGCTCCGTCAGTACTGCACGCAGCACCGCCTCGATGCTCTGGCCGCCGTCACTACGCTCGATGACTTCGGCGGAGACCCCGTGGCGCGACAGCCAGGTCGCGGCATCGCGCGCGCGCAACTCGGTGAATTTTTCCTCAATCGTGACGATATCAACCGATTCGGCCAGCCGCAGCATCGGCAATGCCGCGCGCATCGCCACCGCCGCCTCTTTAGAGCCGTCCCAGGCGACCAAAGCCGCGCCCGTCACCGCAAATCCGCGGCTGGTCGGCGCGACCGCCACCACCGGCGCCGGGGCGTGGATGGCGACATCGCCAACCAGCGCCAGCCGCATGCCCGCAGCGGTCGCAAACGGCCCGGCATTCATTACCACCACATCGGCAAGTCGCGCCGCCTCGCTCAGGCGCTCGACGGTATCCCCGTCCCGGCTCAACCAGTCCCAGCCCAGCCCCTCGGCACGCAAGCGCGTCTCCACCGCAGTGCGTTCGTCGCGGCGCTGTTTTTCGATGGCTTCGATCAGGGCGGTAATCGGGAACGCCCCCATCGCCGGCTCACCCAGGGCATAGGCCGAGTACGGCGTCACCTGCACACAGCACAGGTGTCCGCCAAAGGCCCGCGCCAGATCGAACGCCGCCTGCAAACGCGCATCCTGGCCGTCGTCTGCATCGATATGCACCAAAATCGTCTTCATCGCCGCTCTCCCTTGGCAAAGGCATCATGACGAAGGAACGATGCCACGCCGCGCACATCCCCGCATTGATACCGATCAAACGCACGAGCGATCGAAACGGGCCCGAAGCCCGTCAACCGAGATCTTCAGCAGCCTCGGCCAGTGCGGCTGCATCAGTGATGACGATAGCGCGGCCGCCCGGCAGGTCGATGATGCCGGCGGCGCGCAACCGGGTCATTTGCCGACTGACTGTTTCGATGGTCAGCCCGAGCAGATCGGCAATCTCGCCGCGGCTGAGCGGCAGATCGAACCGTGCCAGCGGCGCCGGTTCGGCACCGCGCTGACAATCATTCAGCGCCAGTCGGCGGCGCATGTCGTCCAGAAAGCCGGCGACGCGCGCGCTGGCGCTGGCATGGCCCATCCGGACCAGCCAGCGACGCGCCCGGTCCAGATCGCCGAGCGTGCGCAGCAGCAGCAGGTGCTCCATCCGATCATGATCGGTCAGCGCCTTTTCAAAGATAGCACGCGGAAACACGCAGAGCGTGACATCGGTCAGCGCCACACCATCATGGTCTGCCGATTCGGCGAACGGCCGCCCGATGAAATCGCCGGGATAAACCAGCCCGACAATGGCCTCGCTGCCGCCGGCGGTGACGCTGGCGATCTTCAGCACGCCCGACTGGACATTGGCGCAGACCAGCGCCGGATCTCCGGCACGCAACAGCGTTTCACCGCGCGACAAGGCGCGTTGCACCCCTAGCCGCGACAGGTCGGCAAGTTCGTCGTCGGTCAGGGTGCCGCACAGCGCCCGATCACGCACCCCGCAACTGTTGCACGCTGTCGACATTGCCGGAACCATCCTCTCGAGCCAGCATGCGCCGACGCGCCGCGTTGGGTCAACCGCGGCTGCGCAAGGCGACGACCAACCCGACCATGGCCAGCACACCGCCCGAAACGGCGAGCGGCGTCCAGAGATAGCCTTCGAACAGCGTCGACAAGGCCATAGCCACCAACGGCACCACCACTCCGTTATAGGCCGCCTTGCCGGCGCCCAGTTCGCGGATCAAGGCGTAATAGAGGCTGAACGCCACCGCCGATGCCACGATGCCAAGATACGCCAGCCCCGCCAGATACGTCAGCGACAGATCGAACACCGGTGGGCCGGCAATGGCCCGGGCGATGCCGGCGTTGATGATGCCGCCATATAGCATCGACCAGGCGAGGCCACCCTCAAGCGGCAATGCCCTGCCGGCGCGACTTGCCTGCATGACGTTGGCGACGCTGGCGGACAAGACCCCGCCGCCGGCGAGGCACAGCCCGAGGATAACTGCATCGCCGTCCGCTCCAGGAACGACCAGATCCCTCGCGAACATCATGCCGACGCCGATGATGCCGATCACGCTGCCCAGCGCAAAGCCTGGCGTGATGCGAAGGCCCAGAAATATCCAGGCCAGGACTGCATTGGGCACTACCAGTAGCGCAAATGTCAGCGACACCAGCCCGGAGGCGACATGTTCCTCGGCACGATAGACAAGGTTGAAGTTCAACGCGAACTGCATCACCGCGACCAGCAAGGCAAACCCATGGCCGCGCCAGCCGAGCCGAAGGGACCGGCCCCGCACCAGGCACACCATCATCATCACACTGCCCCCAATCAGGAACCGCCACGCCACCGACCATGACGCTGGCACGACGCCCAACTGCGTTTTGATGACCAGCCATGTCGACCCCCAGATCAACGTGATGATCAGGAAGTACAGGATCATCCGCGGCGAAAGCCGTCCCGGTTCTGCGGGTGTTACAGTTGTGGTCGCGGTCATCGATCGGGCTTAGGCGGCTTTCCGGGAAGGCTCAAACGCCAAACTGCCGCGCGCGCAGCGGCCGTCAGCCGATCGCTCTGACCAACGCCGCAATCGCTTCATCAGGGGTGTCCCAGGCGATCACGAAACGGGCCTCGTCCGACCCTGCAGCACCCCAGTCGTAGAAACCAAAGCCGGCTTCGCGCAGTCGCCCGGCCTCACCGGGCCGCAAGCGCAGGAACACTTCGTTGGCGTCGACGGGGTACATGACCCTGTCACCCGCCGCCGCAGCCAGCCGAGCTGCGCCCGCGTTGGCGCGGGCGGCATTGCGCAGCCAGACATCGCCTTCCACCATCGCCAGCAGCTGCGCCGCCTGGAACCGGCCCTTGCTCGGCATTTGCCCGGCGCGTTTGCGCCTGAAGCGCAAGTCGTCGTTCAGTTCGGGGGCAAAGCTGATGATCGCTTCTGCCGACAGCCCACCATTTTTGATCGCGCCGAAACTGAGGATATCCGCGCCGGCCCGCCAGCTGATGTCGCCCGGGTGGCACCCCAAATGGACCACTGCATTGGCAAAACGCGCGCCGTCCACATGAAGCCGCCACCCCTGCGCCTTGGCGTGGGCGCCCAGTGCCGACATTTCGGCAGGATCGTAAACGGTCCCCGATTCCGTGGCCTGGGTCAGCGACAGGGCGCGGACCTGGACCTGGTGGGCATCGCCGCGATGCGACGCGAGGCCAGCGGAAATGCCATCCGGTCTGAGCTTGCCGTCCGGCCCATCGACCAGCATCAGGCTGGCGCCGCCGGTGAAGAACGCCGGAGCGCCGCACTCATCAACCTGGATATGCGCCTCCCGGTGACAGACAATCGCACCATAAGGCGGGACCATGGCTGCCAGCGCCAGTGCGTTGGCCGCCGTTCCGGTTACCACGGGGAGGACTGTGCACGCCGTGCCGAACAGTGCGCCGAACGCATCATCAAGCCGTTTCGTCAGTTCGTCACCATCATAGCCGGCCGCCGCTGCGGGCGCAGCGGCGGCAATCGCGGCAAGGACTTCAGGACAGGGAGAGGCGGCATTGTCCGACAGGAAATTCATCCGCCCGCGCTAGAGGCGTAGCCGGTTCACGTCAACAAATGGCCGTATGACCAGCGCGCATTACAGTGGGTCGACATGAAAACGGCAGCGCCTTGTGGGCACTGCCGTCTTCATGGTTGCGTTGGTGATCATAAGCCGACGGTAAGGGTCGCCCGGCCGCCATGGTCGGAGTTCTTGTCTCCGATGACACCGCTATAGCCAACACCGAGGTTGATCTTCGGCGACAGGCGGAAGCTTGCCTGGGCTTCGAGAGCAACGGCATCGCGATCGAGAGCCACCGAGTTGATCGTGAACGGTGTGTTGACACCGGTAATCGCCACCAGCGTTGCCGCCGAACGATCACCGCTTGCACGCTGCCAACCGGCCGAACCACTGAGAGTTGCCATGCCGAGATCGAAGGCGCCGCGCAGACCGAGGGTAGTCAAGGTCAGGTCGTTGCTCTGGTCGCCGGCGACAACCGCTGCAATGCCGCCGGTTTCAACAAGGGCCTTGGAGTCGACCTTGGCATATGCGGCACGAATGAACGGTTCGACGCGCGTTTCAGGAGCCTTGACCAGGTCAAAGGCGATTTCGCCGAAGATCTGGTAGGTCGTGCCGTCGACATTGCTCGACAGTGTCTGGACAAGACCCGGCGCCGTGATGCCGCGCGCACCATCCGCACTGTTGCTGGCGATCGAGCCGCCGGCGCCGACCGCAAAGCCGGCATCTGGCTGACGATAACCACCGTAGATGGCGCCGCCAACGCTTTCGACTTCCGAACTGCCCAGCGAGACAAAGTCCACATCGGTCTTGGTGTAGTGGAACATGCCGCCCACCTTGAAACCGTTGGTGGCATAGTCGACGCCGGTCAGCACGCCGCGCTGTTCGGTTTCGAAGCGGCTGCCAACACCATCGGCCTTGGCAGTGCCCCATGAACCGGCAGCGCGCAGCCAGAAGGTGATCGCCTTGTCGGCATCTTCGGACGTGACAGCCTGTGTGCCGGCGATGGCCGACAGGCCGGCATTCAAGCGATCGAACGCAGCTTCACGCACCACACGCGTGTCTTCGAGGAGGACACGACGTTCGGCAGCGTGCATCTCGCCCGACAGCTGGCTGAGTGCGTTGGCCGTGTTGGCGCCCTGGTTGTAAAGCGCAAAGAACGGCTGCGGATTGTAGCCGCCAGCAATGGCCGTATCGAAAGCACCCGCAACCGCGAGGGCATTGCCGGAAAGTCCGGCACCACCAAGCCCGACCAGCGATGCCGGTGCGAGGCGCAGGACTACCGAGGTCGCATCATAAACCAGCGTCGGATTGAACGCCGCTCCAAAGCTGCCAAGGCCAGTTGTCGTGGCGAAGGTGCCGGTCCGTGCGCTCGACGACACCAGAGTATAGCTCTGGTTGAACGTCGTGCCACCGGATGCGGGCGTCAGTACCAGGTTGCCGGCAATCGACGCCGCGCCGGTTGCCGAAACCCGATCAGCCCCGGTCGTTGCGACATCGACCGCGAGTGTCGATCCTGCCGCGAGCACCAGAGCGCCGTTAACCGACAGCGTTCCAATCGTACCCGCCGTGGTGCCCGGTGCGATTGTGGCGCCGGACTGTGCGGTCAACGCGCCAACCGTGCCGGTGCCGGCCAGCGACGCACCGGTCTGTACCGTTACAGCGGAGGAACCCAGCGACCCCGTGACCGTCAGACGGCCAGTCGTCACCGTGGTCGGACCAGTCAGCGTATTTGCCGACGCGATCGTCAAGTTGCCAGCGCCGATCTTGGAGACCGTGCCGGTGCCCGAAAGCACCTGGTTGAAGGTTGCGTCCACCGTCTGGTTGAACACCAGGCCTGCGTTGTTGAGGATGCCGCCGGCGCCCAGAGTGGCCACCGAACCGGTGATGGAGCCCGCAGCGATTGTCAGGCCACCAGAATAGGTGTTGGCCCCGGCAAGGGTCAGACTGCCAGTACCGGCCTTGGTGATCCGGCCGCTGCCACCGATCACACCAGTGATCGTTAACGCGTTTGCAGCTGTGTCGATCGCTCCTGCGCCGGCAAAGTTGATCAAGTTGGCGACCGAGAGGCCACCCGCATTGGCCAGCAAAGTTCCGGCATTGATCGTCAAAGTGCCCGTTCCGAGCGAAGTCGAAGTGTTGATGCCGATCGTGCCGGCGTTGATGACCGTCCCGCCGGTGTAGAGGTTGGCGTTGGTCAGGTTAAGCACACCAGAGCCGACCTTGACGATGCTGCCGCCAGCCGAAACGATATTGCTGAGCGTGAAGCTGCCGGCGCCACTGTTGACCGTGCCGACGCCCGTCGTCTGGATGTCATTGTTGACCACCAGGCCGGATACCGCAGCCGCCAGCGTCGCGCCGTTGCTGATCGCGATGCTGCCGATGCCGGCCGCCGTGTTGGTGCCAAGCGTCGCCGTACCCTGGTTGATGCCCAGGTTGCGGAAGCTGTTGGCGCCGTTCAGCACCAGATTGCCCGTACCGACCTGCGAGATCGAACCCGCACCCGAGATCGGACCGTTCAGCGTGAACGTGCCGGCACCCGAGTTGACGATGCCGTTGGCCGTCGTCTGGATGTCGTTGGCGAGGACCAGACCCGAAACGCCGGCTGCCAGCGTCGCATTGTTGTTGATCGCGATGCTGCCGATGCCGGCCGCCGTGTTGGTGCCTACCGTCACCGTGCCCTGGTTGATGCCCAGGTTGCGGAAGCTGTTGGCGCCATTCAGCACCAGATTGCCCGTACCGACCTGCGAGATCGAACCCGCACCCGAGATCGGACCGTTCAGCGTGAACGTGCCGGCACCCGAGTTGACGATGCCGTTGGCCGTCGTCTGGATGTCGTTGGCGAGGACCAGACCCGAAACGCCGGCTGCCAGCGTCGCATTATTGTTGATCGCGATGCTGCCGATGCCGGCCGCCGTGTTGGTGCCAAGCGTCACCGTCCCGGTGTTGATGCCAAGGTTG
>JBMOGO010000038.1:0-27708 GCA_049318305.1 Polymorphobacter sp.
GAACCAGGTCGGCAAAGCGCATTGCGCTTGCGTCGACCACGACCTTGAACGGATCCTCGACCCCCAGGCCGATCGAAACTTCGCTAAGAATCTTGCGCGCACGGCGGCGTGCGGTACGCGTTTCGATCTCGTCAACAGCCGCAATCGTCCGCCGCCGTGTCCTCCCGCGCTCGCGATATTGCACGAAATACACCCGGCGACCGGACGCATAAACCCGGATGCCAAAGCCGGGCAAGTCACTGTCCCAATAGATTTTTTCCAAAGCATTGTCAGGGGCGGCCGTTTCCCCTGCATCGAGAGATATTTGGGCTTGCAAAGATATTTGCCTATCAATAGATATTTGGGTGCTCTTTCCAGTTGTCCGACCAATTCTTTTTGAACGCTCGTTATCCATAACATCTTCTCCTGACACGGAAGCAAATGGGTTGCCGACGATGACAGATTTAGTTGCCTGTGGATAACTATCGGTTTTGGATTTCAAGGCGTTGAAGTTACGCAGCTTTTGAGTCGATTCGGGTGATTTGCCGTGCTTCCTCATGGTAAAATGAGCCTTCTATCAGATTGATAACAAAGGCAAAAAGCACTGGAAGTGCATGGTGAGTTGGCGGAGGCCGATGTTGCCGACCGGCCGGCCAAGGACAAGCTGCGCGGCAAGTTGAAGGCTGCGATCAACGATGTGCTGCGCTCGAAAGGTGTCACCGGCGACGTCGAGGATGTCTTTTTCACCAGCCTGGTGGTTCAGTGAGCGACCTGCGCATCCGGTCCGAAGCGGTTGTCCCCGACCTGTATCCGCAGTCGTTCCTGCCGCCGCCGGCGCGGTTCGATGCAGGAATGGACGATTATGACCATGATTTCGCGCCCTTGATCGCCGGCGCGGTGGTGGCGCTGGGACAAATGTTCGGCCTGCCGGTGGTGGTGACCGAAGGCCGCGCGCCGAAACCTGTCGGTGACGCACCGGTGCCGCGCGTTGCCGCGGTGCTGGCCTCGGCACTGGCGACGCTGCAACTGGGGGGTGACCTGGACCGAATGCCGGCGGGCGGCAGCGCGGCGCCGCGGCAGGCACGGGTGCTGGCCGCGGTGCTCGATAGCGTGGCGGAGCGGTACTGGCCGCAGGGTTGCCGCTTGCCCGGTGTCGACCTGGATATCGTGGTTGCCGGCATCACCGGGCATGCGCATGTGCCGCCGCCGGTTGATGCGGCGACGCCAGCGCCGCCGCCCGTGCCGGTGGCGGCGCTGGCGCAGTGCGTGTTCGAACTGCCGATGCGGGTGCGGGTCGAGCTGGCGACGGGCATGACCCCGGTATCGGCGCTGGGCGCCTTGCGCTGCGGCACCGTGCTGCCGATCGATCCGAGCCGGGAAATGCCGCTGATCATGGGGGATCACCGCATCGGCCGGGTGACGCTGGTGCCGCTGCCCGATGGCCGGCAGCAGGCGGAAGTGGTCGCGGTGGCGGTGGAAATGCTGGGGGGAATGTCATGAACGCCATCGTGCCGGGGCCGATGCACGGGCAGGAACTTGCCGATCTGGGCGCATTTGGCGCGATTTCGGTGCGGCTGTCAGTGGAGGTAGGGGCGGTCAAGCTGTGCCTGCGCGAGGTGCTGGCGTTGCAGGTGGGGGCGGTCCACACGCTCGACCGGCGGGTCGACCAACCTGTCGATGTGCTGATCAACGAGAGGCTGATCGCGCGCGGCGAGATTGTCGCGGTGGGAGACAGGTTCGGCGTCAAGCTGACCGAGATCGTGCCGCAGGCTGGGGGATGAGCGTCGCGGACCTCCTTTCGCGCCTGCGCGCGCGACTTCCCGCTCCGGCGCACCCGCACGCCCGCATCGTGCAGGCACTGCCGCTGGGGCCGGGCAGCCGGCTGCTGGTGGTGGAATTCGGTGGCCGGCGGCTGCTGGTCGGACAGGCGCGCACCGGGCTGGTGCGGCTCGCCGAGACGGAAACCGAGTGATGGCCGACGCGCCGACCCTCGCCGCAACGCTTCCGACGCTGTCGTCATCGCTGCAGATACTGCTGCTCATGTCGGCGCTGACGCTGCTGCCGGCGGCATTGCTGATGATGACCTGCTTCACCCGTATCGTCATCGTGCTAGCGATTTTGCGCCAGGCGCTGGGGCTGGGCCAGTCGCCGCCCAACCAGTTGCTGGTCGGCATGGCGCTGTTGATGACGGTATTCGTGATGAAGCCCAGCCTCGATCGCATTTATGACGAGGCGTATCAGCCGATGGTGGCGGGCAGCGTGGCGGCGGACGTGGCGCTGGGGCGCGCTGGCGATGTGCTCAAACGCTTCATGCTGACGCAAACGCGCGAGGCCGATCTGCGTAAATTCGCCGAAATCGCCCGTGCTGGCCCTTTCGTGGCGCCGATGGACGTGCCGTTGGCGGTGGTGCTGCCGGCCTTTGTGGCGAGCGAATTGAAAACTGCGATGCAGATCGGCTTTGTCGTTTACCTGCCGTTCCTGGTCATCGACCTGATCGTGTCGAGCATCCTCATGTCGCTGGGCATGATGATGGTGTCACCAGCGACGGTCAGCCTGCCGGTCAAGCTCGCGCTGTTCGTGTCGATCGACGGCTGGACTTTGGTGCTGGGTTCGCTGGCCAAAAGCTTCGGGGGCAGCGGGTGAGGGGCATTCTGGTCGCCGTGGCGGCGGGCGACATGCCCGATGACCGGATGCTGGTGGAGATTACCCGCAGCGCCGTGCTGTTGTTCGCGCAATCGACGGCGACGTTCCTGGTGCCGATCCTCATTGTCGCGGTGGTTGTCGGGTTGGTGCAGACCATCCTGTCGGTACAGGAAACCAGCCTGTCGTTCCTGCCCAAGCTGGCGGTGCTGGTGGCGGTGATGGCGGTGGCCGGGGACAGCGTCATGCAGGCGCTGGGTGATTTCATGACGAGCGGGCTGCTCGACATGGTCGGCGCGATCCGGTGATCGTCGAGCTACCGGCGTTCGACGGGCTGGCGGTGATGACGCGCTTCACGATCGCGGGCGTGCGGCCGTTGGTCATGCTGGCGCTGTTGCCGGCGTTTGCCGGGGCGGTGCTGCCGTGGCGGGCGCGGCTAGCGGTGGCGGCGGCGCTGTCGGTGTTCACGGCGTTCGGCCCGGCGGCGCCGGTGCTGACGCTGGCGATGCTGCCCGGCGAAGTGCTGGCCGGGCTGCTGGCGGGGCTGGCGGTCGGGCTGGCGTTCGCCGCGGCGCAGATGGCCGGCGAAGTCGCGGCGCAGATCATCGGGCTGGGTTTTGCCAGCTTTGCCAGCGCGGGCGGCAGCGTGTCGGTCATCGGCGGGCTGTTCAGCCTGTTGCTGTGGTGCGCGTTCCTGGGCGGGGATGGCCATCTGCTGCTGTTCGCGGCGGTGGTTTCGGGGCAGCAGGTGCTGCCGCCGGGGGCGGTGAGCTTCGACCTGGTGGCGACCTATGGCGCGGTGATGTTCGCCGGCGGGCTGCGGATGGCGCTGCCGGTGGTGGCGATCTTGTTGATGGGCAATCTATTGGTGGCGGTGGCGACGCGGTCGGCGCCGCAGCTGGGGGCGATGTCGGTGGGGCCGGCGGCGCTGCTGCTGGCGTTTGTCTGGGCGCTGCCGTTGCTTTTTGACGCGCTGCTGGGCCGGGCGGGGGTGACGCTGGACGCCGCCTGGGGGCTGCTGTGAGCGACGCCGAGAAAACCCTTCCCGCCACCCCGCGGCGGCGGGAGGAGGCACGCAAGCAGGGCAATGTCTGGCAACCGCGCGAGTTGGGGGCGGCGGCAGCGGTGGGGGTGGCTGCGCTGCTGGCGGCGGCCGGCGGGCCGTTGTTGTGGACGGCGCTGGCGGATTTCCTGAAGGGTGCGCTGGGCGCCGGCGCGCAAGATCACGGGATCGCGCTGGCCGAATTTGCCGGGCGGGTGCCGGTGGCCTTGCCAGTGGCGTTTGCGGCGGCGGTAGCGGTGGTTTCGGCCGGGCTCGGAATTGCGGCGTCGCGCCACGTTACGCTGGCCAGTCTCGCGCCGAAGTTTGCGCGGGTGAACCCGGTATCGGGGCTGCAACGGATATTCTCGATGACCGGGCTGGCCGGGGCGTTCACCGCGGTGCTCAAGCTGGCGGCGGTGGCGGGTGTCGCCGGGGTGGTAGTGCTGCCGCTGCTGCCGCGACTCGCCAATATCGGTGATGATGGCGGTGCCCTGGCAATTATCGGCGGCGCGGTGGTGCGGCTGCTGGGCGCAGCAGCGCTCATGTTGCTGGTGATTGCTGCGATCGACGGGGCGATTTCGTTCACCCTGCGCGAACGCAAGCTGATGATGTCGCTCGATGAAGTGAAGCGCGAAGCCCGGCAGAATGACGGCTCGCCGGAAATGAAGGCGGCGATCAAGCGGGCGCAATTTGCCGCGGCCACCCGCCGGCTGCGCACCGGCATGGTCGATGCGTCGGTGGTGGTGGTCAACCCGGTCCATTTCGCCGTGGCGATGCGGTATCAGCCGGGCAGCGATGCAGCGCCGGTGGTGGTGGAAAAGGGCCGGCTTGAAATGGCGCAGGCGATCATAGCGGTGGCAAGGGAGCTGAAAATTCCGGTCATCCGCACGCCGCGGCTGGCTCGCGCGCTGTTCTTTTCGGCGCGGCGCGGCGACGCGGTGCGGGAGGAATTGTTCGGTGCGGTGGCGACGATCCTGGCGTTCGTGATACGGTTTGATGCGCCCGAGGTGGAGGCGGCGCCAGCGGTGTTCGTGCCGCCGGATTTCGATTTCGACGAGACCGGCGCGCGGCGGCGGCCGGGAGGGATTTAGCGTTCCTCCCCCACAGTGGAAAAATGGTTACGTCCGAAAACCGCCAGACTCGCGGCGGCACTGGCGCTACACCAGCGCCATGAGCATCCCCGATCCCGCCACCTGCCATGCCGCCATGGCGCGCCGTGACCCGGCTTTCGATGGCGTGTTCTTTGTCGGCGTCAGCTCAACCGGCATCTACTGCCGGCCAGTGTGTCCGGCGCGGCTGCCGTTGCCGAAAAACTGCACTTTTCACGCCAGCGCGGCGGCGGCCGTGGCGGCCGGGTTTCGCGCCTGCAAGCGTTGCCGGCCCGAAAGCCTGCCGGGTTCGCCGGCGTGGATCGGTACGGCGGCGAGCGTGCGGCGGGCGCTGGGGTTGATTGACGCCGGCGCGCTCGATGCCACAGATGCGCCGGTTGCCGTCGAGGCGCTGGGCGACAAGTTGGGTGTTGGCGACCGCCAAGTGCGGCGGCTGTTTGCCAAGCATCTCGGCGTGTCGCCGGTGGCGGTGGCGCAGGCCAAGCGGCTGGCGGTGGCGGTGCGGTTGATCGATGCCGGCACATTGCCGATGGCGCAGATCGCCGCCGAGGCGGGCTTCGGCAGTGTCCGCCGCTTCAACGAAGTCTTTGCTGCAGTGCATGGCGAAACGCCTGCCGCGCGGCGCAAACGCATCAGAGGAGCCCCCGACATGCAGTTGACCCTTGCCCGCTACGCCGCTCCGGCGTTCGAACTCTTGCTCGTCACCGATGCGGATGGCGTGCTGCGCGCGCTGGATTTCAGCGACTTTGCCGAGCGCATGCAGCGACTGCTGGCGCGGCATTATGGCGCCTTCACGCTGGTGCCGGGGGAAGCGCCGGCGGCGGTGACGGCGGCGCTCGATGCCTATTTCGGCGGGGACCTGGCGGCGCTCGACGCGTTGCCGGTGGCGACAGCGGGCACCGATTTCCAGAAACGCGTCTGGGCGGCGCTGCGGCGCATCCCGGCCGGAGCAACGCAGGGCTATGGCACGCTGGCGACGGCATTGGGGCAGCCCGGCGCGGCGCGGGCCGTGGGGCTGGCCAATGGCAGCAACCCCATCGGCATCGTCGTGCCCTGCCACCGCGTCATCGGCGCGTCGGGCGCGCTGACCGGCTATGCCGGAGGGGTGGAGCGCAAGCGCTGGTTGCTCGCCCATGAAGGTGCCGCCCTGCTTTGACGGCCTGCAATGGCGCGGTGCCACGCGCGGATGGCCAGCCGCTTCAAAACCACCCCGCATGAAGGGATTGACGCAGGGGAGAGATTTATTTATGTAATACATAAATTAAATGCGAATCAATGAAAGGCAATCGCATGTCTCTCACCCCTAACGACCTTCAGGCCAAAAGCCGTTCGTTGCAGTCGCTGTTTGGCTGGCTGTTCGGTTTTGGCGCTTTCCTGCTGTTTTCCGAACTCGCCTATATGCCGTTGAAGGCCGTGGTCATGGCCGGCGATGCGCAAGCCCCGGCGGCCTGGGCCGGGCTGGGCCGCATGGCGGCCGATGCCCTGCCCAGCCTGGCGTTGCTCACCGCGCTCTGGTCGGCCCGCGCGATGTTCAAGGCGATGGCGGCCGGCGATGTGCTGTCTCCGGGAAGCAGTGCCGCATTGGGCCGCGTTGGCGACTGGCTGATCGTCAGCGCCGTTCTCGGACTCGGCCTGGGACCGTTCGAGGACCGGTTCGATGCGCTGGGCACCGCCTATTTCAGCGCGCTGGTCGTGCTCGCGGTGCTTGGCCTTGCCATCCGCCTGCTTGGCCGCATCCATGCGCTGGCTGCCGAGATCGCGTCCGACAATCGCCAGATCATCTGATCATGCCGATCATCGTGACGCTCGATATCATGCTGGCGCGGCGCAAGATGCGCGCCAAGGATCTGGCGGCTGCCATCGACATTTCGGAAACCAACCTGTCGCTGCTCCGGTCCGGCAAGGTCAAGGGCGTGCGCTTCGAAACGCTGGACAAGCTGTGCACGGCGCTCGATTGCAAGCCGGGCGATCTGCTCGATTGCGTGGCAGAGGAGCCCTAGCGGCTGCAGTCGGCGTTTTCGCGCCGGCCGGCCGGGTCAGGCCAGCGCCAGCCGGTCGCGGCGGCGCACCGCCACGCCGACCATGCCGAAGCCGGTGATCATCATCAGCCAACTTGACGGTTCGGGTACGCCGGCGACCGAGACATCGCTGATCAGATTGCCATAGCTCTGGTTGCCGCCGGCATCGCGCGACGCGAAGTTGATCTTTACCGACGACGACGTGGCGGTGAAGCGCCGGACAGTGTCGACCCAGCCAGCAAAGCCGTTGCTCGCCATGCCGCTGACCTGCTGGCCATCGAGAAAGACATCGAGAAGCTGTGGTCCGCCATCGTTGCGACCGGCCATCGACCAGCCGAGTTCGTAGCTCGACCCGACATGCAGGCCGGTGACGACCTGTGACACCGAACCGAAGCGGTTGGCGTTCAGCTCCAGCAACTGGCACGACGGCGTGTTGCAGCTGGCACCATAGACGCCGGCGTTGCCGACCTCGAGCGTATCGCCGCTTTCGCTGAACCAGCCGGGGATGCTGTCGAACAATCCCCAGCCGCCACCGGTGACAGGTTGGCTGAAATCGCCGTTGACGACCAGGTTGACCGCCGCCTGGGCGGTGTTCGGCATGGCCAGCACGATGGCGGCCAGCGCCAGCTTCATCTTGATCGTCATCTTGGGTACGCTCCGCTACTGAATTGCTACTTCAGTTGCGGTAGCCAGAAGCGCCGGTCGGCACCATGATAACAGTTAGTTAACGCGTAATCCCAAACCGATCTTTACTATCTTGTTGCACTTTTAGTGCCAATTTCACGATCACCCGGCGTGAGAACCGCCTGTCAGGCAGCAAATTCCAGGATGACGGCATCCACCGCCAGCGAATCGCCGGCCTTGGCGAGCACCTTGCCGATGGTGCCGGCCTTTTCGGCGCGCAGGATGTTTTCCATCTTCATGGCCTCCACGGTGGCGAGCGGCTGGCCGGCCTCCACCTTGTCGCCTTCGGCCACCGCCACGCTGACCACCAGGCCGGGCATCGGGCAGAGCAGGTACTTGCTCATGTCGGGGGCGACCTTGGCGATCATGAAGCGCGCCAGGGCGGCGGCACGCGGGGTGAGGACGCGGACGCGGTGCGATGCGCCGCGGGTGGTGATCTTCAGGCCGCTGCCGGCCTTTTCAACGCTCAGGGTGCGGTTGGTGCCGGCGATATCGGCGCTGAACTGCGGCGACCCGACGCGCCAGTCGGTGGCGACGCTGATGACGTCATCGCCGATTTCAACTTCGAAGCGGTCGCCGTCGCCGCTGACCACAACGGGCATCTGTTCGCCGGCAAGCTCCACCACCCAGGCTTCGCCATATTCGGCGCCGTGGCCCGACAATTGCCCGTCGATCAGCTGGGCGCGTTCCGCCTCGATCGCCTGCACCACGGCGGCGGTGGCGGCGATGGCGTGGCGGGTGTCGGCGTCCAGCGGCGCGCCGTGGAAGCCTTCGGGATATTCCTCGGCAATGAAGCCGGTGGTGACGTTGGTGCCGGCCTGAAAACGCGGGTGCGCCATGATGGCGGACAAGAAATCGATGTTGTGCCTGATGCCGCGGATGAAATAGCGGTCCAGAGCATCGGCCTGCGCGGCGATCGCCTGCGCCCGGGTTGGGGCCCAGGTGATCAGCTTGGCGATCATCGGATCATAGAACATGCTGATTTCGGCGCCTTCGACAACGCCGGTGTCGATGCGGACCAGCGCCGCGCCTTCACGGCCCGGCTCCGGCGGGCGGCAGGCCGACAGGCGGCCGATGCTGGGCAGGAAGCCGCGATACGGGTCTTCGGCATAGACGCGGGTTTCCAGCGCCCAGCCGTTCAGCTGCACCTCGTCCTGGGTGAAGGGCAGGGCTTCGCCGGCGGCGACGCGGATCATCAGTTCGACCAGGTCGAGCCCGGTTATGCATTCGGTGACAGGGTGTTCGACTTGAAGCCGGGTGTTCATTTCGAGGAAGTAGAAGCTGCGATCCGCCCCGGCGATGAATTCCACCGTGCCAGCACTGGTGTAGCCGACGATTTTCGCCAGTGCGACGGCCTGTTCGCCCATGGCCTTGCGCATTTCGGGGGTGACGAAGGGGGAGGGGGCTTCCTCCACAACCTTCTGGTGGCGGCGCTGGATCGAGCAATCGCGCTCGTTAAGATAGACGATGTTGCCATGGCTGTCGCCGATCAGCTGAATTTCGATATGGCGCGGCTGTTCGACGAATTTTTCGATGAACACCCGGTCGTCGCCGAAACTCGCGAGGCCTTCGCGCTTGGTGGCTTCGAAGCCTTCGCGGACATCGGCTTCGCTCCACGCCAGCCGCATGCCCTTGCCGCCGCCGCCGGCCGACGCCTTCATCATCACCGGGTAGCCGATTTCGCCGGCGATGCGCACAGCATGCTCGGTATCATCGATTTCGCCGACAAAGCCGGGCACGACCGACACACCGGCGGCCAGCGCCCGGCGTTTCGATTCGATCTTGTCGCCCATGGCGGCGATGGCGGTGGCCGGCGGGCCGATGAAGGCGATGCCGGCCGCGCTCAGTGCCTCGACGAAGCTGGCGCGTTCGGACAGGAAGCCATAGCCGGGGTGCACCGCTTCGGCGCCGGTGGCCTTGCAGGCGGCGATGATCTTGTCGGCGACGAGATAGCTTTCGGCGGCGGCGGAGGCACCGATATGCACGGCTTCATCGGCCTGCTGGACGTGCAGCGCGCCGGCATCGGCATCGGAGTAGACAGCCACGGTCTTGATGCCCATGGCGCGCGCGGTGCGAATGACCCGGCAGGCGATTTCACCGCGGTTGGCGATCAGGATCTTTTTGTACACGAGCAACCCCATCAAGACAGGGCTTCTCCCTTACCCGGCGTGGCGCAGGGTGCAAGCGGCTCCGGACGCATCGGCATCCGGAGCGCTGGATTTTCAGTTGCGCAGTGCGACGGTATTGGCCTGGGCGATCGCCATGCGGCGCTGTGGCTCGGCGGCGGCGCGGGCTTCGGTGCGGCAGGCGCGCAGCGCATCGGCTTCGTCGCGGGTGCCGAACACCGGCGCGCCGCACATGGCGCTGATGGCGGTATTGATACGGCGTTCAAGAGTCTGGCGCCCGGCGGCCGAGGTCAGATCGATGCCACTGGTATCGACGCGGACTTGCGCAGTCGAAAACGCCGGTTCGGCGAGGGCAGGGATGCTGATCGAAAGCAGGGCGGCGGCGACAAGGGGCCGGAGGAAAGTTCCTGTCATCATGAGTCTCCTTTGCGCAAATCTGTGCGCCTTTGCGTTGTTTTCCTCCGGCGAAAATCGCTGGAAGCACGTGCCATATCAGGTCGTTGCGGGAAAACTGCGCTCTTTTTCGACGGGTTCAATCCTTTTGTGTCACGAAAATGTCATCTAAGTCTGTTATGATATCACTGCGTGGGGCTTTTTCTAAAATTTACCAATTGAAATCCGTGCCTTACAGCGTTTCGGAACGCTCGGATTAATTTCGCATTTTTGGCGGATGTGACATTTTCGGCGCGGTTGCGGCGCGACTCGACTGCGGTTTGTGGCTGTTCGCCGAGTTTTCTGTCACCCCGGGTCGACTCCGGGATGACATGTCTATGCTTGGAAACGCCTGCAATCAGACCGGCTTGGCCACCATCAACCAGGTTGCCGCCACCAGCGGCACAGTGCCGATCAGCCCCCAAAGAATCCAGCTGCGCGCGTCACGGCGGTAGCTGTCCGGCACCTCACCGCCGCCGGCGAACAGTTTTGCCGCGCGTGCCTGGCGGATCTGGATCGGCACCAGCAGGCCGAGCCAGACCAGCCCGGCCGAGACGAACAGCCCCTGGCTCCACACCAGCCAGCGTTCGCCGAACGGGTCGATGCCGGCGACATAAGTGGCGCCATAACCGCCGATGGTCAGCAGCACGATACCCCAGAAGGTCAGGCTCCAATCGGTATAAGTGACCAGTTTCTGGGCAAAGGCGATGATGCGCGCGTCGCCGGTGCGATCGGCAAACAATTTCCAGATCGCCGTCGCGGTGATGTTGCCGAGCAGCATGACGACGCCGGTGATGTGCAGGAATTTCAAGATGTCATAGGCGATCATCCGACCATCGACTCCGCCAGCCAGCCGCGCAGGCGGACGCGATTGTCACTACCAAAGGCGATATCGCCGATCTGCAACCGGCCATCGGCGGATTTCACCAGCAACAGCCGGTCGCGCCAGCCGTCATTCGGTGCGCCGGCGGGGGCATAATGCAGTACGATCTGCAACGGGTTTTCGGTGGTGACGCGGCAGCCGGTGACGGCATCGGGAAAGGCAGTCAGCCGCAGGCCGTCACCCAGCGGCGGCTTGTCGCCGGGGCGTTGGCGGCGGAAATCGGCGTCAAAGGCGCGCAGGCTGCGGATCTGCGCCTGGACGGCGGGCGTCATCAGCGCGGTGGCGGCGCTTTCATCATGCGCAACCACTGCGGCGCAGAAGGCCGTGCCGAGGCGCTGGGCATCGCCGCCGCCGACGGAGCAGCCGGCGAGGAGCAGGAAGATCGCCAACCTCTCCCGCAGGAAGAGCGATGCCGTCACAGCGGAATATTGTCGTGCTTTTTCCAGGGGTTTTCCAGCTTCTTGGTGCGCAGCTTGCGCAGCCCTACCGCGATGCGCTTGCGGGTCGAATGCGGCATGATGACTTCATCGATAAAGCCTTTCGACGCCGCGACGAACGGGTTGGCGAAGCGCGCTTCATATTCGGCGGTGCGCTCGGCAATTTCCTCCGGCGATTTGCCGCGGAAGATGATTTCCACCGCGCCCTTGGCGCCCATCACGGCGATTTCGGCGGTCGGCCAGGCATAGTTCAAATCGCCGCGCAGATGCTTGGACGCCATCACGTCATAGGCGCCGCCATAGGCCTTGCGGGTGATGACGGTGATTTTCGGCACCGTCGCTTCGGCATAGGCGAACAGCAGCTTGGCGCCGTGCTTGATGATGCCGTTATGCTCCTGCGCGACGCCGGGCAGAAAGCCGGGAACATCGACAAACGTGACGATCGGGATGGAGAAGGCGTCGCAGAAGCGCACGAAGCGTGCGGCTTTCTTGGACGAATTGATGTCGAGGCACCCGGCCAGCACCATCGGCTGGTTGGCGACGATGCCGACCGTATGGCCTTCGATGCGGGCGAAACCGATGATGATGTTGCCGGCATGGCCGGGTTGCAGCTCGAAGAACTCGCCCTCGTCGGCGACCTTTCGGATCAGCTCGTGCATGTCATAGGGCTTGTTGGCGGACGGCGGCACCAGCGTGTCGAGGCTCGGTTCCAGGCGCGCCGGATCGTCGGCGCTGGGGCGGTATGGCGCGCCGTCGCGGTTGTTGAGCGGCAGGAAATCGAAGAAAATCCGGGTACGCAGCAGCGCGTCGACATCATCTTCCATCGCCACATCGGCGACGCCGGATTTGGTTGTGTGGGTGATAGCGCCGCCGAGATCCTCCTGCGTCACGATCTCGTTGGTGACGGTTTTCACCACATCGGGCCCGGTGACGAACATGTAGCTGCTGTCCTTCACCATGAAGATGAAGTCGGTCATCGCAGGGGAATAGACCGCACCGCCGGCGCAGGGGCCCATGATGAGCGAGAGTTGCGGCACGACACCCGAGGCTAGCACGTTGCGCTGAAACACCTCGGCATAGCCGCCCAGCGACGCGACGCCTTCCTGGATGCGGGCACCGCCCGAATCATTGAGGCCGATGACCGGGGCGCCGACCTTCATCGCCATGTCCATGATCTTGCAGATTTTCTGGGCATGGCGTTCGGACAGCGATCCGCCGAAGACGGTGAAATCCTGCGAAAACACGAACACCAGCCGGCCGTTGATGGTGCCCGACCCGGTGACGACGCCGTCCCCCGGGAATTTCTGCTCATCCATGCCGAAATCGACGCAATTATGTTCGACATACATGTCGAGCTCTTCGAACGAGCCTGGGTCGAGCAATATGTCGAGGCGCTCGCGCGCCGTCAGCCGGCCCTTGGCGTGCTGGGCATCGACGCGCTTGGGGCCACCCCCGGCGCGAGCGGCATCACGGCGGCGTTCGAGTTCTTCGAGGGTCTTGAGCATCTTCGTCCCCGTCTGGTTGCGCTGTGCTTAGCCGCATATTCTGTCGAGCCGCAACCCGGGCGATTCCGTCTTTTCGAGGTTCAACTATGATAGATGACCAGCTTCGCTGCTCCGCATCGATGACACAGGTCTATTTCTCGTTTGAACCCTCCTGATCCAGCAAGTGCTCGAGTTTTGTGATTTGCGTGCTGCCTCACAGTCAGCCCAAGATCCTGCGCAATGCAATCGTCGCAAATTCCGTGCGGCTTCACCCGCCGAACCAAGTCCGCCACATCATCTAAAACTGTCATACGACCTCAGACTTGGATCAATGCGGGCGTTCGTCAAGAAACGTAGCTGAAATGCGAGATATTCAAAAGTGCAGCCGAGTTAGCTTTGCGCGCCGGTAATTCGGCGGAACGGCGGCAAGTCCGTCACAGCAGCCCCAGCATCGCCGCCGCCGCCGCCAGATCGCCCTGGCGTTCCGTGTGGCCGGCCTCCGCCAGCGGGTCCTTGCCCCATTGTTCGGCCTGCCACAGTTCATCGAGATGGCCGACTGACCAGGCGGTGTTCGCGTCCATCTGCCCGGCGGCGACCGCAAGGCCGATAACGGCGGAGCCGGAGATGGTGACAATGGGGTTGAGTGCGGCCAGCTGGAACGCATCGAAGGCGCGATAGGCGGCGGTAATGCGGGCCAGTGTTTCCGGCGGTTGCGGGCGGTGAATGATGCCGGCAACCAAGGTGAAATCAATGTCATAGCGCGCCCGCGCCCAGGCCAGCCACGGGTCCCATTCCGCCACCTGTCGCGCTACCAGCGGTGCCGGAGCCTCGGCGCGATAGGCGAGGAGCTCGTTCTCCGCGAACACCGACAGGCCGTCGGCAAAGGCTTGGCGGTCAGGGGCCACCCGGTCGATGGCGGCATTGGACAGCCCGGTCAGCGGCATCGAACGAGGGTGGATTTCATCGCCTTGCGCGTTCCATTCAGCGGCGATGGCATCCGCTAGCGCGCGGGTCGGCAGCGCCAGCGAGGCACGGGCGGGCGTGCGCAGCGGCCGGCCATCGAGCGCGACGCCGAACGGCGCGGCGTCGCCGGTGACGGCAGCCAGTTTGTAGAATCGCTTCATTTTTCCGGCCGCGTCGTCAGGCCGATCATCCGCGGCCTGACGAACATCGACCCGGCGCCGAGCAGCAGCAGGATGACGCCGGGGGCGTTGATGCCGGTGCGCGACAGGTAAACCCCGGCGAACAGCGCGGCGAGACCGGTCAGCTTGAGCAGCAGATAGGCGGCAAAGCGCTTCTTCGCTTCGGCGGGGGACAGGATGAGCGGTGCGGTGTCCGGTTCAGCCATCGATCAGCCTTGTCAGGTGCGCGGTATCCAGCGCCACGCCGACGGCGCCGGCACCCATCAATTCCACTGCGTCGTGATAGCCCCAATCGACGCCGATGGCGCGCACCCCGGCATTGGCGCCCATGGCGATATCGAACACCGTGTCGCCGATGATGACGGCATTTTCGGCGCGGGCGCCGGCTTCGGCTAGAGCGGCGCGCAGCATCGATGGGTGGGGTTTCGATGGGTGACGATCGGCGGTTTGCAGGGTGATGAAATGCCCCGTCAGGCCGTGATGCTCCAGTGCCAGCGCCAGGCCGCGATCCGACTTGCCGGTGGCGACGCCCAATTGCCAGCCGCTGTCGCGCAGATGTTCGAGAATGTCGGCAATGCCATCGTAGAGCGGTTCCGGGTCGAGCCCCTTGTCGGCGCGCAGCCGCCAGAAGGCCTGTTTGTAATCCTGCGCCAATGATTCGTGCAGCGGCGCGTCGCCATCGGGCAGCAGCACGCGCATGGTCTCGACGAGACTCAGCCCGACAACGCGGCGGATATCATGGTCGGCCGGCGGCGGCAGCGCGTGGGCGTCAAACGCCAGCCGCATGGCGCGCAGGATGTTGACCTGGCTGTCGATCAGCGTGCCGTCGCAATCAAAGACGGCGAGTTTCACCACCCGCGCGTCCGCCGGATAGCCGCCGCCCCTGCCGTGTCGCCGATACGTTCCAGCGCGTCGACGACGCCGCGGGCATCGGCCTCGCTGCGGTTCTGGCTGTGCTTGTCGGTGGCGCGGATGATGTCAGGCGCCAGTTCAAAAGCGGTGATCGACTTCATCATCGCTTCGGCGCGCGGCCGGGCCATCTTCGCCATCGTCCAGTTTTCGCCGACGCGCGGCTCGAAAGTGGCGGCGGACTGGTCGAGCAAATCGCCGAGATCGTCCCAGCCGAGTTTGCGGACGGTGCCCTCGATCTCGACGGTGCGATAGTTCCAGGTCGGCACATGCACCGCCGGGTCGGCATACCAGTTCGGGCTGATGTAACTGCCGGGGCCGCCGATGCTGGCCAGCACCGGTTCGCCGTCGAGATGCGGCGCCAGCGCGTTCATGTTGGCGAGGTGGAAGCGCAGGGTCCCCGATGGCATGACCAGCAGCGGCGCATGGGCGACGCGCGGGCCATCGGGCGTCATGCCGAAGATATTGGCGAAGCCGTGCGCCACCACGAACGCCAGCGCCGGGTCGTCGGGCTTGAAACGAAAGGCGGCGTTGGGGTGCATGGCGTGCCTAATCCCCCGGCGGCGCGATTTCGGCAAGTGGGAGTCGACTTGCCGTAAACGTCAACCTAAGGTTGGGATATGTCTGACCAGTCGCTCACCGACCCTGTTGCCGCGCCGGAGCGAGCGCGCATTCTGGCGAGTCCCGACGAGCCGCGCGGGCCGCAGGATCTGCGCGGGCTGCATTATCCGCACGGCCGCTGGGTACCGCCGGCGGGGACGACGTTCGAAGTGGCACCCGGCGTTCACTGGATCCGCTTCCCGCTGCCGATGGGTGGGCTCGACCATATCAATCTCTGGGCATTGGATGCGGGGGACGGCTGGGCGCTGGTCGATACCGGCATTGCGCTGCCAGGCGCCGGCAAGGCCTGGGATGCACTGTTCAAGGGGCCGCTGGCGGGAAAGCCGGTGACGCGGGTGATCGTGACGCATTACCACCCCGATCATATCGGCATGGCCGGCTGGCTGTGCCAGCGCTGGAACGTGCCGCTGGAAATTGCCCGCACCGAATATCTGCTGGCGCGGACGCTGACGCTCGATATCCGCGACGCGCCGCCGACCGAGGCGGTGGATTTCGGCATCCGCGCCGGCTGGCCCGATACCGTGCTGGAAACGCTGCGCACGCGCGGCTGGGGGCATTTCAACAAGATCGTGCGGCCGCTGCCGGCCGGATTCAAGCGCATCAAGGACGGCGATGTGCTGAGCATCGGCACGCGGCAATGGCGCATCGTCACCGGGCGCGGCCATTCGCCGGAACATTCGTGCCTTGTCTCGGATGACGGCCTGATGATTTCCGGGGACCAGGTGCTGCCGCGCATCACCTCGAACGTGTCGGTCTACCCGACCGAACCCTATGCTGATCCGCTCGGCGACTGGCTGGAGAGTATCGAGACGCTGCGCCAGATCGACAAGGACGTGCTGGTGCTGCCTGCGCACAATGAACCGTTCACCGGGCTGCATGTGCGGCTCGACCAATTGCGCGATGACCATGTCGACAAGCTGGACAAGCTGCTGGCGCTGTGTGCGACGCCGCGAACGGCCGTGGAGAGTTTTTCGACGTTGTTCAGAAAGCCGATCGGCGAGGGCGATTACGGCATCGCGACCGGCGAAGCGGTGGCACACCTCCACTGGCTGGAGGAACGCGGCAAGATCCGGCGGACGACAGACGCGGGCGGCGTGGACCGGTTCGTAGCGGTTTAGCCCCCCTCTCGCCGGCGGGAGAGGGCGGTTAACCCTCTGCGTCGATCAGCGCCTGCACCTGCTTGTAAAATACCTCCCGCGCATCGCCTTCGGGGCCCTTGGTGGCGCGGGTCCAGTCGGCGTTGCTGGCGATGACGAGGCGGCGTTTCGGGTCAATGAAGATGCCCTGGCCGAAAATGCCCTGGGCGGCGACGCTGCCATCGTCATAGGTCCACCATTGCAGGCCATAGCCATGGCCGGGCTCGCCGATGTCCATCTGCTTCGTGGTTGCTTGCGCGAACCAGCCGGGCGGCACGATGCGCTTGCCGCCGGCTACCCCATCCGCCAGCACGAACAGCCCGAAGCGGGCGAAATCGCGCGTCGCGGCCTGGATGCAGCAGCCGGCGATTTCATGCCCTGTCGCCCCCTTCAGCCAGGTGGCGCTCGCCGCCATTCCCGCCGGCTGCCAGACTTTCTCTTGCAGATATTGCGCCAGCGGCTTTTTCACAGCCGATGACACCAGCACGCCGATCAGATTGGTTTCGCCGGTATTGTAGTGCCACACCGTGCCGGGCGGGTGGGCGCGCGGCAGCTTGCGCATGTAGCTGACGGTGGCATCGATGCCCATGTCGGGCTCCGCCTTGTTGAACAGCGCGACATCGGCCTTGGGGTCTTCATAATCCTCGTTCCAGCGCACGCCGGAACTCATGGTCAGCAACTGGCGGACGGAGACATCGTCATAGGCCGATCCGCGCAGATCGGGGATGTAAAGGCTGACCTTGTCCTCCAGGCTTTTGATTGCGCCGTCCTGCACCGCGGCGCCGACCAGGGTGGAGGTGAACGACTTGGCGACCGAGAAGCTGGTCCAGCGGCCCTTGGCATCAAAGCCGAGGCCATAGCGTTCGAACCGCACTTTGCCGTCGTGCAGGATGACAATGCCGGCGGCACGCTGGCCGGCGAGATAGGCGTCCACCCCAGGGATCGCCAGTGGCCTGCCGGCGGGTAGCGGCAGTGGTTTCGTCGACGGCGCGATATCTGCGGCCTCGGCGAGCACCGGCAGCCGGTCCATGGCGCGGAAGGCGGCGTCGCGCTGGTCCTGCGACCAGCCCAGCACATCGGCGTTGGTCGGCAACGCCGCGAGCAGCCCGCGGGTTTCCCGGTCGAGGCTGGCATACCAGCCGCCGCCGGCGAGCAGCAGCGCGGCAACGCCGGCAAGGGCAATCGTGCGGGCGCGCATCAGGAAACCACCGCCATTTCATACAGGAAATCGACAAAGCCCATGGTGCAGCCGGCCAGCCCCTGCACCTTGGGGTTGCTCGATTCGATGACGAAATATTCGTTCGGCGCATGCGCCCCGGAGCCATGGCCGAGCCCGAACTGCCCGGCGGGGAGGGAGATCGGTGGCTGGGTGAAGACACTGCCCGGCCACGACCCTGCGTTGCGCGGATACAGCGTCTGCTGCACCCCGGCGCGGGCATAAACCGCCTGCTGGGCGCGGATGACGCGGCTGGTTTCGGCGGTTTCGGTGGGGTCGTAACCGCCCGACACATTGACCTCGATATCGCCGAAGCCGCGCTTTTGCAGATGGGCGCGCAGCTTGGTTTCGGCTTCCCTGGCGGTCTGGTTGGGCACCAGCCGGCATTCCAGCTTGGCCTCCGCCCGGCCCGGCAGCACGGTCTTGCCGCCCTGGCCGGTATAGCCCGCCACCAGCCCCTGGATGTTGACAGTCGGCTGTGATGCCAGCCGTTCCAGCGAGGTCTGCCAGGGTTCGTCGTTGATCCACGCCTTGACGCCCAGCGCCAGCTTGGCCTCGTCCTCGTTGCTGGCCTTGGCGCTGGCGGCGATCAGTTCTTTTTCGCGCGCCGTCAGCGGGCGGACATTGTCGAACCAGCCATCGATGGCGGGGGTGTGGCCATCGGCAGCGACCAGCGTGTTCAGCGCCTGCACCAGGTGCCAGACCGGGCTGTCGACATGGGCGTGCTGCGACGAATGGATATCGCCCTTGGGCCCGCGGCCCCATTTTTCACCACTGGCAATTAACTGGAATTCCAGCGGGCCCTTTGAGCCCAAATTGATCTGCACGGCGCCGTTGCGGCCCTGCCAGGCGGTGGGGATGATGATGCCATCGGCCTTTTTCAGCGCCGCCATCACTTCGGGCGCCTGGACGATCTGATGGAAATGCGGGGAGGCGATTTCCTCCTCGCCCTCCGCCACCAGCACGAGATTGACCGGCAGCTTCTTGCTGGCGGCGCGGAAGGCATGGAGCGCGGCGAGGAAGGCGGCTTCCGGGCCTTTCTGGTTGATGGCGCCGCGGCCGGTGATGACCTTGCCGAAGCCGGGTTTGTCGCCGATCACCGCGTCGAACGGCGGGGTGGTCCATTCGGCGGGGTTCACCTGCTTGACGTCATACATGAAATAGATGCCGACGGTGCGTTTGGCGCCGGCGTCGAGCGTCGCGAAAATGCCCGGTTGGCCATCGGTCGGCATTTTCTTGACCATCTGGAAGCCGGCGTCCTTCAGCAGCCCCATCGTATAGTTGCAGGCCATGTCCATCTGCCAGTTCTCGGCGGCGATGCCGGGGTGCTTGATCCAGTCCTGGATGCGCGCGATGTTTTCGGGAAGCTGGCGATCGACGGCAGCGCGGATGGATTTCAGGTCGCCGCTGGCGGCGAGCGCGCGGCCGGGCAGGGCGAGGCCGCTGCCGACCAGCGCCGCGCCGGCAAGCAGGTGGCGACGGTTGAGATTGTTTGCGATCATGGCGATAGGTCCCCTTTTGCGGGCAGCAAAGCAGGGTGGTGCGGGGGTGTAAAGGGTTTCTCCAGCCCGCGAGGGAGTGGAGGGTCTTGTGGGTTCGTTTGGCGCGCCTATCTCGGGGGCAGCAACTTGAAAGGCGCTTCATGGCGAACGAGCAATATGTCGTGGTCCGCGCCGGCGACCAGTGGCGGGTGAGTTTTTCCGGCAATCTGTACGGATTTTACCCCAGCGCCGAGGCAGCGACCGCCGTCGCCAGCGAAACCGCACAAAAGGCCGCGGCCGATGGCTATGTCGCGACCGTATTGGTGGAGGGCGACAACGGCGCTTTCCGCACCGAAGCGCGCTTCGAACCTAGCGCCCCCGCAGGTTCGTGATCGCTTCGTTGGCGAGCATGTCGGCGCGTTCATTGTCAGGGTCGCCGCTATGGCCCTTGACCCAGCGCCAGTCGATATTGTGACGCGCGGCGGCGTCCAGTAGCGCCTGCCACAGCTCGGCATTCTTCACCGGCTTTTTATCGGCGGTGCGCCAGCCGTTGCGTTTCCAGCCGTGGATCCATTTGGTGATGCCGTCGCGGACATAGACGCTGTCGGTCGACAAGATGACGTCGGCGGGTTTGGTCAGCGCGTTCAATGCCTCGATGGCGCCGGTCAGTTCCATGCGGTTGTTGGTGGTGTGGGCTTCGGCGCCCGACAGGGTTTTCTCGGTGCCGTTGGCGGCGCGCATTATGGCGCCCCAGCCGCCGATGCCGGGGTTGCCCTTGCAGGCGCCATCGGTGGCGATGATGACTTTGGGGCGGTTATTCATGCGCCGAGGATCGCTTCCGGCGTCGCCCGTTCGTACCAGTCCATGCGGCTGGCGAACGCCATCGGGTCCTTGCGCGTCACCAGCGCATCCGCAGGCGTGTTGAGCCAATCATAGGCGCGGGTGAGCAAAAACCGCAGCGCGGCACCCTGGCCGAGCAGCGGGAGCGCGTGAATTTCGGCGGCGTTCAGGCCATTGGTTTCGGCGTAGCCGGCGGCGAGTGCGGCGGCGCGTTCGGGATAATGCGTGGTACCCACCGCCGAAAAGCACCAGGCGGAATGGGTGACGGCATAATCATAGGCGCGCAGGTCGGTGCAGGCGAAGTAGAAGTCGATCAAGCCGGTAACAGTATCGCCCATCACCAGCACATTATCGGGAAACAGGTCGGCATGAATGGCGCAGCGTGGCAACTCGTGCGGCCAGGCGTCGGTCGCGGCGAGGGCGTCGCGCACCATGTCGGGGAGGCCGGGATCGATTTCGGCGAGGCGATGCCCGCAGCGCGTCGCCATCGCCGGCCAGTCGGCGGGGCCGAGCGTGTTGGGGCGCACGGGCGAGAAATCGGCGACGGCGCTGTGCAGCCGGCCCAGCGCCGCGCCGGCGGCATGGCATTGCGCCGGAGTCGGTTCGGTGACCGAGACGCCGCGCACGAATTCGATGACGCAGGCCGGGCGGTCATTAAGGGTTTGCAGCGCCACGCCGGCGCGGTCGGTGATCGGGCGCGGCACCGGCAAGCGCTTGTCGGCCAGGTGGGTGGTCAGCGCCAGGAACCAGGGCAGCGCGGCGATCTCGACGCGTTCTTCGTACAGGGTCAGGATGTAACGGCCGACCGTGGTTTCCAACAGGAAATTGCTGTTCTGCACGCCTTCGGCAATGCCCTTGAAGCTGATCGCGGTACCGATGTCATAGCGCTGCAGGAACGCCGCCAGCTCGGCCGCCGAGACCGGAGTGAAAACCGCCATGCGCTGCGCCGCCTCAGTCGGCGACGAGGGCGCGGGGCAGCTTGAACACCACTTGTTCGACGGCGGTGGTGATGTTTTCGGTGGTCACCGCAAAGCGTTCGCCGAGCCGGGCGAGGACTTCCTGCACCAGCACTTCGGGTGCCGAGGCGCCGGCGGTCAGCCCGACGGTTTCGACGCCTTCAAACCAGGCCCAGTCGATATCGGCGGCGCGCTGGATGAGGTGCGAGGCGGCGCCTTCGCGTTCGGCGACTTCGCGCAACCGCTGCGAGTTGGACGAGTTGGTGGCGCCGATGACCAGCACCAGATCGGCGCGCGGCGCCATCGCCTTGACGGCGGCCTGGCGGTTGGAGGTCGCATAGCAGATGTCGTCGCCCTTGGGCCCCTGGATGGTCGGGAAGCGGCGATGAAGTTCGGCGACCATGTCGGCGGTGTCATCGACCGAAAGCGTGGTCTGCGTCAGGAATCCCAGCGTTTCGGGGTCGGCGATGACGACGTTCTGCGCGTCTTCCAGCGTCTCGATAAGCGTCATTGCGCCATCGGGGACCTGGCCGAAGGTGCCGATGACTTCGGGGTGGCCCTGGTGGCCGATGAACAATATGTGGCGGCCGCCTTCGACCAGCCGTTCGGCCTGGCGGTGGACCTTGGAGACCAACGGGCAGGTCGCATCGAGATAGTTGAGGCCGCGGCTTTCGGCGGCGGCGGGCACGGCCTTGGGCACGCCGTGGGCGGAAAAGATCACCGGCACGCCATCGGGGACTTCATCGAGTTCCTCGACGAAAATCGCGCCCTTGGCCTTCAGACTGTCGACGACAAAGGCGTTGTGGACGATTTCGTGGCGGACATAGACCGGCGCGCCATAACGGGCCAGCGCCAGCTCCACGATATGGATGGCGCGATCGACCCCGGCGCAGAAGCCGCGCGGGGCAGCGACAAGCACGGACAGCGGACGTTGCGGATGGGGAAAGGCGGGCGCGTTCATGCTCCGTCTGATAAGCGATGATGGCGGCGGACGCCACTCGCAAACTTGCCGCCGGGCGCGCGGCTGCCTAAGAAGGGGCCGCATTGGTGCCCCGCTGTGTTCGGGCGCCCGAAAGGTCTGTCTGCCGTGTCGCACCTGCGTATTATCGTCGCTCTCGCCCTTGCCGCCACGGCGCTCGCCGGTTGCCAGCGCAACCCGCTGCTGATCAAGCGGTCGCCATGCCCGGCTGTAGCGGTGCCGACCTATACCGGTGACACGACGCTGTTCCGCCAGGGCAGCACGCCTGACGCGGGCAATATCGATGTGGTGGCGACGATCACCAATGTGCGCGAAACCTGCGGGGAGACGTCGGCAACTCTGGTCAGCAGCATCACTTATGATGTTGTGGCGCGGCGCACATCGGCGGCCGGCGCGCGGCAGGTGGTGCTGCCGGTGTTCGCGACGATGGTGCAGGGCGGCAATCTGCTGGTGTCGAAACAGATCAGCAGCGTGGCGGTGGATTTCGCCGATGGCCAGTTGCGCGCGGTCGGCCGCGGCGGCGCCAGCGCCAGCGTGGCCCGCTCGGCAACGACCTTGCCCGCCGATGTGCAGAAAAAGATCAACAGCAAGCGCAAGGCCGGCGACCTGGATGCCGCCAGTGACCCGCTCGCCGACCCGCTGGTCAAGGCGGCACTGCGCGCCGCGAGTTTCGAAGTGCTGGTCGGGTTTCAGCTAAGCGAAGGCCAGTTGGCATATAACGTCACCAAGTGACCGCGATATTGCGCCGCAACATGATTGACAGCGGCGCGGGATTACCGCAGCTATAGGGCGTCGTCGGGGGAGACTTCGGCGTCAGCGCGGGAGAGTGCGGGGGGCAACCTTCGCCGCCGAAGGAGCAAGCCGTCCCCGGAATCTCTCAGGCAAAAGGACCGCGCTGGCGTATTCACGACATTCTGGAAAGCGGGCGCGCTTCGGCGGCGCCCCACCGAAGGTGTAAGCCGTACCGAAAGGTGCGGCGAAAGCTCTCAGGTCCGGTGACAGGTGGGGGCAGGTGCGGGGGGATGGCCTCCGTGCGTGCTGTTGCTGCCGGAGGCCCGTCTTGGCCGAATCGACCGAAACTGTCCTGACCCTGCCACTCGATGCGCTGCATCGCCGCCTGGGCGCGCGCATGGTGGACTTTGCCGGCTATGCCATGCCGATCCAGTTCAGCGGCGAATTTGGGGGCATCATCGCCGAGCATCTGTGGACGCGCCAGCACGCCGGGCTGTTCGATGTCAGCCACATGGGCCAGGTGCTGCTGCCGCTGGCGCAGGATGCGGCGCTGGAGGCGTTGTTGCCGGGCGATATCATCGGGCTGGCGTTCGGGGCGCTGCGCTATTCGCTGCTGCTGAATGATGCCGGCGGGATTCGCGATGATTTGATGGTGACGCGGCGTGCCAGCGACCTGTATCTCGTCGTCAACGGCGCTGTGAAGGCGGGCGATATCGCTCATATGCGGTCCGCCGGGCTGGAAGTGACCTATCGCGACGATTGGGCGCTGCTCGCGCTGCAAGGCCCTGATGCCGTAACGGCGCTTGAGCGGCTGGTGCCCGGTGTGGCGGCGCTGCGCTTCATGCGCGCCGCCGGCTTCGGCTGGGCCGGGCATGAATTGTGGATCAGCCGGTCGGGTTATACCGGCGAGGATGGTTTCGAGATTTCGGTGCCGGCCGCCGGAGTGGAGGCGCTGGCCGAGGCATTGCTATCGCAGCCGGAGGTCAAGCCGATTGGCCTTGGCGCGCGCGATTCGCTGCGGTTGGAGGCGGGCCTGCCGCTGTATGGCCATGATCTCGATGAGGGGATCAGCCCCATCGAGGCCGGGCTGGGCTTTGCCATTTCCAAGCGGCGCAAGCTGGAACGCGGCTTTCCGGGGGCCGATATCATCATGGCGCAACTGCTCCATGGCCCAACGCGCAAGCGTGTCGGGCTGGCTGTCGACGGCAAATTGCCGGCGCGTGAAGGCGCGACGGTGTTCGCCGGCGGCCTGCCGATCGGCACGGTGACCTCGGGCGGCTTTTCGCCGTCGCTGGGGGCGCCGATCGCCATGGCCTATGTTGAGCCGGCCCATGCCGCCGATGGCAGCGCGGTTGAGATCAACGTGCGTGGCAAGTTCCTGGCAGCGACTGTCGTGCCGATGCCGTTCAAACCCAAGAATTATGTCCGAGCCGAAGGAGCCACCGCATGACGCTGTATTTCACCAAGGAGCATGAATGGCTCGACGTGACGGGTGATACCGCCACGGTCGGCATTACCGATTATGCCCAGAACGCGCTGGGTGACGTGGTGTTCGCCGAAGTGCCGGCGGCCGGTACCGTGCTGGTCAAGGGCAAGGAAGCTGCGGTCGTCGAATCGGTCAAGGCGGCATCTGATGTCTATTCGCCGGTGTCGGGCACGGTGACCGAGGCCAATGCGGCGCTGGAGGCCGATCCTGCGCTGGTCAACACCGCGCCCGAGGGGGAAGGCTGGTTCTTCAAGCTGACGCTGAGCGATGTGTCGGAGCTGGACGGCCTGATGGATGCGGCGGCGTACAAGGCGTGGACGGCCACGCTTTAGCATGACCATCGGCTCCGTTCACGTCTGGGACCCCAGTCTCTATGCGGCGCACGCAGCGTTCGTGCCGGCGCTCGGGGCGCAGGTGCTGGACCTGCTGGCGCCGCAGCCGGGGGAACGTATCCTCGATCTGGGCTGCGGCGATGGTGTGCTAACGCAGAAACTGGTCGAGGCTGGCGCCGAAGTGGTCGGCATCGATCCGGACAAGGCGATGATCGCGGCGGCGCTGGAAAAGGGTCTCGATGCCCGCATTATGGACGCCCGCGCGTTGACGTTTGACCATGAATTCGATGCGGTGTTCAGCAATGCCGCGCTGCACTGGGTTGGATCGCCAGCGGTGGTGACGGCGGGTGCGGTGCGCGCGCTCAAGCCCGGCGGGCGTTATGTTGGCGAGTTTGGCGGGCACGGCAACATCGCTGCGATTCGGGTCGCTGTCCGCTCGGTGCTGGCGACACGCGGCTATCGCGTCGAGCCGCAGGAAACCAGTTACTATCCCACCGCCGAGAGCTTTCGCGCCGTGCTCGAAGCGGCAGGGTTTGTGGTGGATGCCTGCGCGATTATCCCGCGCCCGACGCCGCTGCCATCGGGCATGTCGGCCTGGCTCAACACGTTTCGCGGCGGGTTCATCGACAGTGCCGGGGTACCGCCCGAAAAGCGCGCCCAGGTCATCGAGGATGTCCGCGCCCTGCTGCGCCCGGTGCTGGCCGATGACGCCGGCAACTGGGTCGCCGATTATGTTCGTATCCGTTTTTCCGCCCATTTGCCGGAGTAGTCCATGCGTTACCTGCCCCTGACCCAACCCGACCGCGAGGCGATGCTCGGCGTTATCGGCGCCGCCGATATCGATGCGCTGTTCGCCGATGTGCCGGCATCGGCCTATCTGGCCGAACCGATCGCCGGCCTGCCGATGCATAGCCCTGAAATGCAGGTCGAACGCGCCTTGTCGGCGATGGCGGGCAAGAATCTGACCGCCGGCACGGTGCCGTTCTTCGTCGGTGGCGGTGCCTACAAGCATCATGTGCCGGCCACCGTCGATCACATCATCCAGCGCGGCGAATTCCTCACCGCCTATACGCCGTACCAGCCGGAAATCGCGCAAGGGACGCTGCAGGTGCTGTTCGAATTCCAGACGCAGGTGGCGCGGCTGCTCGGCATGGAGGTCGCCAACGCCAGCATGTACGATGGCTCGACAGCGATGACCGAGGCGGTGTTCATGGCACGCCGGGTGACGCGGCGCGCCAAGGCGCTGGTTTCGGCCGGGGTGCACCCGCATTATGTCGGCGTGCTCAATACGTTGACGCGCTTCACCGATGACGAGGTGGTGACCGCCGTGCCGACGCTGGACAGCGGCAGGCCGGGCGATGACCTGGATACGCTGATCGCCGGCATCGATGCGCAGACCTCGTGCGTCGTCGTGCAGAACCCCAATATCTTCGGGCACGTCGCCGATCTGACGCCGCTGGCGGAGGCCTGCCACAAGGCCGGGGCGCTGCTGATCGTCGTCGTTACGGAAGTCATCTCGCTCGGCGCCATCAAGTCGCCGGGCGAAATGGGCGCGGACATTGTGGTGGGCGAGGGCCAGTCGATCGGTAACGGCCTCAATTTCGGCGGGCCATACCTGGGGCTGTTCGCCTGCCGCGACAAGCATGTGCGGCAGATGCCGGGGCGGCTGTGCGGGGAGACGGTGGATGCCGATGGCAAGCGCGGCTTTGTGCTGACGCTGTCGACCCGCGAGCAGCACATTCGCCGCGAAAAGGCGACGAGCAATATCTGCACCAATTCAGGGCTTTGCGCGCTGGCGTTCAGTGTTCACATGACTTTGCTCGGCGAACAGGGGCTGCGCCATCTGGCGGCGCTCAACCATGCCCGCGCCGTGCAACTGGCGGAGCGGCTGGGCCGCATTCCGGGGGTGGAACTGGTAACGACGCAGTTCTTCAACGAATTCACTCTGCGCCTGCCGGTGGAGGCGCGGCCGGTGATCCGCAAGCTCGCGGAACGCGGCGTGCTCGGCGGGATTTCGATGGGGCGGCTGTTCCCGGGCGTGGCTGCGCTGGAAAACGGCATGGTGGTCGCGGTGACCGAAACCGCTACCGATGCGGATTTTGACGCGTTCGAAGACGCGCTTGACGAGGTGTTGGCATGAGCATGAACACTGTTGGCCGCGTCACGCGGATTCCGGGCACCGGTGCGGTGGCCGAAACCTTCACCGGCAATCGCGCCCTGATGCTCGAGGAGCCGTTGCTGTTCGAACGCGGCGCGGTTGACCGCTGCGGCGTCGATCTCGACCCGGTGCCGGTGGTGCAGGACCGCCTCGCTGGCCTCGGTCGCCGCGCCACGATCGGCCTGCCCGGCCTGTCGGAACCCGAAACGGTGCGCCACTACACCCGCCTGTCGCGGCAGAATTACGGGATCGACCTCGGCATCTTCCCGCTCGGCAGTTGCACGATGAAGCACAACCCGCGCCTCAACGAAAAAATGGCGCGGCTGCCGGGGTTCAGCGATATCCACCCGCTGCAGCCGCAGGCGACGGTGCAGGGCGCGCTGCAACTCATCGACACGCTGGCGCATTGGCTGAAAACGCTGACCGGCATGCCCGAAGTGGCGATGAGCCCAAAGGCTGGCGCGCACGGCGAATTGTGCGGGATGCTCGCCATTCGCGCGGCGCTGGAAGCACGCGGCGATGCCCGCAAGGTCGTGCTGGTGCCCGAATCCGCCCATGGCACCAACCCGGCGACGGCGGCGTTCTGCGGCTATGCGGTCGAGAACATCCCCGCCAACGCCCGCGGGCGCGTTGATGTCGATGCCCTGAAGGCGCGGCTCGGCCCGGATGTGGCGGCGGTGATGATCACCAACCCCAACACCTGCGGGCTGTTCGAGCCCGACCTCGTTGATATCTGCGCCGCGGTCCATGCCGCCGGCGGGTTCGTCTATTGCGATGGCGCCAATTTCAACGCCATTGTCGGCCGGGTGCGCCCGGGTGACCTGGGCGTCGATGCCATGCACATCAACCTGCACAAGACCTTTTCCACCCCGCACGGCGGCGGCGG
>JBMOGO010000039.1:0-27587 GCA_049318305.1 Polymorphobacter sp.
TCGCTGCTGGCGCTGCTCGCTACCCGCACCGCGCCAGAGCGACGTCCGGCGGCGGCGTCTCTTACGTGGATCATGATGATCGTCGGCATCGTCGTCACCGCAGGCGTGGCCGGAAACCTGCTCGATCCCTTCTCGCCGCAGCGGTTGTTGCAGGTCGCCAGCGGCGTCGCTGCCGGTGCGTTCCTGCTCGCCTCCGTCGCGGTCGCCGGTGTCGAGGGCACGCTGGCCGTGGCGGCAAAGCCCGGTACCGCGCCGCCCGCTTTTGCCGAGGCGCTACGCGGCATCTGGGCCGACCCGATCACGCGGCTGTTCAGCATTTTCGTCTTTGTCTCGATGCTCGCCTATTCCATGCAGGACCTGATTCTCGAACCCTTTGCCGGGCTGGTTTTCGGGCTGACCCCAGGGCAATCGACCTCACTTTCGGGCGTTCAGCATCAGGGTGTGCTGCTCGGCATGATCCTTGTCGGTATCGGCGGGCATGGCTTCGGCGGGAAGGCCGGCCTGAAACTCAAACGCTGGATCGTCGGCGGCTGCATCGGCTCGGCACTGGCGCTCGCAGCACTGGCGATGGCCGCGTCTGCCGGGCCGGGCTGGCCGCTGGCACCCACGGTGTTCGCACTTGGCTTTGCCAATGGCATTTTCGCCGTCGCCGCCATCGGCTCGATGCTCGAACTCGCCGGCCGCGGCGGGCCGGGGTTCGAAGGCATCCGCATGGGGCTTTGGGGGGCTGCGCAGGCGCTGGCATTCGGGCTGGGCGGATTTTTCGGCGCCAGCGCCGTCGATGTCGGCCGGCACCTGCTTGGTGCCGATGCGCCAGCTTTCGAACTGGTGTTCGCCTTTGAAGCGCTGGTTTTCCTGACAGCGGCCGCGATTGCCGCACGACTCCACGATGACAGCCCAGCTGTCGCCCAACGAAAGGCCATTGCATGACCGAATTGTTCGACGCCATCGTAATCGGCGGTGGCCCGTCTGGGGCGACCGCGGCCAACGATCTGGCGCTGGCCGGCCACAAGGTGCTGCTGCTCGATCGCGCCGGTCGTATCAAACCGTGTGGCGGCGCGGTGCCGCCGCGCATGCTCAAGGATTTCGACGTGCCGGTCGACCAGTTGTGCGCCCGCGCCACCTCGGCGCGGATGATCGCGCCATCGAATACCGCGGTCGACATGCCGGTCGGCGACGGCTTTGTCGGGCTGGTCGACCGCGAAGTTTTTGACGAATGGCTACGTGTGCGCGCGACGACCAACGGCGCCACCCGCATCGACGGCACTTTCGAAACGCTGGAACGCGACCCCGATGGCACTGCCGTCATCGCCTATCGCCCCAAGGGCGCGGCGCGCGGCAGCGAGCCCGAACGTGTGCGCGGCCGTGTCGTCATCGGCTGCGATGGCGGCAATTCCGGCGTGGCGCGCGCTGCCCTGCCGGCCAATGAGAAAGTGCCGTTCGTGTCGGCCTATCATGAAGTCATCGAATCGCCGCCCGAGGGCTTTCGCGATTTCGTCGGTGGTCGCTGCGACATCTATTACCAGGGCGACCTGTCGCCGGATTTCTATGCCTGGATCTTCCCGCATGGTGATACCACCAGTGTTGGCGTCGGCAGCGCGGTCAAGGGTTTTGCCATGCGCGATGCGGTGGCGCGGCTGCGGGAACAGACCGGCCTCGACGGCTGCAAGACGATCCGCGTCGAAGGCGCGCCGATCCCGCTGAAGCCGCGCAAGCGCTGGGACAATGGCAAGGATGTCATCGTCGCCGGGGATGCCGCCGGCGTGGTGGCACCGGCTTCGGGCGAAGGCATCTACTACGCGATGACCGCCGGGCGCATGGCAGCGGATTCAGCCAGCGAACTGCTGCGTACCGGCGATCCGGCAGCACTCAAAACCGCGCGCAAGCGGTTCATGAAGGCGCATGGCCAAGTGTTCATGGTGCTCGGCATCATGCAATGGTTCTGGTACCGAAGCGACAATATGCGCGAACGCTTCGTCAAGCTGTGCCGCGACCCCGACATCCAGCAGCTGACCTGGGAAGCCTATATGAACAAGGAACTGGTGCGAAAGCGGCCGATGGCGCACGTCCGGGTGTTCATAAAGGATACCGGCCAATTGCTCGGCGCACTGTTTTCGGGGGCCAAGTCCGGCTCCCGTGTCAATCCATGATCGGGCGTTGAAACTGCCGTGCTGAACATGACCCGCTGGCTGGTACCGGCCTCGGTGGCAGCACTCGCCACCGCCTTCATCGCAGTGATGGGCGCGACCATCACGGTCATCGGGCCGTGGTACAAGAGCCTCAACCAGCCGCCCTGGGCACCGCCCGACATGGCGTTCGGCCCGGCGTGGACGCTGATCTTCGCGCTTTGCGCCATGTCGGCCGTCACCGCCTGGCTGGCGTCGCCCGACCGCAACATCGCCGATACGATCAACGGCATGTTCGCCTTCAACGGCGTGCTCAACCTGTTATGGAGCTTCCTGTTCTTTCAGGCACACCGCCCCGACCTCGCCGCCATCGAAGTCTGGTTCCTGTGGCTGTCGATCGCGCTGCTAATCCGGCGCTGCTGGCAATTCTCCCGCGGCGCGGCGTGGTTGCTGGTGCCGTACCTCGCCTGGGTGACGTTCGCCGGCGCGCTGAATGTCGCGGTGGTGATGCGCAATGGGCCGTTCGGGTAAGGCAAGAAAAAAACTAGAGGCATGAGCAAAGCCCATGCTGCGTAGAACGAGGTCGGTGCGGAAGGGCCGCACCGCCTCGCCGGGCGGGCTTGCGCCTGTCGGCGCGCTTGGCTTTGCCAAACGCGCTCGCGGCGCTACGCCTTGGTTTTCAGATACGCGATGACATCCGCGCGATCCTGCGGGTTCTTCAACCCGGCGAACGCCATGTAGGTGCCCTTGATCGTCTTCTGCGGCGCTTCGAGATAGGTGAACAGTTGCTCGTCAGACCAGACAAGGCCGCTGTTCTTGTTCGCCGGCGAATATTTGAAGCCTTCGATGCTGCCGGCAGTGCGGCCGATGACCCCCCACAGCGATGGCCCGACGCGGTTGACGCCCTTTTCGGCGACATGGCAGGTCTTGCACTGGCCAAACACCTTTTCGCCCTTGACCGCATCGCCAGTCAACGAGGCCAGCGTCACCGCGGCGGGCGCTGCGGCAGGTGCTGCCACTTCGGCTGCCGGCACCGCCGCGGGCGCCGTCGCTTCGGCAGGGGCTGCGGCAGTCGTCGTGGTTTCAGCCGGCTTGTCGCCACCACCGCAGGCAGCAAGGCCCGAAAAGATCATTGCGCTGCCGAGCAAACGCACCACCGACTTTGACACGAGCATTCGTTTTTCCCTCATCCTGCTGAGCACGACACCGCAGTTTATACACACTTGCGGTCAACGCTCAATTCCGTTGCCGGTTGCGCGGATGCCCTTCGCCGCTGCGGCAATCCGGTCACACTTGTGAGCACAATCATCACGGATACAGAATTTGTCTGGACAACTTTGCCGGTGCTGCGTCAGTCTGTCGCCATGGTTTCGGGGGATGCTGAAATGACAAGCTTCAAACTCGTGCTGCTCGCCACCGTTGTCGCGCCGCTGTTCATGGCCCCGGCGCAGGCACAGATCAGCACCGCGGCAGCCGATGAAAGCGGACTGGAGGAAATTGTCGTCACCGCGCGCAAGACCGAGGAAAAACTTTCGGATGCGCCGATTTCCGTCAGCGCCATCGGCGCCAAGGCCATCGCCAACCTCGGCCTCAACTCCATCGACGATTTCGCCCGCCAGGCATCGGGCATCAGCTTCAGCCAGGCATTCGGCCGTTCGTCGGACCGCCCGGTCATCCGCGGCCAGTCCAATGTCCTTGCCAACGTCCAGTTCGGTGTCGAAACCGGCGCCGCCTATTTCGTCGACGGCATCTATTACCAGGGCGACCTGCAATCTTTCGATCCCGAACAGTTGGAGCGTGTCGAAATCATCAAGGGGCCGCAATCGGCGCTCTATGGCCGCAACACCTATGCCGGTGCGATCAACTATATCACCAAGGACCCGACCGACGAATGGCACGGCGCCATTCGTGCCTCGGCGGCGGAGTTCGACGAATATGCCATCTCCGGCTCTATCTCCGGCCCGATCATCGGCGACAAGCTGACCTTCCGCGCCGGCGGCCGTTACGCCACCTATGGTGGACAATACACCAACCAGCTGACCGGCAAGAAGGTCGGCGATGAAGAAACCCGCATCGGCTACCTGACCATCGTTGCCAAGCCCATCGAGGATATCAAGATCCGTCTGCGCGGTGAATATTCCGAACAGGATGACGGCCCCCTGGCGCTGTTCCTACAAGGCTCCGCTTCGAACAACTGCTCACCCGGCTTTCGTTCCAACGCCTTCCGCCAGCGTTCGCCGATCCCGCAGGTGCCGTTTCCCAACGTGCCCGCGACGCTGGGCAATACCGCCGGCGCCGCCAACAACAACCAGTATTTCTGCGGTCCGATCGTGGCGCAGCCTGACGGCGTGAAACTCAACACCGATCCGGTGGCGACCACCTTTGGCGTGCGCGACGGCACCGCGTTTGATGGCATCGAGAACAAGCAGTTCAACGGTTCGGCGATCATCGACTGGGATCTGGGCGGCTCCGGCTGGGTGCTGTCGAGCAATACCGGCTATCGCAAGCTGCTCAACCGCTTCGGCACCGACTCCGACCATTCGGACAGCTTCTTCTTCTTCGCATTTGGCGCCGCGCCGGCGGACACCGTCGAGCCGACGTTCGCAAATACAACGCGCAAGGAGTTTGAAGATTTCAGCCAGGAATTGCGCATCGCCTCGCCGGTCGACAAGCCACTGCGCGGCATGGTCGGCGTCTATTATTACAAGCAGGATTTCGAAGCGACCGATTTGACCTTCGCCGCGCCGTTTGACGGCCTCGCCATCGGCACCGATGCCAGCCAGTTGGCCAGCATCGAGAACAAGGCGGTGTTCGGCCTGCTGGCATGGGAGCCGATGAAGGGCCTGACCATCCAGGGCGAAATCCGCTATCAGGAAGAAAAGAAGACGCTGATCGATCGTGCCTCGGCGACGTCCATCTTCTGCGCCGGCCGCTCGGGCGATGCCGCGACCTTCGGCTTTACCGGCACCTGCCAGCCCGAAGGCAAATTCACCGGCACCGACCCGCGCATCACCATCAATTACCTGACCGAAGGGGGCACGCTGTTCTATGCCGTCTATGCCACGGGCCGCAAACCCGGCGGCTTCAACGGCACTGGCGGCATCACCGCCGGCCGGCCGACCTATGACCAGGAAAAGGCCGAAGGCGGCGAAATCGGCATCAAGTTCAGCGCGCTCGACAACATGCTGCGCGTCAGCGCCGCCGCCTATTACAACAAGCTGTCGGGCGTGCAGTTGACCAACTCGATCATCGGCGTCACCGGTGGCGCGCTAACGTCGATCGTCACCAACACCGGCGACGCCCGCAATCAGGGTTTCGAGCTGGAACTCGCCGCGGCGCCGCACAAGGACATCAACGCCAGCATCAACATCTCCTATGTCGATGCGAAGTTCACCAAGGGCTGCGATGCCGATTTGTTCATCCTCAATTCGGGAGGGTTGCGCGTCAACTTCGACACACGCAACCCGACGGCAGCCGCCTTGCCGCTGTGCGACATCACCGGCAAGCGGCTGCCGCTGGGCTCGCAGTTCCAGGTCAATGGCTCGTTCAGCTGGGAACCCGACCTGACCGAGACGATGAAGCTCACCACCAACGTCAACTTCAGCTTTGAAGACAAGAAGTACATCCAGACGGATAACTTCGCTTATGTGCCAGAAGCCTTTCTGCTCAACGCCCGCCTCGGCATACGCACCACCAGCGGTATCCAGATTTCGCTGTTCGGTCGCAACCTGACCAACGAAGACGCGCCAGCGCTGGCGACCCGCTGGTTCGACTATCGCTATGGCTTTGCCACCAAGGGCCTGCCGCCAGCATCAACGGTGTCGTTCGACGGCCGGCCCGCCACCATCGAAAGCGGCGCGCCGCGGGCGTTCTTTACAGCTCTGCGCCGCGGGCGGACGTTCGGAATCGAAGGGAATTTCAGGTTCTGAAGTCCTCCCCGTTGAGGGGGGAGGCGAGTCGCGCGCAGTGCGCCGGGTGGGAGTGGTTGCTGTATCTTAAGTTGAAGTAAGGCAGAGGCATGGGCAAAGCCCATGCCGACGTCGGACGAGTTCAGCGCAGGACGTCTGCGCTGCCTCGCCGGCCGAGCTTGCGCGTGTCCGCGCCTAGCTGCGCTATGCGCCGGCCGCGCTGCGCTGCGCTTTTGTCGAATTCTTACAATATTTCCTGTGCTGCCCCGCCTAACAAGAAGCCGCGACCCGAAGGGAGCGTGCTCACGGCAAATCCGCTGTTACCACGCATCCTTGACCTCAACGGCCCGGGACGGGATTCTCCAGCCCGGGCCGCCTTCTTTGTAAAAGGGGACAGGTCACGACACTTGCCGCCGTTCCGGGCACCCACAGGGGTCCGGGGCGGTGAGCCACGTTTGCTATCTTGGCATACTATCGTTCGTTAAGTTGATGATAACCAGCTGACGCTATACGACACTCCCGAAACTTGTTTCGGGGGCTCGCAGGTCGCGTGATCAGCATTCGCTACTTCACCCCTGCCGCGCCGCTGCGTCCTTATCTGTCGTCTTATTACTGGTTCGAATCGCGCCTCCCAGCGTTCGCTGACCTGATGCGCGCCGAACTGCCGCAAATCCGCCTGGTCACCACCGGCAGCGCCACCAATCACTATGCCAATGGCAATGTCCGCAACGGTGTACCGGCGCAGTTGCAGGGCCCGACCAGCGGCCCGGTGCGTTTCGTCGCCGATGGCGCGTTGCACCTTTTCGGCGTCGGGCTGTTGCCGCAGGGCTGGGCGGCGTTGATCGGAGAACCGGCCGATCGCATTGCCGATGATGTGGTCGACCTGGCCGCCGTCGTCGGCCCGTGCGTGCACCGTCTGATCGACCAGATTGCCAGTGCCGCAGATGACGCCGCGCGAGTTGAAGCGGCGGACCGTTTCTTCCTCGACCTGCTCACCCGCGCCCATTCGGTGCCGTTCTGGTTTACCCGCATGACCGACGACTGGCTCACCGCATCGACCAGCCCCGATCTCGACACGCTCATCGCTGCGTCGGGCATGTCGTCGCGATCGGTCGAGCGGATGGCCAAGCGCATCTATGGCGCCTCTCCCAAGCTGCTGGCGCGCAAGTATCGCGCCCTGCAAACCGCAGTCCAGATCGGCAATGGCGAAGTCAGCGGCTGGGCCGACCTTGCCGCCGGCGGCTTCTATGACCAAGCGCACTTCATTCGCGAGTTCAAACAGTTTACCGGCATGACGCCAGCCCGCTTCATGGTCGAAGCCGCCAGCGTGACGCGCATCACGATTGCCCGCAAGAAGCTGCTGCCGGATTTGCCGAAGCTGGCGCTTTACAGCTAAGACGGCGCGCAGCAGCAAAGCTGCAGCGCGACTCGGCGCAAGCTCGGCCGGCGAAGCGGTGCGGCCTTACCGCACCGATCTCGTCCGACGTGAACTTGGGCTTTGCCCATGCCCTTGCTTCCTCCCTTTCCTCTCTTCCTGCGTCCCGCCGCCCCACCGCCCTGCCCCCGTCTCCCACCACCCACCGCATCCCCAATTGACTTCACCCCCAGCCTTCCCACATAAGCCGGATGAAATCGCTCCGCTTTAGGGAACGCCCTTGATCCGCCTCACCAACCTTGCCGATTACGCCGTGGTGGTGATGACCGCCGCCGCTCGCGCGCCGGACGCGCGGCTGTCGGCAGCGCGAGTCGCCGAAGTGACGACGATTCCGGCCCCGACAGTTGCCAAGCTGATGGGTACACTTGCCCGCGCCGGGTTGCTCACTGCCTCGCGTGGGGTTGCCGGTGGCTTCGCGCTCGCCCGCGCCGCCGACAGCATCAGCATCGCTGCGATCGTCGAGGCGGTTGATGGCCCCATCGCGCTGACCAATTGCCAGAGCGCCCAGGCGCATGATTGTGCGATCGAAGGCCATTGCACTGTGCGCGGCCATTGGGGCCCGATCAACATGGCCGTCCGCGCCGCGCTCGATGCGGTGACGCTGGCCGATCTCTTGCAGCCTGCGACGGCGCGGGCGCTTGCCCCGGTGCCGGTGCACGGCGAGGTAGTGACATGACCGATAACAGCCTGAGCATCGACGCCCCCATCCAGGACGCGGAGGCGCGCGCCGCCGTTGCCGACCTCGCGACCTATAAATGGGGCTTCACGTCGGACATCGAATCCGAAATGGCGCCCAAGGGGCTCAACGAGGACACTGTTCGCTACATTTCCGCCAAGAAGGGCGAGCCGCAGTGGCTACTCGACTGGCGGTTGAAGGCGTTTGCGCGCTGGCTGACGATGGAAGCGCCCGACTGGGCCAAGCTCGACCTGGCACCGATCGATTATCAGGACGCCTATTATTATGCGGCGCCCAAGGCCAAGGCGACCATCGGCTCGCTGGATGAGCTCGACCCCGAAATCCGCCGCACCTATGAAAAGCTCGGCATTCCGATCGCCGAGCAGGAAATGCTGGCCGGCGTCGAAGGCTCGCGCCGTATCGCCGTCGATGCCGTGTTCGACAGCGTTTCGGTGGCCACGACCTTCCGTGCCGAGCTGGAAAAGGCCGGTGTCATCTTCCGTTCGATTTCGGAAGCGGTGAAGGAATATCCCGACCTGGTGAAGAAATGGCTCGGCAGCGTCGTGCCGCAGCACGATAACTTCTTCGCCTGCCTCAACAGTGCGGTCTTTTCGGACGGCACCTTCGTCTATATCCCCGAAGGTGTGCGCTGCCCGATGGAGCTTTCCACCTATTTCCGCATCAACGCCGCCAACACCGGGCAGTTCGAACGCACGCTGATCGTCGCCGACAAGGGCAGTCACGTCTCCTATCTCGAAGGCTGCACCGCGCCGATGCGCGACGAGAACCAGCTGCACGCCGCGGTGGTCGAGCTGGTCGCGCTCGATGATGCCGAGATCAAATATTCGACGGTGCAGAACTGGTATCCGGGCGATGCCAATGGCGTTGGCGGCATCTATAACTTCGTCACCAAGCGCGCCAACTGCCTCGGCAAGCGCAGCAAAGTCAGCTGGACCCAGGTCGAAACCGGCAGCGCCATCACCTGGAAATATCCGTCGTGCGTGCTGTCGGGCGATGATTCGGTCGGCGAATTCTATTCGGTGGCGGTGACCAACAATCGCCAACAGGCCGACACCGGCACCAAGATGATCCACCTCGGCAAGCGCACCAAATCGACCATCGTGTCGAAGGGGATCTCGGCGGGCCGCTCGCAGGGTACCTATCGCGGGCTGGTCCGCGTCGCCGCCTCGGCGGAAGGGGCGCGCAACCATACCCAGTGCGATAGCCTGCTGCTCGGCCATGACTGCGGCGCACATACCGTGCCGTACATCGAAGTGCGCAACCCGTCGGCGATCATCGAGCATGAAGCCACGACATCGAAGATCAGCGACGACCAGCTGTTCTATGCCCAGTCGCGCGGGCTTGATACCGAGGCGGCGGTGACGCTGATCGTCAACGGCTTCTGCAAGGAAGTGCTGCAGCAGCTGCCGATGGAATTCGCGGTGGAAGCGCAAAAGCTGCTCGGGATTTCGCTTGAGGGCAGCGTCGGGTGATGCGGCTGGTGATCATCGCCGCGCTTGCCCTCGCCGCCTGCGCGCCCTCGGCGCCGCCCAAGCCCAGCGAAGGCGCTGCGCAAAAGGCAAAAATGGATGCCGCCACCACCGCCTACGCCGATTGCCTCAGCACCGGCGCGGCAGCCGTGCCGGTCGCCGATGACGCCGCCGGCTCGATCGCCAACCGCGTCGTCCTCGCCTGCAAGGACAAGCGCAACACGCTGATGGCCGATGTCATCGCCTTCCACCAGATCGGCCACCCCAAGTTCAGCATTGCCCAGTCCAAGGCCGTCGCCGAAGCCTCGGTCGCCACCATCGAAGACGAGCTGCGCCGGCAGACCGTTGTCACCATCGTCACCCGCTAGACGGCGGACCCTGTAAAGGCCCCATAGTGCTCATCATCGACAATCTGCACGCCGGTATCGACGGCAAGGCGATCCTCAAGGGCCTGACGCTGACGGTCAACGCCGGCGAGGTCCATGCCATCATGGGCCCCAATGGCGCCGGCAAATCAACGCTGTCCTATGTCCTCGCCGGTCGCTCCGGTTATGAAGTGACCGGCGGCAGCGTGACCTTCTTGGGGACCGATCTGCTGGCGCTCGAACCGCACGAACGCGCCGCCGCCGGGGTGTTCCTGGGCCTGCAATATCCCGTCGAAATCCCCGGCGTTTCCAACCTGATGTTCCTGCGCTCCGCGCTCAATGCCCAACGCACGCTGCGCGGTGAAAAGGAAGCCAGCGGCGCCGAGTTCATGAAGCTCGCCAAGGCTGCCGCCGAAGACCTGGGCCTACCCTATGAAATGCTCAAGCGCAGCGTCAACCAGGGCTTTTCCGGCGGCGAGAAGAAGCGCAACGAAATGGTCCAGATGGCGGTGCTCGAGCCCAAGCTCGCTGTGCTCGACGAGACCGATTCCGGCCTCGATATCGATGCGCTGCGCGTCGTGTCAGATGGCATCAATCGCATGCGTTCGCCCGATCGCGCCACGCTGTTGATCACCCACTATCAGCGCCTGCTCGATTATGTCGTGCCGGATTATGTTCATGTCCTCGTCGACGGCCGAATCGTGCGGACGGGTGGCCCGGAGCTGGCGCATGTTCTGGAACGCGACGGCTATGTGAGCATCGCCGCATGACAGCCCTTCCGACGCGCAGGCAGGAAGACTGGCGCTACAGCGACATCGCCGCTGTTGCACGCGCCTGGCCGGTCGCGCCCGAAACCATCGCCGTCGCTGCCGGAGAATCCGCCAACCGCATGGTCGTGCAGGACGCCGCCCCTGGCAGCGCCAGCATTCGTCATTTCGACGTGACGGTTGCGCCGGGCGCAAGCCTGGTCTTTCACATCATCAACAGCGGCGGTGCCTATGGCCGCGTCGCGCTCGATGTGACCTTGCACAAAGGCGCGCGCTTCGAACTCGGCGGCATCATCATCGCCAGCGGTGAGCAGGTCCTCGAAATCGTCACCACCGTGCGTCACGCCGCGCCGGGCGCTACCAGCAACCAGGTCGTGCGCTGCGTCGCCGGCGGCACTGCCACCACCACCTATCTCGGCAAGGTCGCTGTCGAACGCGCCGGACAGCAGACCGATGCGGCGCAGAGCTTCAAGGCGCTGCTGCTCGATCGCGGCGCCACCGCCAACGCCAAGCCCGAGCTCGAAATCTTCGCCGATGACGTCAAATGCGCACACGGTGCCACGGTCGGCGAGCTTGACGCCAATGCGCTGTTCTACCTGCAAAGCCGCGGGCTGCCGCCGGCACAGGCGCGGGCGCTGCTGACGAGGGCCTTTCTGTCGGACGCCCTCGCCAGCATCGCCGATGAGGGTGAACGCGAAGCCGCCGAGGTGCAGGTGACGGCCCTTCTGGAGATCGCGCTGTGAGCGCAGCGCAAGCGGCTCCCGTGCTTGCAAGGGAGGAGAGCAGAAAAGTCGACTTCCCTGGCCTTGCCGGCAATTGGGCCTATCTCGATACCGCTGCGACTGCGCAAAAACCGCAGATGGTCATCGATGCCATTGCGCGCGCCTATGGCCCGGATTACGCCACCGTCCACCGCGGCGTCTACGAACGCTCCGCCACCATGACGATGCGGTTCGAAGACGCCCGCGCCAAGGTCGCGCGCTTCGTCGGCGCTGCCTCGCCCAATGAAATCGTGTTCCTGCGCGGCGCCACCGAAGCTATCAACCTGGTCGCCAGCAGCTGGGGCCAGCGGCTGGTCGCCGGCGATCGCATCCTGATTTCGGCGCTGGAGCATCACAGCAACATCGTGCCCTGGCAGTTGCTGCGCGACCGCACCGGCATCATCATCGATGTCGCGCCGCTGACTGCCGATGGCCGCATCGATGAGGATGCGCTGATCGCGCTGCTCAACCCGCGCACAAAACTCGTCGCCATCGCGCATGTGTCGAACGTGCTGGGCGGGGTGGCCGATATCGCCCGCATCGCCGCCGCCGCCCATGCGGTCGGCGCACTGCTGCTCGCCGATGGTTGCCAGGCCGCGCCGCGCCTAAAGCTCGACGTGCAGGCGCTGGGCTGCGACTTCTATGTGTTTTCTGGCCACAAACTGTACGGCCCCACCGGCATCGGGGTGCTGTGGGCGCGCGCCGACATCCTCGAATCGATGCCGCCGTGGCAGGGCGGCGGCGCAATGATCGAAACGGTCACCTTTGAAAAAACCACCTATGCGCCGCCGCCGCAGCGGTTCGAACCCGGCACCCCGCACATCACCGGCGTGATGGGCCTCGCCGCCGCCATCGATTATGTCGAAAGCATCGGCCTCGATGCCATCCATGCTCATGAAGCGGAACTGGTCACCGCCGCCCGCGCCGCGCTCGGCCGCATCAATTCGGTGACGCTGTTCGGCCCGGCCGACAGCGCCGGCATCCTGTCATTCGCGATCGAGGGGGTGCATCCGCACGACATCGGCACCATATTGGATGAAAGTGGCGTCGCCATCCGCGCAGGGCACCATTGCGCCCAGCCGTTGATGGCGCTGCTCGGCGTACCGGCGACGGCGCGCGCCAGCTTTGGCATCTACAACGACCTGGACGATGTGACGCGGCTTGCCGCCGGCATCGAACGAGTGACACGGATATTCGGAACTTCGGGGACAAACGCATGACCGAACGCAGCTTTTCAGTGGAGGAAGTCAGCGAGGCCGCCGCCGTGCCAAAGCTGCCGCCGATCCGCGCCCAGCAGGAGCGCGATCCGGACTATCTGGAGGGGTTCCTGAACAAGCCCGCCGAAGTGTCGCCGACGGACGCGCCAGGCGGTGACCTATACGACGAGGTCATCCTCGCGCTGCGCCAGATTTTCGATCCCGAGATCCCGGTCAACATCTATGACCTGGGCCTCATCTACAATGTCGAGATCGCCGACGGGCATGCGCTGGTGACGATGACGCTGACGACGCCGCACTGCCCAGTCGCCGAAACCATGCCCGGCGAAGTCGAGATGCGCGTTATGAGCGTCCCCGGCGTCGCCTCTGCCGAGGTCGCGCTGGTCTGGGATCCGCCGTGGGACCCGGGCAAGATGAGCGACGAAGCCAAGCTCGAAATGGGAATGCTGTGATGGAAACCACCACACTCAGACGCCCCCGCCCGGCGCCGATCACCGTCACCGAAGACGCCGCGCGCCGCATTGCCGGGATCATCGCCAAGGCGCCGGTGCCGGCCGCCGGCGTGCGCCTGACGACGCCCAAGCGCGGTTGCTCCGGCCTCGCCTACAGCCTCGATTATGTCCAGGCGGCCAAGCCCGGCGACGAAGCCGTCGCCACTCCCGGCGGCACATTGTTCATCGACGGCGGCAGCCTGATGTACCTGATCGGCAGCCGCATGGACTGGAAGGAAGATGATTTCGCCGCCGGTTTCGTCTTCGAAAACCCCAATTCGAAGGGCAGCTGCGGCTGCGGAGAGAGCTTCACGGTCTAGCTTCTGGACAGCGCCGGCCCCGATGTTCGAAATCCGCCCCGACGACCTCAGAAGCGACCAGACCCGTTCCCTGCTCGCCCTGCACCTCGCCGGCATGCACGCCAGTTCCCCGCCGGGCCATGTCTTCGCGCTCGATCTGTCCGGCCTGCAAACCCCCGATGTCAGCGTCTGGACCGCCTGGCAGGGCGACCGCATCGCCGCAGTCGGCGCGCTCAAGCGGCTGCCGGACGGCACCGCCGAAGTGAAATCCATGCGCACCCACCCCGATTTCCTGCGCCGGGGCGCCGCCGCCGCCCTATTGGCCGTCATCATCGCCGCGGCCGCTGCGCGCGGCATCCCGCGTATCAGCCTGGAAACCGGCAGAGGCCCTGCGTTCGAACCCGCACTCCGCCTCTACCGGGCGCGCGGCTTTCGCAGCGGCAGCGCCTTCAGCGACTATAGCCCCAGTGCGTTCAGCCAGTTCCTGCATCTCGATCTTGCCGGCGCGCCGACAGCGGCGTGAAGAGCGACAACACGGCATACGCGGCACAGCACCGCCCCGCCTATACTGCAGGGCATGACCTTTCCCGCCACCCGCACCGACGCCCTCGCCCGTCTTGAAATCTTCCTGCCGCGGGCCGGGCGCGCCTATGCGGCCAACCGCAACAGCGACGCCGGCCCGGGCACCGAGGACAGCACATCGCGCCTGTCCCCCGCCATCCGCCGCCGCCTGATCAGCGAAGCCGAAGTCTGCGCGCGGGTCATCGGCGCCCATGGCTTCGCCGCCGCCGAAAAATTCATCCAGGAAGTCTGCTGGCGGACCTATTGGGTCGGCTGGCTGGAGCAGCGCCCCGCCGTCTGGACCCGCTACGCCGCTGATGTCGAACGGCTGACGGCACAGGATCATCCCGGCCTTGCCGATGCCCTCGCCGGCCGCACCGGCATCGATTGCTTCGACGCCTGGATCGCCGAACTCGCCGCCACCGGCTGGCTGCACAACCATGCCCGCATGAACTTCGCCAGCATCTGGATCTTCACGCTGCGCCTGCCATGGCAATTGGGGGCGGATCTGTTTTACCGCCATCTACTCGATGCCTGCCCGGCGTCGAACACCCTGTCGTGGCGCTGGGTGGCCGGGCTGCAGACCGTCGGCAAGACCTATGCCGCCCGCGCCGACATCATCCGGGACCGCAGCGGCGGGCGTTTTGCGGTCACTGCTCCGTTGGCGCGCAGCGCCGATCCATTGCCCGCCGACGTCATTCCGCCGCCGAAGGGGCTGCGCACCACCGGGCACGCCGACCCGGCCCTGCGCACCGGGCTGTTCGTCACCACAGCCGACCTGTCGCCCGAAACCCTGCCGCTGCCGCCACTTGTCGCCGTAAGTGCCACCACCCGCATCGGCGGCGCGCCGACGCCGCTGAAACGCGCCCATGCTGAAACCGCGCTTGCCGACGGGCTAGGGCGCGCCGCCGTCCATGTCGGGTGCGCGGCGGAACGGATCGACGAAGCCGACGCGATCACCGCCATCCGCGACTGGGCTGCCCGGCACCGCCTGCAACAACTGGTCACCGCCGAGGCGCCTGTCGGCCCGGTCGCCGACCGGCTGGCAGCGATGGCGGCCGCGCTGGCTGAAGACGGCGTGCGGCTGGTGCAACTACGCCGCGCTTGGGATGCCAGCGCCTGGCCGCTGGCCACCAAGGGCTTTTTCGGCTTCAAGGCGGCAATTCCGCAACTGCTCACTCTGTCGTCATAAAGCCTGTGCTACAGCGGCAACCATGAAGCCCGCCCTGCCTGTACTGTTGCTGCTTTGTCTTTCCACCGGCGGTTGCGTCGTCTCCGCGGTTGCCGGCGCCGCTGTCGCCGTGGTGAAGGCGCCATTCCAGATCGTCGGGGCCGGCGTCGACGCGGTGACCACTAGCCAGGAGGAAGCCGACCGCAACCGCGGTCGCGCCTTGCGCAAGCAGGATGAAGCCGACGCCAAGGCGGCCAAAAAGGCCGAAAAAGAACGGCGCAAGGCCGAGCGGGACGATAACTAGCGCGGGGGTGTCAAGGTACCGATCACGGTACCAGCCATGACCCGCCCCACCCCTCCGCCGCCGTGAACACTGCGCGACGGTGGCCGGCCTGCGCCAGGTGCAACCAGTCAATCGCCGTAACGTCGACATAGACCAGTGCGAAATTCGCGCGTGCCGGCGCCAGCTCGGCCACATCCGGCGCACGGCCTTCAACCCACGCCGGCAGGCCAGATGCCGGGCCAGGCAGCGCGCTGCCCGGCGGCGCTTCGACGAGGTAGATGCGCCGCGCAAACGGCGTCGATGTCGCCCAGATCCGCTCGATCTCCGGCCCTGCGGTGACCACCCGCGCCATGCCGGTGACGCGCAGCTGCACCGCCTCGCCGGGGTGGTAGGCCAGCACCGCTACCGGCTTCCCGTGCAGCGCCGCACATTTCGGCGAGCGTGCATCAGTGTGAAAGCGCAACATCGCCGCCAGCCGTTCCGCCGCGCGCAGCACCATCACCCGCGCATCGGGGTGCCCATCGGCATCGATGCTCGCCACGACCGGCGTGTGCATGGGACTGTGCCGGTCGGCGGCACCGCGCCCGAGCAGCCGCCAGGCGGAATCGAGCGCGTCGGAAAGATCAGGGTCCATGTGCCGGTCGTGCCCATCTCGCCGCCCATGTGCAAGGTTGCACTATTGCCGCAACCCTGTCGGCATAGCAGCGATAGCCACTGTAGGCGCTGCTGCCAGTTCCGGTTTCGGCGATTCGCGGCACCGACGCGCTTGCCTTCGGCCCGGCGGTCGCCCAACAGTGCGGCCCGTTGCTGAAAGTGCCCCATGCTCGCTCTTGTCCCTGCCTCGCCTCCGGCTCCTGCCGCGTGGCAGGATGATTATCGCGCCGCACGGCTGACCACGGCGGAACTGCTGGCACATGTCGGCCTCAACGTGGCCGACCTGCCCTATGGTCTGGCGCCGGCGCCGGATTTCGCGTTGAAAGTGCCCCCGCACTTTCGGTCATTGATCCGCCGCGGCGACCCGCATGATCCCCTACTGCTGCAGGTGCTGGCACGCGCCGACGAACTCGTCGATGATCCGGCCCGACTGGCGGATCCGCTCGACGAGCAGAATTTCACGCCGTCGCGCGGCATCTTGCGCAAATATGGCAGCCGGGCACTGCTGATCGCGGCTAGCAGCTGCGCCATCCACTGTCGCTACTGTTTCCGCCGCCACACCGATTATGGTGCGATGGTGCTGACCCCTGCCGACCAGGCGGCGGCCGTCGCCGCACTGAAAGCCGATCCGGCGATCATCGAGGTCATTCTGTCGGGCGGCGACCCGCTGACGCTGTCGGACGATCGCCTCGCCGGGCTGCTCACCGCATTGGACGCCATCCCGCATCTCGCCGCCATCCGCATCCACACCCGCACCCTGACCAGCGTGCCGGCGCGAGTGACGCCGGCCCTGACCGCGTTGCTGGCGGGCCTTGGCAAGCCGGTGGTCATCGTCACCCATACCAACCATGCAGAGGAGCTCGATACGGTCGTTGCCGATGCGCTCGGCCGGTTGCGCGAAGCGGGTGTTACCCTGCTTAACCAATCGGTGCTGCTGCGCGGTGTGAACGATACTGCCGCCAGCATCGGCGCCCATGCGCTGCGGCTGTTCGCCTGCGGCGTGCTGCCTTATTACATGCACCTGATGGACCCGGTTGCCGGCGCCGGACATTTCGATGTCGGGCTGGCCGAGGCATTGGCGCTGGAGCAGGCGCTGCGCGATACGCTGCCGGGCTATCTCGTGCCGCGCTTTGTCCGTGAAGTGCCGGGCCGGCTCGCCAAGACGCCGATCTGGCAATTGTGGCCAGGTGCCATCAGCGTTTGAGAGCGCGTCGTCGCCCTGCGGAACGGGGCAGAAAGGCTATGGTTTCGCCTCGACGATCTGGTTCATTTCGATCGCCGTGCCGTCGGGATCGAAGAAGTTGCAGCCCATGACATGAATATCGGGTCCGCCGTTGCGGCCCGGATAAATCTGCTCGCGCACCTCGGCGGTGAAGGTCACGCCCGGCACGGCCTTGGCCATTTCGCAACGTTTCGCCGCATCATCGGTGTTGAGGATCAACACATGGCCGCCGGCCTCAAGCCGCTTAGGGTAAGGGTCTTTTGCCGGCAGAGGTGGATCGAAATACTGCATCAGGCCGATCCAGCCGACGAACGGGTCGTTGCCGTTGAGCAGCACCAGCCGCACCTTGTTGCCCGGCACGCCGGCCGGCAGCGCGACACCGGACACCGTCAGCCGCTGATCATAGTTCATCTTTAGCCCGATGACGTCACGGTACAGCTTCAGACTGTTTTCCATGTCGCGCACCAGGATTGTCAGCCGCCGCACATCGGTGGGCAGGCGCTCCTTGGGTGCCTCCACCCCAGCGGCGGCCTTGCCGGTGGCGGTTTGCGCAGCAGCCGGCACCGCAGCGGCCAAGAGGAGGGTGAGGAGGATCTTCATTCCGGTATTAAGGACCGAAACACTACGGCTGACAAGAGTTGTCCGGACAACTTAGCGCCAGGTTCAGTCCTCCGGACCCAGGGTCGCATCGAGGTCCCGCGGCCGCACGAATTGCGCCAGCACGGCGCGGCCGCCATCGACCTGCGCCCAGCGTTCGATATCGAGGTCGAGCCGGGCGATCGTTGCGGTGGGGTATTTCATCTCGGCTTCATCGCGTAGCGTGCCGCCGGGTGGCACCAGTTCGAGCAGCAGATCCTCAAGCCCCGGATTATGGCCGATCAGCAGGGCATTTTCATAATAGTCGGCAAAACCGGCGACGAGTTCGACCAGCGTTGCCGATGACGACAGATAGATGCGCTTTTCGTAAATCGGGGCCAGCCGCCAGTTCATGCCGGCCTCCACCCCCTCGATGGTCTGTTTGCAGCGCACTGCAGGCGACGCAAAGACATGGTCGAAATCCGGCATCCGGCCATCGCGCTGCGCCACCCGCAGCCAGCCACCGATGGCGAGCGCGGCGCGGCGGCCGCGGTCACTGAGCGGCCGGTCGAAATCGCGCAGCAACGGATCATCGTAACCGGACTTGGCGTGGCGCAGCAACGTCAGCGTCTTCACCCGCGTGTCCCCGGCCCTTCGTCATGCCCCGTGATGACCGGCGCACCATGGCGCGGGTCGGCCCCGTTCGTAAAGCCATGTTGTGCGGTTTCGCCGACGATGGCGACCGCAGCCTCAAGCCCGACACGATCGATCGGGGTGCCCGGTGGAAACGCCCCGAGCAACCTTGACGGCACTGCCGGACCGATGAGCACGAAGCAGCCGCGATCATCGGCGCGGCGGATCAACCGCCCGAACGCCTGCGCCAGCCGGCCCATCGTCACCCGGTCGTCATGCGCGGTGCCACCATTGGTCGCTCGCCGCGCCGCATGCAGCACAGTTGGCCGCGGCCAGGGCACACCCTCCATCACCACCAGCCGCAGCGAAGAACCCGGCACATCGACACCGTCCCGCAGCGCATCGGTGCCGAGCAGCGAGGCGCGCGGTTCGGCACGGAAGATATCGACCAGCGTGCCGGTCTCGATCGGGTCGATATGCTGTGCATACAGCGGCAGCCCGGCACGGGCGAGCGGATCGGCAATGCGCGCGTGCACCGCCTTCAGGCGCGCAATGGCGGTAAACAGCCCCAGCGTGCCGCCGCCGGCGGCCTCGATCAGGCTGCGATAGGCGTGCGCTAGCCCGGCCATGTCGCCGCGCTTGATATCGTTAACGATCAGCACCCGGGCGTTGGCGGCATAATCGAACGGGCTGGCGGCGGCAAAATGCAGCGGCGGAAGGTGCAAATGGCTGGCACCGGTGCGCGCATCGGCGTCGTGCCAGCCGGCATCGGCCTCCTGTTCGGTCCCATCGCGCCGCGATCGCAGCGTCGCCGAGGTGACCAGTACGCCATGCGCCGGCTCCAGCACCGCCTTGGCAAACGGCCGCATCGGATCGAGCCAGTGGCGGTGGATGCCGATATCGAGCTCGCGCCCCTCGATCCGCGACAGCGCGAACCAGTCGACGAACGCCGGATCGGCGGCGCCGCCGAGACGCGCGAGCAGCCCGGTCCAGGCGGCAATCGTCTCGCAGCGCAGCCGCAACCCCGCCGCTGCGCCTTCGGTGCGCGCCCGGCCCGCCCCATCGAGCCAATCCGGCGGTTCGTCGAGCAGCGCCTTCAACCGCCCCTCCAGCACCGCCATCGGCGCCGCCAGCGCTGCCAATGCCGTGGCAGCCGCGGCCGCCGCATCGACGACGACTGGCAACACCTCGGCGACTTCGGTTTCCAGGCCATAGCCGGCATCGGCACCCGCCGCCGCTTCGGACCTTGTGAACACCTGCGTCCGCACCGCCGCCAGCAACGCCTCGATCGGGCCGTCCGGCTCACCCCCCGCCACACGCTGCAACCAGGCTTCGGCGGGCAGGATGCGCGCCGCCGCAATCACCCGCTCGATGGCGGCAGCGCCCTCATCGTCATAACCGGCCAGTTCCGCCAGCCGCGCCGCCAGCCCGCGCCGCCGCCCGCGGTTCGCCCGGTCCGGCCCCAAGAGCCAGTGGCGCAACTCCACCGCCTCGCGCCCCGACAGCTCGACCGCAAAGGTCGCATCGGCGGCGTCGAACAGGTGATGGCCTTCATCGAACACCATCCGAGTCATCTGCTGGCCTTCGGCCCGGCCGCGCACCGCGTTGATCATCACCAGCGCATGGTTGGCGATCACGAGGTCAGCCTGCACCGATGCTCGCGTCGCGCGTTCGATGAAGCAGGTGCGGTAATGCGGGCAGCCGGCATAGATACATTCGCCGCGCCGGTCGGTCAGCCCGGAAAAACTTGTCCGCCCGAACAGCGCCGGCAACCAGCCGGGCAGGTCGCCGCCAACCATATCGCCATCGCGGCTATACTCGGCCCAGCGTGCTGCCAGTTGCGCGAACACCTGCGCGCGGTTGGCAAAACCGCCCTGCACGGCATCTTCCAGGTTAAGCAGGCACAGGTAGTTTTCGCGGCCCTTGCGCACCACGACCCGCACGCGCTTGTCTGCCGGATCAGGATAGGCACGCGCCGCTTCCTGGTCCAACTGGCGTTGCAGCGCCTTGGTAAACGTCGAAAGCCACACCGTGCCCTCCGCCGCGCGTGCCCAGCCACTGGCCGGCGCCAGATAACCCAGCGTCTTGCCGATGCCGGTGCCGGCCTCTGCCAGCACCATGTTGGGGGATTGCGATATCCGCCGAGGCTGGAACGCCTGCCCGGCGGCATGGGCAAAGGCGCGCTGTCCCTCCCGCCGTTCCGCTACCGGCCCCAGCATTGCATCGAGGCGTTCGTCGATAGCGGCGTCGCTCAGGCTGACACTGCGTGGTGCAGGACGTGGTGCTGTTTCCTCCCATTTCGGCAGTGTGGTGAACACCGATCGTTCCGGGCTGTCGGGCTTGCGGATGCGGCTGCGCAGTGCCGTCGCCCAAGGCCAGCGCTGACGTGCCAGTGCCTGCAGGATGCCCCAGGCGCCGTGCCTCTGCGGCCAGGCCGGATCGTCGGCGGCATCCAGCAGCGCGCGCGCCGCGCGGCCCAGAAAGCCCGCGTCGCTGTCGCTGGCCGGCGGGTCGATGCCCAGCGCCGTCGCCAGCCCGCGCGGCGTCGGTACGGCAAATTGCGCCGGGTGGATGAAGGCGAACAGCTCGAGCAGGTCGAGCCCGGCAAGTTCAGGATAACCGAGGCGGCTGGCAATGACCGGCGCGTTGAGCAACAGGTGCGGCGTATCGGCGGCGCGGCGGATCGCCTCCCCGCGCGAGATCGCCGAGACCTGGCCGTCACCATCGGCAACCCACACCCCGGCATGGGTGGCGGTGAGCGCGGGCGTCAACCCCCCCGCCCCAGCGACGCAGGTCGCCTCCGGCTCCGCAGGGAGGGTTGCACCTTCGAAGCTGAGCCGCCACAGAACATGCGACAAGGATTAGTCGGAACAGATGCGCAACACCACCGAACTTCGCGCCGCGGCGCTCGACAACAAGGCCTGGCCCTATGAGGAAGCGCGCAAGCTGATCGCGCGCTATCCGGATGGCTTTCCCGAAGCCGGGGTGATCTTCGAAACCGGCTACGGACCCTCAGGCCTGCCACATATCGGCACCTTTGGCGAAGTGGTGCGCACGACGATGGTGCGCCGCGCCTTCGAAACGCTGGCGCCGGGCGTCAAGACGCGGCTGATCGCGTTTTCCGACGATATGGACGGGCTGCGCAAGGTGCCCGATGGCATTCCCAACCCCGACATGCTGCGCGCCAATCTCGGCAAGCCGCTGACCGTGGTGCCCGACCCGTTCGGCACCCATCCGAGTTTCGGCCAGCACAACAATGCCCGGCTGCGCGCCTTCCTCGACGGCTTCGGCTTCGAATACGAATTCTTGTCGTCGACCGATTGCTACAAGTCCGGCATGTTCGATGCGGTGTTGCTGCAAATCCTGGCCAATTATGACGCGGTCATCAACGTCATCCTGCCGACGCTGGGCCCCGAACGCCGCGCCACCTATTCGCCGTTCCTGCCGATCGATCCGGTGTCGGGCATCGTCCTGCAGGTGCCGATCGTCGCCCATGATGTCGCCGCCGGCACGGTGACCTATGTGCGGCCAGAGACCAATGAAAGCGTCACCGTCCCGGTCACCGGCGGCGCTTGCAAGCTGCAATGGAAGGTCGATTGGGCGATGCGCTGGGTCGCGCTCGGCGTGGATTATGAAATGGCCGGCAAGGACCTGATCGCTTCGGTGCTGCTGTCGGGACGCATCACACGCGTGCTCGGCGCGCGGCCGCCCGAGGGCTTCAACTACGAGCTCTTCCTGGACGCAGAAGGGACAAAGATTTCCAAGTCGAAGGGCAATGGCCTGACCATCGAGGAATGGCTTGATTATGGACCGCCGGAATCGCTGGCGCTGTACATGTTCCAATCGCCGCGCAAGGCCAAGCGCCTGCACTTCGATGTCATCCCGCGCGCCATCGACGAATATGGCGATTTCCTAGCCAAATACCCTGAACAGCCGGCGGAACAGCAACTCGGCAACCCGGTACATCATATCCATGAAGGCACGCCGCCGGCCGCCGATTTGCCGGTGAGCTTTTCGCTGTTGCTCAATCTCGCCTCGGTGGCGGCGACCGATGACCCGGCCAAGCTGTGGGCCTATGTCGCGCGCCAGGCGCCCGGCACCAGCCCCGCAACGCATCCGGCGCTCGACCGGCTCGTGCATCACGCAGCGCGCTATGCCCGGGATTTCGTCGTCCCCGGCCTCAAGCGCCGCGCGCCGGAGCCCCAAGAAGCGGCAGCGCTCGCCGATCTCGTTACGCGCCTGACCGCCGTCGGCCCCGGCGCCGATGCGGAGGCCTATCAGTTCGAAGTCTACGAGGCCGGTAAGGCCGCCGGCTTCGAAAATCTGCGCGACTGGTTCAAGGCGCTATACGAAACGCTCATCGGAAGTTCACAAGGGCCGCGTATGGGGTCGTTCATCGCGCTGTACGGGCTCGATGAAACCCGCGCGCTGATCGCCGGCGCGTTAGCGAGTGTGGAGACACCTGCATGAAACACCTGATTGCTGCCCTGCTGCTGGCTACCGCCGCCCCGGCCCTTGCCGATGCCGTGTCGTCGTTTCGCGACGGCAAATGGCCGACGGTCATCAAGGAAGGCCGCGCCGAGGCGACGCCGGCCAGCCTGGTCCTGTCCGGTCGCGCCCAGCTGATCCAGGCTGCCTATGGCGCCCGCGACAAGGATCAGGCGCTGGCACTGGTGGCAGCAGCAGAGGCCGATTTCGATGCTGCGCTGCTGAAGGCGCCGGGCAATGCCGACGCCGCGTTCCAGAAGGCCGTCGCCATCGGTTATCGCGCCAAGCTGACCAAGTCCCCCGGCCTTGGCAAGGATTCGCGCAAGCGGTTCGAAGCCTATCGCACCGCGCACCCTGAAAGCGCGCTCGGCTGGGCCTCGGTCGCTGGCTGGCACGGCGGCGCCATCGCGACCCTCGGCAATTTCATGGCCGGCACCGTGCTCGGCGCCAAGGCCGGCGAAGTCGACACGGGCTTCGCGCGTGCGATCAAGCTCGACCCGACCAACCCGGTGCACCGCGTCTTCTATGCCGAAACCCTGCTCGATCTGAACACCGACAACGCCATCAAGGCGGCGACGACCTTGCAGGGCGTCGGGCAATTGCCGGCGCGCGACGGTTATGAGGCGATGCTGCGCGCGCAGGGTGTGCAGATTGCTGCGGCGCTGAAGGCGGGGGATGTGAAGGCGGCACAAAAGCTGTCGCGCCGGCTGGCGGCGTTCGGGGCGCTGTAACGCGCGCGCAACGCAAAGCGTTGCTTGCCGACAATCACGAGACCGGCCAGCGAGGCAGCGCAGCCTTCCTGCGCTGAACTCGTCTGACTGTGCATAAGCGCCTAAGTGGGACCCCATGACATCCGAGCTAAACATCTACAATTGGTCCGGGATCTCCAGTTGTAAGGGGTCTTGTTCGACGCCGATCGGGACCCCGCCATAAGTGGCTTTCTAAAACAATTTTATGCGCTTGTGCCACATGAGCGCGGAGTCCCGCTTCGGCGCCGCTCCACAGAAAAGTCAAGCTGAGCGGCGCCACGGGGCCCAGGCTCCGCTTACAAAAAACCGAACCGTCAAGCCCGTGGCGGCCATGAAAAATTCCGGTTACCTGCCGCTAATGAAGGATAGGCGCGGCGGAAACTCTTGGTTAAGCTTGCGCTACGAGAAGGGGATGAGCTTGTCAGACACGGATGATCCGGCGGCAGCGGATATCATCGCACAATTGACTGACCAGCGTGCGGTCAATCTGCAGTCGCAGGCGACGATCGACCGGTTGCGCGGCGAGCTTGAAGTTGCGGGTGCCGCGGCGGCTGCGGCCGTGCGGCGCGCCCAACAGGGTTCTGCGGACGAAATAAGCCAGTTGAAAGCAATTGCTGCGGCACTTCGTGAAACAATGGAAGCGCAGGGCGCTGCGGCAGCGGCCAGTGAGCAGGTGGTCCGCGCCGCCGCCGAAACCGAGCTTGGCCAGTTGCGCGCCGCGGTCAATGCGCTGCGCACCGAACTCGAGCATGAACGCCAGCGCGGTGAAGGCGCGGCCACAGCCGCAGCAGCAGCGGCGCAGCAGGAACGCGCCACGCTGCACGAGCAAATACAGGCGCTGCGCGGCAAATTGGAGACGGTTGCATGACGGTGAATGCAGTGCCCATCAATGCCGGGCGCGTGCGGCGTATCCGCAAGGACCTGGCGCTGCGCCGGGTCGAGGTGCTGCTGGAAGTGTCGCGTCGGTGTGCGCTGGCGACGCGGCTTGACGATATTCTGGCGGTACTGATCGAAATGACTTCGCGCGAGATCGATTGCGATCGCGGCACCTTGTTCCTCAACGATCCCGAAACCGGCGAGCTTTATTCACGCGTTGCCCAGGGCGACCTGACCCGCGAAATCCGCATCCTCAACAACAGCGGCGTCGCCGGCCATGTCTTCCAGAGCGGCGAGGGGCTGATCATCGACGACCCCTATGGTGACCCGCGCTTCAATGCCTCGGTCGATGAGCGCACCGGCTATCGCACCCGCAACATCCTGTGCGTGCCGGTGCGGACGATGGCAGGCGACATCATCGGGGTGATGCAGAGCCTCAACAAGAATGACGGCGAATTCACCCGCGACGATCTGCAACTCCTTGCCGAAATGACCAGCCAGACGGCGATCGCGCTGCAGAGCGTGCGCTACGTCGAACAGATCGACCGTATCCGCATCAAGGAAATGGCGTTTCTCGAAATGGTCTCGGAGATCAGCGCCGAGCTCGAACTGTCGGCGCTGCTCGGGCGGGTGGTCGTCGAGACGACCCAGATGCTCGGTGCCGAGCGCGCGACGATCTTTCTCCATGACCAGGCCAACAACACGCTGTTTTCGCGCGTCGCCAGCGGCAGTGATTTCAGCGAGATCCGTTTTCCGGCGCACATTGGGATCGCTGGTGCGGTGTTCACCTCAGCGGCGACGATGAACATACCCTATGCCTATGCCGATCTGCGCTTCAATCCGGCCTTTGACAGGCAAACGGGCTTCTTCACGCGATCAATTCTTTGCGTGCCTATCCTCAACAAACTTGGCAAGGTGATCGGCGTCACCCAGGTGCTCAACAAGAAGGGCGGGGTGTTCACCGACGAGGATGAGCAACGGCTGAAGGCCTTTACCGCGCAGATCGCCATAGCGCTCGAAAACTCGAAACTGTTCGACGATGTGCGACGGATGCAGGCCTATAACGATTCGATGCTGCAGAGTATGTCGAACGGCGTCATCACCCTCGATCCCGCTGGCAAGGTGGTCACCTGCAACGCGGCTGGTGGTCGGATCTGGGGCGCCGAGCCCGGTGACATGATCGGCAAGGAATTTTCCGCGCTGGTAGATGAAGCGGGCCAATGGGTGGTCGAACGGTTGGCGACCGTCAAGGAACGCGGCGTCAGCGATATCTTCCCCGATGCGGCGCTGTCGCTCGGCGGGGTGGCGAAATCTGTCAATCTTACGCTGATGCCGCTGCTCGCCAGCGAAGGCAGCAAGGACCTCGGCTCGATGCTGATGTTCGAGGATATCAGCAGCGAAAAGCGCATGAAATCGACTATGTCGCGCTACATGGACCCGGTGATCGCGGCGCAGATGCTCGATGGCGATGCGCATGATCTGCTCGGCGGGGTCAGCGCCGAAGCGACGGTGATGTTCACCGATGTCCGCGGCTTCACCACCATCACCGAGGAATATGGCGCACAGGGAACCGTGTCATTCCTCAACGAATATTTCAGCCTGATGGTCGAATGCATCTCGAAAGAAGGCGGCATGCTCGACAAGTTCATCGGCGATGCGATCATGGCGTGCTTCGGTCTGCCGATGGCGCATGATGACGACCCCGATCGTGCCGCGCGCACCGCCATTTCGATGATCAGCGAGATGTGGCGCTGGAATGTCGACCGCCGCCAGACGGGGCTGAAAACCGTCGACATGGGGGTCGGGCTCAACACCGACATGGTGGTTTCGGGCAATATCGGCAGCCCACGGCGCATGGATTACACCGTCATCGGCGATGGCGTGAACCTGGCATCACGGCTCGAAAGCGCCTGCAAGGCCTATTCGGCGCGGATCCTGGCGAGCGAATCGACCGTTTCCAAACTGCGCGGCACCTATCGCATGCGCGACATCGACTTGGTGGTCGTCAAGGGCAAGACCCAACCGGTGCGGGTGTTCGAACTACTCGATTATCATGACGCCAAGAGCTTTCCGAACCTGTCCGACGTGCTCGGGCACTTCAACGACGGCATCGCCGATTATCGCGCCGGCCAGTGGGACCGGGCGATCGGGCGGTTCGAGAACTGCCTTAGGCTCAACCCGGGCGACGCGCTGTCGCAAACCTATATCGGCCGCTGTGAGGTGCTGCGGGCGGCGCCGCCGGTGGGCGATTGGGATGGCGTCTGGGTGATGAAGGATAAGTAGCGGTCTGCATTGTGGAGCGGCGCCGAACGGGACCCCTTACAACTTGAGATTCCGGACCAATTGTAGATGTTTAGCTCGGATGTCATGGGGTACCACTTCGGCGCTTATCCACATCCGGGATGACGGGAAGCAAGTGAAAGCAAGGGGCTTGGGCAAAGCCCAAGCCGACGTCAGACGGGTTCGGCCGGCGTAGCCGACCGCCCCGCTGGCCGATCTTGCGCGAGTCTCGCGCAGCTACGCTGCGCGCTGCCGCGCTGCGATCCAATCATCCACCTTCTTCTCCAGCACCGCCATCGGCAGCGCCCCCGTCATCAACACCTGGGCATGGAAACCCTTGATGTCGAACTTCGGCCCCAACGCCGCTTCCGCCTTCGCGCGCAGTCGCGAAATCGTCAGCTGGCCGACCTTGTAGGCCAGCGCCTGCGACGGGATAGCGATGTAGCGCTCGACCTCGGCGGTCGCATCGGTCTTCCCCATCGCGCTGTGGTCGAGCATGTACTGGATCGACTGGTCGCGGGTCCAACCCTTTGAATGTAGGCCGGTATCAACGACCAGC
>JBMOGO010000040.1:0-27534 GCA_049318305.1 Polymorphobacter sp.
GGCTCGGCTTCGGGGTGGTTGATGTTCGACGGGATGATGGCGCGGCCGCGGGCGATCTCGTCGCGAACAAACTCCGGGGTGACATAATCGGGGATTTCGGCGCCGAAATCCTCGCCATCGCGGATCTGGCCGGCCAGTTGCGCGCGGCCGATGTTTTCGCGGATGGCGACATATTCCATTTCCGGCGTGATGATGCCGCGGCGGGCATAGGCGATTTGCGTCACGGCGGCGCCGCCCTTGGCGCGCCACGGCGTCTTGTTGACGTTGGGGAATTGCTGCACTTCGGGCTGCTTCTTGCCGCCGAAAATGCCGTTATCCTCGGGCTTTACCTCGCGGCCGGGGTAGCGTTCGCAATCGCCGCGCGCTTCGATCCACGGCATGCGCAGCGGCGGCAGGCCGGCGGCGATGTCGATGCTGGCGGTGTCGTCGGTATAGGGGCCCGACGTGTCATAGATGCGGACCGGCGGTTCCTTGGCGGTCGGCTCCAATGCGACTTCGCGCATGGCGACGCGGATATCGGGGAAGTGCGTGCCGGCGATATGGATTTTTCGGCTGCCGGGCAGGGCACCGGTGGTGACCGGCATTTCGATCTTGGAACTGATGTCAGCCATGTCGCGCTCCTCAAAGATATCGGGAGTGCGGGCAGGGTGCCGCGCCCTCCCTCCGCCGGTGTTAGCCGGATCAGGTTCAGCGGGTCGCAGCGAGCACGCTGCCTCTCAGCCGGTGATGTCCGGCCCCCCGGGGTCTTGCGTCAGTGTAGGGCCGGACGGGTGAACTCGGCAAGCCCTTGATCGGTGCCGCAGCGCTGGTCCCAGAAACGGAAGTACAGGCCATAGTTGCAGGTGTAGCGCTTGTGGTGTTCCTCGTGGTGGCTGGCGGTGATGATGTGGCGGCCGAACGCGCCGTTGACCCAGGCCTTGGGGAACATTTCCCACCCCATGTGGTTGGTGACGCCCATCACCGTGGCGATGGTGAGGACGACGCCGAGCGCGCTCCAGTGGATGGGGATGACAAAGGCCAGAACCGGGATGAGCAGCGCGCCGGACAGTGCCTCCCAGGGGTGAAAGCTCATTGCGGCCCAGGCGGTGGGCGGCTTGGAGGCGTGGTGGACGGCGTGGACGGTTTTGAACAGCCGCGGGCCGTGCATCCAGCGATGGGTCCAGTAGAACCAGGTGTCGTGGAGGAACAGGTAGAGCGCGATGCTGGGCAGCCACCAGAGCGCGGCGGCAAGGTCGAATGCGGTGCGGATTTGCGTCAGGCCGGCAAAGCGCCACGACGCCAGCATGACGCCGGCGGGGATGCCGTAGATGATGGCGGAGAGGATCGACCAGCGGATTTCGTCGCGTACCTGCTTGCGGCGGCGGTTGGGGTCCCTGGGGCCGGCGGTGATGCCCTTGCGCGCTGTCCACCAGGCGAAACCGCCGCTGGCAGCGAAATAGCGGACCAGCACGATCAACGTCGTTTGCGCGGTGCCGATGGCGATGAGAGCGGGGTCGATCACCGCGCCCTGATAGGCGAGGCGATGGGGGCAGGAAAGCGGCGCGTGTGTCGCGGGGGTGCCGCCTTGTGTCCGGCGCAGACAAAAAAGCGGCCCCGGATCGCTCCGGGGCCGCAAGTTGCATTAGAGGGTGTATTGTCGATTACCGGCTCAGGCGCCGGGCTTCGTTGCTTCAACTGCCGGGGTTGCAGGATTGTCGCCGCAAGCAACGATGTTGCCGGCGGTGATCGAAGCAACACCGGTCGGCGTCGTCGGGATCCGGTCCTGGATCCAGAGGTTGCGCAGACCCAGCTTGGTGGTCGCGTTGCCGACCGTACCGACCTGAAGCGAGTTCTTCAGGAAGGTTTCGGTGATCGCCGTGCGCCATGCACCCGGCAGACCGGCGAGACCGGACTTGCTGAAGATGCCGTTGACGCCATCGGTGACGAGCGCCGCCGGCATCGCCTGGTTCAGGCTGTCCTTGGGCGTCTTGCCGAGCAGGGTGGCGAAATAGCCGCTGACAGCCTGGCGACGCGCGGGCGTGGCGTAGCAGGTGTAGAGCAGCGCGTTCGACGTACCGACGATCGGATAGCCCTTGACCGGCGTGGCGAGCGGTGCCGTCTTGTCGGCAGCAGCGGCCCAGCTGAGCGGGTTGGCACGGTCACCATAGGCTGCCGGGCAAGCGACAGCATCATTGCAATAGGCACCGGCCCCACCCTTGGACTGCGGCGGCGCGATGGTGCCGAATGCGAGCGTGGCTTGCGAGGCGATCGGTGCGGAGAACAAAGCTCCCGTACCGTTGACCTGCAGGCTGGCGGAGTTCAGGCCCAGCGTGTTGGTGTTGGTGAACAGGGTCGACGGCAGCGTCTGTTCAGGGCTGATGTAGTTGATGCGGCCGTTGAGCGAGCGATCGCCAGCAGTGGCGCCCGGGTCCGGGTGGAAGGCGGTGGCGAGGGCCACGCCGTCATTGCCGTTGGCGACGGTGAACAGGCCAACCGCTTCGGTGCCGATGGTGATCGCGCCGGTGGCCTTGTTGAAGAAGGCACCCGAGATCGAGTTGGTCGGGTTGAGCGTGCCGGCTGCGCCGGTATAGGCGGTGCTGGCGATGGTGATTGCGCCGCTATAGGGCAGGCGGTTTTCACCGTCGCCGAACTTGTTGACGATTGCGACCGGGGTACCGGTGCCGCCAACGCCGACAGCGACCGACTTGCCGGCGCATTGTGCGGCCATGCTGCGCATGAAAACCGACGTGGTGCCCGAGGTTTCCGAACGACCGACGAGGCGGATCGGCACGTCGAACGGTGCAGGGTCGGCAACGGCCTTGTTGACGACGTTCGTGGGCAGCTGGTTCCAGTTGGTGATCGTGCCGTTGAAGATGCCGCAATACTGGTCGCGGGTCAGCTTGAGACCGCCCGAACCATCGGCGCGGGCGCCGGCGACCTTGAAGCTGAAGCTGGTCACCGAACCATTGGCGTTGCGAACCTTGGCATAAACCGGGCTGTAGCCGACGGCGATGGCGGTCAGGACGACCGGCACCTGGATCGGCGCGCCGAACAGGTTGGCGGCGGTCTGCGAAACCGGGACCGAGTTGACCAGGGTGACCGGGTCAACGGTACCGGTGCCATAGCGGTTGAACGGGTTGATCAGCGCGGTGTTGTAGGTGGTCAGGTTGGCAGCGCTCAGCGGGGTTTCCGAAAAGCTGTACTGATGGCCATCAGCCGAGACGTGGGCGGCGTAGCCGGCCGAGTACAGGATGTTCGAGGACACGCGGTTGTTGAGGAACGACGTGACGCCCTGGCCCGAACCGGTCGAGACATAGCGCGTCGTGATGGCGGGCTGCACATCGCGGACGCTGCAGTTGAAGCGATTGCCGAGCGTGTCGACCGCCGGAGTGTTGAAGTCGAAATCGGTCAGCGAAACCGAAGCCTGCGGCTGCGTCGTGGCGCCGAAGCCGAGGTTGTTCTTGATACCGTAGCAGTCGCCGGCCTGGCGAGCGACGTTCTGCGGCAGCGAGGCGCCAGCACCAACGATGGTGGCGGCCGGGAAGGCGAGCTGGGCCTGGGCAGTGCCAGCGCCGAGGGCGCTGATCGCGGCACTTGCCGCGAGAAGTGTGAACCTGTTCGAAATCATGGTGGCAACCCCTTTGAAAGATGAAAATACGAGTGCGTTACACACCCGATCTGGACCGCGAACGGTGCGGCCAAATGGCGAATGCGGCGGCCAGTGAACTGCTCATCTGGCACTGCCGCTGAAAAAGATTTTGACTTGATTAAAATTCCCTGAATCTGTTCGTATTAGTCATGAATCGATTACAGGAAAAGCCCAAAAAGTCTCGGTAATCTCCTGAAATCTTCAAGAACATCAGAAAAAGGAGCGCATTTAACAGTTTGAATTGTCAAATGTGCCCTTCCTGCCGCTTCGAACCCGTCTTTATCGCGAAGCAATATCGCGAAGCAATGACAGATTTGTGATGCGAGTTGAAAAAATCCGGCTCCAACAATTGACGCAAGACTGTAATATTTCTGACACGCAAACGTTACATTGCGCTCCTAATGACAATCCTGCCCCCTTTACAGGCCGTTTGAAGCCGTGATCGGGACGAGACAAAAGGGGCCAACCGCGACGCAAGCGCCACGGGCTCAACCAGCGGAGCGATTTATTAACTTGACCGTTTCCTCCGCCATGCAGACCCAGTCGCCTGCTGTCCCGGACCGGGTGGCACTGGTTGCCGTTGGTCGCGGCGATGTCGGCATCGTCTCGGATGCAGTGAAGACCGGGCCGCAGACCGTGGCGGCGCTGATCCGGCAGCATGGCCTGTTGAGCGCGGATGCTCTGGCACGCGCCGAACTTGTGCAGGAAGAAACCGGCGAGGCGCTCGAATCGGTGCTGACCCGGCTTGGCATGATTTCGGAACAGGCGCTCGCCGAGGCTTTTGCGGCAGCGACCGGGCTGCCGATTCTCGCGGCCGCCGACTTGCCGTCAGCGCCGGTGGCGGCGTCGGAATTGTCGGCGGTGTTCCTGCGCGACAGCCGCGTGCTGCCGATTGCACTGACGCCTGACGCAATCACGATCGGCCTGGCCAATCCGTTCGACCAGTTTGCGATTGCGGCGATCGGTTTTGCCACGGCGCGGCCGGTCCGCTGTGCAGTGGTGCGCGCCAGCGATCTCGAGGCGGCGCTTGACCGGCTTTACCGCGCCGGCAGCGATCGCGATGACGAAGCCGGCGGCGACACGGCGGCTGACGAAGCCGACCTGGAACGCCTGAAGGACATGGCCAGCGACGCGCCGGTGATCCGTGCCGTCAATCGACTGGTGGCTGCAGCGGTCGCCGTGCGCGCTTCGGATATTCATATCGAGCCCGCCGATGATCGCCTGGTGCTGCGCTATCGCATCGACGGCGTGCTGCACGAACAGGAAGCGTTGCCGGCGGCGATGCGGCTGGCGCTGGTGTCGCGGATCAAGATCATGGCGGCGCTGAACATCGCTGAAAAGCGCCTGCCGCAGGATGGCCGCATGCGCCTTTCCGTGCGCGGTCACGAGATCGACCTGCGGGTGGCGACGGCGCCTTCGATCCACGGCGAAAGCGTGGTGTTGCGGATTCTCGATCGGTCCAACCTGGCGCTCGATTTCCAGACACTTGGTTTCGACGCGGCATTGATCGACAAGTTGATGCCGATCCTGCATCGCCCGCATGGTATCGTACTGGTGACCGGGCCGACCGGCAGCGGCAAGACGACGACGCTCTATGCCGCGCTGGCCGAACTCAACACCGCAGATCGCAAGCTGCTGACCGTCGAGGACCCGATCGAATATCGCTTGCCCGGCGTCGTCCAGACCCAGGTCGCGCCCGGTATCGGGCTGGGTTTCAGCGCGGCGCTGCGCTCGTTCCTGCGGCAGGATCCCGACGTGATGATGGTCGGCGAAATCCGCGATATCGAAACCGCGCAGGTGGCGGTGCAGGCGGCGCTGACCGGCCACACCATACTTTCGACGCTGCACACCAACACCGCGTCGGGGGCGGTTACGCGGTTGATCGACATGGGGGTCGAACCGTTCCTGATCGCATCCTCGCTGAATGCCGTCCTCGCGCAGCGGCTGGTGCGCCGGCTGTGCCCCGAATGCCGCAGCCAGGGCCCGGTAGCGGCTGAAATCCGGCAGGGGCTGAGTGGCCTGGTGGGCGAAACCGATAGCTTTTTCCACGCCAACGGCTGCGAGGCGTGCGGCGGCAGCGGTTATCGCGGCCGTGTGGCGGTGCTCGAGCTGCTGGTCATGGACGAAGTGCTGGCGCGGCTGGTGCTGGCGCGCGGCGAAGCGCGCGAGATCGAGCGGGCGGCGGTGGCGGCCGGTATGCAATCGCTGCTGCTCGACGGTATCGGCAAGGCACGGCAAGGCTTGACAACGCTGGATGAAGTCCTGCGCGTGGCGTCGGAAGCCTGACGGCTATGGCGATGTATCAATATCGCGCCGTGAAAGCCGGCGGTGCGATGATCTCGGGACAGATCGATGCGCCCGACCGGCGGGAGGCGGTGACCCGGCTCCGCGTGCAGGGGGCATCGCCGATCGAAATAGTGCCGGCTGCGGCCAAAACGTCAGGGCGCCCGCTTGCCGACCCCGGCAGCAAGGGGCGTCAGGCGGCCACCAAGATGATCAGCGAGCTGGCGGTTTTGCTGGGGGCCGGGCTGTCGCTCGATCGGGCGCTGGCGCTGGTTATCGAAAATATCGAGCATCCGGCGGTGCGCAGCCAGGTCGTCGCGCTGCTCGCCGAGGTACGGGAAGGCCGCTCGCTGGCCGGCGCGATGGCGCTGCGGCCGGCGTTGTTCCCACCCGTGGCGCAGGCGATGGTCGAAGCCGGCGAAGCCAATGGCCGGCTCGGCGACGCCTTGCAGCGGCTGGCGGAGACCCGCGAGCGCGCCGAAGCGCTGAGGCAGTTGATCACGACCGCGATGATCTATCCGGCAGCGTTGGCGTTGCTGGCTGTGGGCGTCATCCTGATGATGCTGCTGTTCGTGGTGCCGCAGTTCGAAAGCTTGTTTGCCAGTGCGCCGGGGACACTGCCGGCAGCATCGCTGGCGGTGATGGGTGCCAGCCAGTTCGTGCGTCAACAGGGGTGGTTGTTGCTGGCTGGCTTCGTCGTGCTGGTATTGCTGGGGCGCGCGGCGCTGCGCCAGCCGGCGGTGCGCCAGGTCAGCGACCGGCTGGTTTTGCGGTTGCCGCAGGTGGGACCGCTGATCGTCCATGCCGAAACCGCGCAGTTCGCGCGCACGCTGTCGGTGCTGATCGATGGCGGGGTCGGCCTGCCGCAGGCAATGGCGATGGCGCAGCGGTCGCTGAAGAACACCGTGCTTGCCGATGCGGTCGGGCGTGTTGCCGGCAGCATGAAGGAAGGCGGCGGCCTGTCGGCGCCGCTGGCGGCGACGGGCGTGTTCCCGCGGCTGGTGCTGGGGTTTTTCCGTACCGGCGAGGAAACGTCGCAACTCGGGCTGATGCTGGGGCGGTTGTCCGACGTGCTGGATGCCGATGTCCGGCTCCGCATCCAGCGGCTGATCGGCTGGCTGGTGCCGGCGTTGACCGTGGTGCTGGGCGCTGCCGTCGCCGGCATTATCGCTGCCGTGATGACGGCAATCATGGGCTTCAACGATCTTGCGGTGGGATGATGAAGATGCGCAAACCCGATGCGGCTGAGGCCGGTTTCACGCTGCTCGAGCTGCTGGTGGTGCTGGCCATCATGGGGTTGCTGGCGGCGATCGTCGGCCCGCAGGTGATCAAATATCTGGGCAGTTCACGGTCGCAGACGGCGCGTGTCCAGGTCAAGAATGTCGCCGCGGCGCTTGAACTCTACCGGCTCGACGTCGGCGGCTATCCGAGCGCCGACCAGGGGCTTGATGCGCTGGTCAAGGCGCCGGCCGGGGTGCCGGTCTGGAACGGCCCGTATCTGCCGCAGGCCTCGAACCTGCTTGACCCCTGGGGGCAGCCGTATCGGTTCACGGCGCCGGGCAAGCACGGCGAAATCGACGTGTTCACTCTGGGGTCGGACAAGGCGGAGGGCGGTTCGGGGGAGGCCAAGGATGTCGGCAACTGGTGACGATGGTTTCACCCTGCTCGAAATGCTGGTCGTCCTGGCGATCGCGGCGATGATTGCCGGGATCGGCTTTCCGCGCCTGCAGAGCCAGATTGCGGCGCAGGAATGGCGCACCGCCGCGTCTGCTGTCACGGCCGCGCTGCGGTCGGCACGGGCGGAGGCATTGCGCTCGGATGCGGACATCGGGGTGGCGGTGGGGCCGGAAGGCCGGTCGGTCATCAGCGGCGGGGTGGTCATGGTCGCCTTGCCGGCGTCGGTTTCGGTGCGCATGGCGCGCCCGATAGGGTTTCATGGTGATGGCTCCGCGCGCGGCGGTGAGATCGCGGTCGACGGGTCGGGCCGGCATGTGCTGATTTCGGTGGCAACGGCGACCGGCGCGGTTCGATCGTCGGCGCGGTGACAGCCATGCGCCCGCCAGCAGCTGCCGAAACCGGCGCGGTTTTTGTCGAGACACTGGTCGCGGTGCTGATCGTTGCCGCAATGGCCGGGCTGTGGTTCGACACGCTGGCGCAGGGTGCTCGCCAGCAACGTGCGCTGTCCGATCGGCGTATCGCCATGCTTGTCGTGCAGTCGCGGATGGCGACGGTCGGCGTTTTGACGGCAGATGGCAGCGGCGATGACCGCGGCAGCGATGCCGGCATGGATTGGCGGATCAGCCGCGAACCGTTTCCGCAAGCCGGGCAGGGTATCGACCGGGTTACCGTGTCTGCCGGAAGGTCCGGCGAAGCTGCTTTGGCTACGCTGCAATCGCTGCGGACCGGGCGGTGACATGCCGGATCATGGCGAAACGGGCTTCACGCTGGTCGAACTGCTGGTCAGCCTGGCGCTGCTCACGATGACAGCGATGCTGCTGCTGACGACGATGGTGACCGGCCACGGCTTTGAAAAACGCACAGGTGAGGCGGCGATCGCGGCAGAGTCTGTTGCCGCCGCGCACGGCTTCCTGCGGGACCGCATCGAAATGCTGGTCCCGGATGCGCAGTTTGCGCCGGGCGGCTTTGTGGCCAATGTCGTTGGCGACGCCAGCGTTTTCAGCTTTACCGCGCCACCGGCGAGGGCGTTTCAGCCGAGCCCGCCGCAACGGTTTCGCCTGCTGCTGACCCGGTCCGGTAGATTGGCACTATTCAGTCTCGACCCCTTGTCGGTCCGAGCCGATGTCGATGCGCTTTCGCTGCGGGGGTGGCAACGCCAGGATCTGCTCGACCGCGTGGCCAGCCTCGAGATTGCCTATTTCGGCGTGGCCCCGCCCGACAATCAGCGGCGCTGGCGGGCGCGGTGGCAGGACCGGCCGGCGCCTCCCGAACTGGTTCGGATCCGCCTGGGCTTTGCGCCGGGTGACAAGCGGATCTGGCCCGAGCTGATCGTGCGGCCGGCGACAGCGATGACCGGCGGCTGCCGCATCGACGGCATCAGCGGGCGCTGTGCGGATCGCGCTGCATGAACACACCGGCGATCCTCGATGCCGACATGGCAACGGTCGGGCGTTGGCTGCGCACCGGTTTCGACTGGTGGCTGGCGGAATTGCGCGCCATGGTGCCGCCCGGGCTGCGCGAGTGGCTGAACCCTGCGCCAGCAGTCGCGGCGCACTATCGCGACGACCGACTGGTGTTGATGCGGCGCGGCGTGGCGGTGCCGCGAGGGTCGGATGGGCTGGCGGTGACGCTGGCGTTGCCGGCAGCATCGGCACTGGCACGCGAAATTCGGCTGCCACGGCTTGGCATGTCCGACCTCCGCATGCTCGTCGAGATCGAGGCCGAGCGGTTGTTGCCGTTTGCACCGGGCACGGCGCTGGTCGATTTTTCGGTCGGGCCGGCTGATGGTGCCGGGTCGCAGCCGGTGACCGTTGTCGGGCTGCCTGTCGCTGCCGCCAATGCAGCCATGGCAGCGGCGGCGGCCGACGCGCTTGATGTCCGCCAGTTGCGGATCGAGACGAATACGGGCCTGGCTTTTGATTTCCTGCCCGCCTGGCAACGCGCAAACACGGTGCCAAAGCGGTCGCCGCGGCGGATCTGGTGGGCTGTCGTCGGGCTGGCGTTCCTGCTCAATCTGGCGGTGTTGATCGGGCTTGATGTCCAGCAACTCGATCAGGTCCGGACGCTGGTCGATGAACATGGGCAAACGGCGCGGACGGCGCGCTTGCTGCGCGCGCGCGTGAACAACGAGGCGGCTCGGCGGCAGGATCTGGCGGCCCGGCGGTCGGCGCAAAACCCGTTGCCGGTGCTGGCGGAAACTGCCCGTGCGCTGCCGGATTCGGTATGGGTGCAACGCCTGGCATGGGATGGGGCACGGCTGCGCATCGGCGGCTACAAGCCCGCCAGTGTCGACGTGGTCGCGGCGCTGCGGCGGTCACCGCTGTTTGCCGAAGTCCGCAGCAGTGCCACCGATGTTCCGGCGCAACTGGAGACGGGTCAGCCCTATGAACTGACAGCGGAGCGTCGGCGATGACCGGGCTGTCGCTGCGCGAACGGCGGCTGGTTGCCGTGGCCTTGCTCATCGCGGCGCTGGCTGTGCTGCTGTATGTGGTGATCCTGCCGATTATCGATGGCTTTATGGCGCGTGCCGATGAACGCGCGGCCCTGCTTGAAACCTATGAACGGGATGCGCGTGCCGTTGCGCAGATCGTTTCCACGCGCCGCGTCGCCGAAGCGCAGCAACGCGATGCCGGCCGGTTCCGGCTGGCGGGTGCCAACGCTGTCGCCGCGGCCGATGCGTTGAAGGAGCGCATCGCCGCCGCTGTTACCGCGACCGGCGGCGACTTGCGCGCCATCGAGGACAGCGCCGGCAACAGCGGCACCATCCAGGTCCGGGCAGACGCCCGGCTGACCAATGGCCAGTTGACCGGGCTGCTTGTCGGCCTGCAACGCGGCGAACCCCTGCTCGTCATCGAAACACTTTCCGTCACCGCCACCGAGGCCGGCCAGACCGGCCGTTCCGGACCCATGGATATTCGATTTGAAGTTTCCGGTTCCTATCCCGCGCCGCGCTGAGCGGACGCTGTTGCCGGCGGCGCTTGCGGCGCTGCTGGCGCTGCTGTTCGTCGTGCAACTGGCATTTCCGGTGCAGCTTGTGCTGCCCGAAGCCGGCGTGACACGGCCGTTCCGGCTGCTGCCGACGCGTGTCGGCGTGGTCGCTGCCGATCCTGAAATCACTGCGCGTCCGTTGTTCAACCCGGCGCGGCGCGAAGGCACCGAGCCGGGGACCGGCGACAAGACGGCACCATTGGAGGGCGCGCGCGCTGTCGGCGTCATAACCGCGCGCGGTGCGGTCCGGCTGTTCCTCCAAGCGCCTGATGGCCAGGTTTCGGCGCTTGGCATCGGTGGCGGCTACCGGGGTTGGCGGCTGGTCCGCGTCGGCGCTGGACAGGCGGCGTTCCGGCGCGGCGGCGAAACAGCGGTGCTGCCGATTACCGCGAGCGCGCCACCGGTCGCGCCAAACCAACCAGACCCCGCGCAAGCAGAAGAAGAAACAGAATGAAGCGCCATTTGCCGGTCATGATTTCCGCAGCCCTGGTGGGCTGTGTGCCGCCGCCGGCCGCTGGTCCGCCGCCACCGATGATGCCGGAATTCACCTCCGCGCCGACACCGCCGCCGGCTCCGCCGCCAGTCGATGATCGCCAGGTGCGCACGACCATCGTTAACGGCAGTCCCGCAGCAATGACGACGCGAGGCACGCCGCCGGCGGCGCGGCCGGCGGACATCACGCTGAATTTCCCGGCCGCCAGCGCTGCGGTGGTGGCACAGGGCGTGCTCGGCGACATCCTGCGGTTGCCGTTAACCATCGATCCCGGGGTTACGGGAACCGTTACATTGGTGACGCCGTCGCCGGTGCCGCGCAGCGCCGTCTTTGCGCTGTTCGAAGAGGCATTGAAGACTGCGAACCTGGCGATTACCCAGCAGGGCGGGGTGTTCACCGTCCGGCCGCTCGACCAGGCGCGCAGCCTGGGCGTTGTCGACCGGAATGGCGTCGCGGGGTTCGCCACAGAAACCGTGGCATTGCAGTTCGTCAACGCCGACGAGATGCGCAAGGTGCTCGATGGCGTGCTGCCCGGCGTCGTGTCTCGGGCCGATCCGGGGCAGAACACACTGCTGTTGTCGGGTACGACCGGCCAACGCACCAATGCGCGGGCGCTGCTGGCGCAGTTCGATGTGAATTGGCTGCGCAACATGTCGTTCGCGCTGATCGTTCCGCAACGCACCGATGCGCGGCTTATCGTTCCCGAAGTCGACAAGCTGATCAACAGCCCCGATGCGCCGACGCGCGGGCTGGTGCGCTTGATCGCCATGGAGCAGTTGAACGGCATACTGGCGATCACGGCGCAGCGGCAGTATCTCGACGATGTGCGGCGCTGGATAGAGATTCTCGACCGCGAGGGCCAGAACAACGAACGCCGGCTGTTCGTCTATCGCGTCCAGAATGGCCGGTCGAAGGATCTGGCGCGGGTGCTCAACACGGCGTTCGGCAACACCAGCGGCGGCGATGCCAACGCGGCGCGCACCGGTAATGATTTTTCGCTCGATGGCGGCGCGCGCAGTGGTTCGGCGGATGACAACAACCGGCCCGTCGACGTCCGCAACAGTCCGGCGATTGCGGCAGCGGCGGGAACGACCGCACCGCCCGGCCGCGGCGGCAACGCGGTGGCCGGCGCCATCGATGCGAGCATTTCCAGTGACGAGGCCAACAATGCCATCGTGGTGTTCGGCACGCCGCGCGATTATGCCGTCATCGAGGATGCGCTGCGCAAACTCGATGTGCTGCCGTTGCAGGTGCTGATCGAGGCGGCGATTACTGAAGTCACGTTGAACGACGCCCTGCGCTATGGCGTGCAATGGAATTTCCAGCAGGGTGAGACCAATTTTGCGCTGTCCGATGGCGTGACATCGGCGGTGACCCGCAGTTTCCCGGGCTTTTCCTTCTTCTTTTCCAACAAGAGCAGCATCTCGGCGGCGCTCAACGCGCTCGAGACGCAGACCAAGATCAATGTCATGTCGGCGCCCAAGCTGATGGTGCTCAACAACCAGACGGCGGCGTTGCAGGTGGGTGACCAGGTGCCGGTGGCAACGCAATCGGCGGTGGGCGTGGTCAATCCGGATTCGCCGATCGTCAATTCGATCGAATATCGCGACACCGGCGTCATTCTGAAGGTGACGCCGCGCGTCAATGCCGGCGGGCTGGTGCTGCTCGACATCGCGCAGGAGGTCAGCGATGTCGCCCAGACCGATTCCTCGTCGATCAATTCGCCGACCATTTCGACCCGCCGCATCTCGACGTCGATCGCGGTGCAGGATGGCCAGGTGATCGCGCTGGGCGGGTTGATCCGCGATACGCGGTCGCGCGGCAAATCCGGGTTGCCGCTGCTGTCGCGCATCCCGATCGTCGGCAGCCTGTTGTTCGGGCGCACCAACGATACGACGGTGCGCACCGAATTGCTGGTGCTGCTCAAGCCGCGGGTGGTGCGCACCCCCGATGATGCACAGGCCGTCACCGACGAACTCCGCGCCAAGATCAGGAGCATCGAGCCGATTACCCAGGGCCGGATGCCGTGATGGCGGCGCCGGCCGGGCAGGACCTGGACTCGTTTGCAGTGCCGGCTCGCGATGAGGAGGGCTATGCGATCCTTGCCGCCGTGGTGGCGATCGCCGTGCTGGCGCTGATGGCGTTGGCGTTCATCGATTCAGGGCGTGGCCTGTCTGCCGGCGTTGTTGCCGAGGCGGAGCATGCGCATCTGGCGGCGGCCAGCGATGCGGCGCTGGCGATCGCAGTTCGCAATCTTGCCGAGCCGGACCGGACGCGGCGCTGGTCGATCGACGGTCGACCGCACAATTTGCACTTTGCCGGGTCCGACGTGCTGGTCACCGTCGAGGATGAACGCGGCAAGGTACCTCTCAACCAGCTGACCGACGAACAGGTGCGGACGTTGTTTGAAACGCTGGGCGCTTCGGGTGTTACGCTCGAAACCTGCACCGATGCGTTTCTCGACTGGCTTGACGAGGATGACGAGCGCCGGCCGGAAGGTGCCGAAACCGCTGATTACCGGGAACTGGGCTATCGCCCCCGCAACGGCGCCGTGCGCAGCGTCGAAGAACTGATGCTGGTGCGCGGGATGCCCGCCGGGATCGTGCAGCGGCTGCGTAGCGTTGCCACGCCCTATACCAACCCGCGCGAAGGTTTTGACGAGCGTTTTGCCAGTCCGCTGGCGCTGGCGGTGATCAGCGGTGGCGGCCCCGGTTCGACTGCCGTGATCAACCGCGAACGCGAACTGGCCGGGCAACGCGTCGCCATCGAACTTGCCGAAGGCGATGTGCTTGCCGGCCGGCCGCTGACCATCCGCGTCGAGGCGCGGCGCCCCGGCGGCAGCGTCCTGCGGCGCGCCACCGTCATTGCCTTGACGGGTTTTGCCGATAATCCCTTTGTGGTGCGCGCGCGTGAACCCTGAGGGCGCAGCGATTGCGCAGCCGCCGCCGGGCCGGGGCCGGCTGGCAACCGGCGCGCTGTTTCTGTTGGTGGCATCGGTCACCTATAATTTGCCGCTGGCGATCCTGAATGCGCATGGCGTGGCGGTCGGACGCGGCGCGCTGATCGGCGTTGAAGCCGTACTGATGGGGTTCGGCCTGCTGCTGGCGCTGTCGGGCTGGCGGGCGGAGATGACGCGCTGGCTGTTGATGATCGGTGTGTTTTTTGCACTGGCGATGGTCCTGTCGCTGTTCCGGCAGGGCTTTGACCCGAAATCGTTTCGCGACACGTTGATGTTTGCGGTATTCATAATGGCCGGCATGCTGGTGTCCTGGACCGATATCCGCCGGGCCTTTGTCGGCCTGCATGTTGCCATCCTGCTGGTGATGCTGATCGAGGTGTTGTTGCCGGCGCAATATGGCGCCTTTGTCGATCCGCGGTCCTATTTCATCAACAGCCGCGGGTTCTCACCAGAACAGTTGCTCGGCGAATCCAACCTGTTCGGGGCGGTGCGGCCCGACGAGCGCTATTTCCTGCCGTGGCTAGGCTGGAACCGCGCATCCTCGCTGTTCCTGGAACCACTTAGCCTGGGCAATTATGTCAGCTTTGCCGTGCTGGCAATCATGCTGTTCTGGCGCGACTGGACGGCACGCATGCGGCTATTCATGCTAGTGTCGTCGGCGGTGATCCTGGTGGGATGCGACGGGCGCTTTGCCGGCATCAGTTGTGTCCTGCTGTTGCTGCTGGCACCGCTGTTGCGCCGCTTGCCGACGAGCCTCGCGGCATTTTACCTGCCGGCCGGCGTGCTGGTGACGCGGGTCTTCAGCGCGGCGCTTGCCTGGAACCCGATCGAAGACAATTTCACCGGTCGACTGGCGCGCGGCATGAAGCAGTTGTTCAAGCTCGATTGGTACGACCTGGCCGGGTTTTCAGTGCCGACGCCGGCGCTGGCGGACAGTGGCATCGCCTATCTCGTCATGGCCCAGTCTCTAGTCGGGGTCGTGATCTTGCAGGCGTTCCTGTATCTGCAACCGGGGCTGCGACGGCCGGACCAGCGCTTTTATGTGCATGCCACTGCGTTGACGTTCGCGCTGTCGATCCTGGTTTCGATTTCGATGCTGTCGATCAAGACGGCGGGGTTCTACTGGTTCCTGATGGGGATGATGATCGTGTTGCCCCGGCAGCAAGATGCCCGCCGACCACTTGGGTCGACGGGCACGATGCAGTTCAACACACGTCGCGGTGATCAGCCGATATAGCTGACAAAGGTGCCGCCGGCGCCATTGCTGGTGGCGGCGAACTGCGACGCGTCAAAGTTGCCGATCAGCGTGAAGGAGAACGCCTTCAACGCGCCGGCGCCGTCCGGATCGACGGTCAGGACGTTGTTGGCAAAGGCAAATGTCGCCGCGGCCGGGTTGGCGATATTGGTGAAGTCGAGGCGATCGCCGGCGCCGAAGTCGGTGATGGTGTCGCCGGCGAAATTCTTGACGCCATCGCGGAAGATATCGGCACCGGCACCGCCGGTCAGCGTGTCGAAGCCGAGGCCGCCGGTGATGATGTCGTCGCCATTGCCGCCGTTCAGGATATCGTTGCCGAGCAGGCCGAGGATGGTATCGGCGCCCGCCGAACCGGTCACCCGGTCATCACCGCTGCCAGCGCTGATAGACTTCAGCCCGATCAACTGGATGCCGGTGAAGTCGAGAACATCGGCGTCGGTGGACCCAACGATGCTGACATTGCTGAAGCCGCCGGCCGAGATGATCTCCACGCCGGTGATGCTGGCGATGCCGATCTGGGCTCCGTTGGCACTCGCCCTGATGGTGTCGATCCCGGCACCACCGCTGAAGGCATCGAAGCCGTTGCTGCCGGCGACGAGGAAGACATCATTTCCGGCGTCGCCGAACAGGAAGTCGTTGCCGCCGCCGGCGATGATCGTATCGTCACCATTGTTGCCGTTGACGGTGTCGGAGCCGGCGCCGCCATCGAGATAGTCATTGCCGAGACCGCCGGTCAGAATGTCGTCGCCTGACGCCGCAAAAATGCGGTCGTCGCCGGCATCGCCATTGATGACGTCGGCGACCTTGCTGCCCTTGACAATGTCATCGCCGGCGCCGGCGTTGATGGCGGCGAAATCGCCTTCGGCGATGAGCACGCCGGAGATGTTGATGAACTCGCCGTTGGCCGTCCCGGAGATGGTGACGTTCGAGAAGCCGCCGGAATTGAGTTCCTCGATACGCTTCAACGAGTCGGTGCCCAGCGTGATGACGGCATTGTCCTTGCCGGCGCTGATCACGTCATAGCCGTTGCCGCCCATGTAGAAATTCACGCCGCCGCCGGTGACGATGAAGGTATCATCGCCTTCGCCGCCATTCAGCGTGTTGCTGCCGCCGCCGCCGTTGATGATGTCATTGCCGTCGCCGCCGGTGATATTGTCATCATTGGCACCGCCGGTGATCACGTCGTCGCCGGCCGTCGCGATGATGGTCTGGCCACCGTTGCCAACCAGGATGCCGGCGATGTCGACAAGGCTGATCGCCGAAAAATCATAGGTGCCGGGGCCGTTCGCGGTCACGATCCGCGCGTTGCCAAAGCCGTTGCCCGAAATTTCCTGGATGTTGGCGATGCTGGCAATGCCGATGAGGGCGTTGTTCGAACCGGCAAGAATGCTGTTCGTGCCGGTGCCGCCGTCATAGCGGTCGAAACCGCCTTGGGCGCCGGCCACGAAAATATCGTCGCCTTCGCCGCCATTCAGTACGTCATTGCCGGTGCCACCGTTGATGGTATCGGCGGCGGCGGAACCGGTAATGGTGTCGGCGCCGGCACCGCCGTTGATGGAAGAGATGCCGACCAGCAGCGTGTTCGTGAAATCGAGGATGTCGTTGCCGGTCGAGCCGATGATGCTGACCGGGGCAAAGCCGCCGGAGTTGATTTCCTCGACGCCGGACAGGAAGCTCAGGCCGATCGCGACGTTGTTGGCAGTGGCGACGATCTTGTCATAGCCTTCGCCTCCGGTGATGCTGTCCGCGCCGTCCTTGATACCTACGTTGAAAACGTCGTCGCCGCCCTGGCCATCGAGAACATCATTGCCGAAACCGCCGATGAACGTGTCATTCCCGGCGTTTCCGGTGAGGCGGTCACCGCCGCCGAGCCCGGAAATCGTCCAGTCCTCCGTTGTTGGCGCGGCAAATGTATCGACACCCTTGGTACCGGTATAAGTCGGCATGATCTGAACCCCTTCTTGACAGGCGACAGCCTGATTTCGAGCTTAATGATTCCGAATATCAGCAGCGCATGACGGGGATGTTTCTGATTTATTACACCAAGCAGATTTTCACCTGACAATCAGTTCGCGCCCGGCTTTATGTCCAAGTTGCCGGTGTCGCTTCCGGCGGGGGCAAGACCCCAGACCATGAAAGCTGCTGTCGGCGCCGGCAACCGGCGACGATCGGTGCGCGTCGTCGCTGTGATCGCATTGCCGATGTTATCGTCGCCAGCACCCGGAAATCGGTAGAAGATATGGGCGCCTATCTGGCCGATCCGGTGCAACGAAGGTGCCCAGCGCGGCGCAACATAGTCGGCGTGATAATGGGTGGCGCTGCCGACAGTGTCCGGCAACAGGCCATCGAGAGCTGCCTGTGCAACAGCCTGCGCCGAAGCCCAGGATCGCCGCGAAAGTACCCGCCGCAACGATCCGTCGCAGGTGAAGGTGAACTGGCACCCGGTGCGCCGTCCGGACCCTTGGTAAACAACATTGCAGACGGTCTTTGGGAATGCCCGGTGCCGAACCCGGTTGAGGATGACTTGCGCGACCGCCGCCTTGCCGGCGTCCGGTTCGTTGCCGGCTTCATAGCCGATCGCCCGGGCCAGACAGTCGGTGGCTGTCCGGCGATCGTCGCTGGTCGCACGCCAGAATGCGGGCGGTGAAAGGGGCAGAATAACTGATTCGGCGGGCGTGGGTGATTCGAGCCGGACACCGCCAACAGTGTCGATTCGGCCGCTCTTCGGAGTTTGCGTCGGGGTCGCCATCGTTGACGCCGGGTTAATCGCAACGATTGAAATGCTTAGCAGCAAACGGGTGGCGTAACCTTGTGTCAACTGTCGGCACCCGATCCAATCGGGGGGATCCCGACCTGGCGTCATATCGGCATGATTTGTTGCAGTTTTGTTGCAAGTTATTGCATTGTCACGGAATTTTCATGTTCATTGTGTCTACGGATTTTGCACAAGCAAGCGCTGCCGCCTGCTGCCCGGTCGATACTCTGGACCGTGCGCAGCGGATGCAACGCGACTGAACACGCCAGAGACCTGGCTTTTGAAACGCCGGGTGGGGGTTGAACGACACGAGCAATGGGCGGCTTCGCAAACCTTTCCCAGATGGCGTTGACCGTGCGGGGCCGCTGGAAACTTGCGACCCTGGTCGCGGCGCTGGTTGCCGCAGCGATCTGCGGCGTCGCGGCACTTTTGCCGCCCCGCTTTGCAGCGACGGCCTGGATTATCTTCAACAACCGCGGCTCCGACACGATCATCGACAAGAATGATGGCCTGGCCTTTGCCGCCTATATCAACGGCGAGGTCGACCTGATCGGCAGTCGCCGCGTGTTGCAACGGGTGGCGACAAACCCGGTGCTGCTGGCCGACCCGGCAACCCTTGAACAGGCCCGGCGACACAATGGCGGCAAGGCGCCATCGGCCGACTGGCTGGTCAATTATATCGGGCAAAACCTGACGGTGACATCGCCAAAGGGTGTGCGCACTGTCGCGATCTCGACGGTTTTCGATGATCCGAAATGGGCTGCCACTGTCGCCAACCTGGTGGCGACGGCCTATCTTGATACCGCTGTCGAACTTAAGGTTTCGCCGGCGCGGCGCAACGTCGAGTTTTTCAGGTCGCAAACCAGCGCGCGCGCAGGTGAACTCGCCAAGGTGCAGGCGGAGCTTGATCAGTTCTTGCGCGTCACCGGGATGACCGGGCTGGAGGCCAGCACAAATACCGATGAGGTGCAGATGCGTTCGCTTGCCGAGCGCCTTGGCGCCGCGCAGGCCGAGCAGGCCGGGTCGTCGGCACAAAGCGGTTTGGGCGGCATCGATACGGCGATTTCAGCAGGTCGGATCAACAATCCGGCGGTCCAGCAACTGCGGGCTTCGATTGCCGCACAATCTGCGGTGCTGCGTGACTTGCAGGTGCTCAGCGGCCCCAACTTCCCGGCGGTTGTACAGGCCCGGGCGCGCTTGAGCGAACTCGAAGTCCAGTTGTCCCAGGAGCTTGGCAAGGTTGCGCGCGGTGTCGAGCGTGAAAATGTCGCCGCCGGCCGACAGAGCGCCAGTATCGCCGCGATGGAGCAGCAAAAGCGTCAGCGGCTGACGGCAACCGCCGATGATCGTGCCCGCTTGGCGTTGCTGGTCGCGAACGTCGGCCGCGCCAAATCGAATTTCGACGCGGTCGCTTCGCGCCTTGCCGATGTCGAGTTGCAGAGCGCCGTAGAGGCGCCAAGTGCTGCCATCCTGTCACGCGCGATCGAACCGCGCCGGGCGTCGTTTCCCGACTGGCCGAGCGTCATCTTGCTGGCGATTGCAGCGGGAATCGCCAGCGGCGTGATTGCCGCACTGATCAAGGAACTTGTCGTGCCGCGCGTCCGGTCCCGGACCGACCTTGAGGATTTGCTCGGAGGTGCTCCCGTGCTTTGCGACCTGACCGCCTGAGATGCGCATTCTCAGCAGCTATCGCAGTAACGTCCAGCCGATCGACCGGCGGGGCAGCCGTGGGTTCGAGCCGGCGACTGCGATCCCGGAGACGCGCTACCGGATCGGCGAGCAATTGGTCGCCGCTGGAGTCGTGACGCCGGAACAGGCAGAGCAGATTGCCCGTGCGCAACGCGGTTCGCAGCAACGCTTCGGCGAGATCGCGGTTGCGCTGGGCTTTGCGACGCAAGACGCGGTGGACAATGTGCTGGCGCGCCAGTTCAATTTTTCGATCGCCGCGCCCGGCGCGTCGCGGCTCGACCCCTCGTTGATTACCGCGCGCGGGCAGCGGGATCGCGCCTCCGAACTGGTCCGTAGCCTGCGCACCAACCTTTCACACCGGCTTGATGACTGGCACGGTGCCGAAACGCCGTGCGTGACCATGGCTAGTCTGACCAGCGGCGTTGGTCGTCGCCTGATCGCCAGCAACCTGGCCATTGCATCGGCGCAGGCCGGCGTCCGGACGCTGCTGATCGATGCCGATATGCGCAATCCGGCGCTGCAATCCTTGTTCAATACGCCCGATTCGAGCGGACTATCGACCTTGCTTGCCGGTCGATCCTCGTTTCAGGACGTGCAGAGCATCGCCGCGATTCCCGGGCTGGACTTTTTGCCGGCCGGGCCGATTCCGCCGAATCCCACCGAACTGCTGGGAAAGCTCGCCATCACGCTGCCGCTGCTACGGGCAGAAACCGGTGCCGATCTGGTCTTGATCAATGCGCCGCCGCTCGATGCTGCTGAGGATCTGTATGTCATCGCTGCAGCGGCGCCAGCGGTCCTGATCGTGGCGCGGCGACACTTCACGCTGGCCCGCCCGCTGGCTAGAGCCATGGAACGGCTGCAACTGGCCGGCGCAACGATCATCGGGTCTGTTCTCAATGTGGCCTGAGCGTGATCGTCTGGCGTTCGGCGGCGGCGCCGACGCACTGGTCTTCGCCTTCCCGCGACAGTATCCGCCAGCCTGGCGGCAGAATTGGCAAGCCGTGGTTCACCAGCTTGAAATCACGCCCGATGCCGCCGCCAAACAAGATTTGCTGACCGAATTCGCCAGCCGCACGGGCACGCGAACACTGGGATTTGTGAATGCCCATGCGATGAACAGCGCGGTTTCGAACCCGCAGTTTGCTGCGGACGTGCTGGCGCTCGATTTCATTGTTCGAGACGGCGTCGGCGTGAATGCGCTTTACCGGATGCTTGGCGTCAGGTCCGGACTGAACCTGAATGGCACCGACCTGATACCCGAACTGATTGCCTGTTTTCGCGGCAAGCGCATCGCCTTGTTCGGGACGCAGCAGCGGCTTGTCGACCGCGTCGCCGCGCAATTGCGTCGCGATCTGGATTGCGAGGTCATCGCCGCCGACGGCTTTCGGTCGGACGGCTATTATCTGCAGCAAGTCGCATCCTGGCGACCGGACCTCGTCGTGCTCGGCATGGGCATGCCGAAGCAGGAACGCGTTGCGCGCCAGCTGAAATATGGGCTGCAGCAGGATGTCGCGATCATTTGCGGCGGCGCGATCCTGGATTTCCTGTCGGGCCATGTACGACGAGCACCAGTCTGGATGCGTTACTCCGGTCTTGAATGGGTATTTCGCTTGAGCCTTGAACCCAAACGCCTTTTCAAACGCTATGTCATCGGCAATCCGTTGTTCTTGCTGCGCTCGGCGATCCTGGCCGCCTGGCCCAAGGCGCCAGTCCGCGGGCCCGGCAAACTTCGGGAACGCCGGCCGCCGGCAGGGCCATTCGGCATCGGAGGTCCGGCGGCGGCGTTCGTTCCGCAAGCGCCACCGCTGGCCATGGTGCCTGTCGTCGAGGCGCCTCCGGTCCCGGCAGCGCCGTCGCTCGCGCCGATCCCGTTGCCGATGAAACCAGCGTCGGCCGCCGGGGTTTCGGCTTTTTCCGCCAACCGGCCGGTGGTCGGTCGTGATCAGCTTTACGGACGGCAGGCGGAACTCGATCGCCTGCTCGGCTGGGTGCTCGACCAGAACGGCAATGCGCTGGTCTATGGCCCGCGCGGTTACGGCAAGACCTCGCTGGTGCGGGTTTTCGGTGAGATTGCTGATTCCCGGCAGCATGTCGTGCTCTATGCCTCGGGATCGCGAAACATCGATTTCGGGACGTTGATTCGCTCCTATCTCGCTGAGATCGCCGACAATGGCCTGTTGCCGCCGGTGGAGCCGGATGCCGTGCTGACCGTGCAGACCGTCGCGACACGGCTCGCCGGCATTACGGGCGGATCGGTCGTATTGATCATCGACGAATTCGATCGGATCGAGCGCGAAGATACCCGCCATGCGCTGATCGAGCTCGTCAAGGATATCTCCGACCTGACCGCGTCGGTGCGGTTTGTGCTGGTCGGCGTGGCGACAGACGTCGATTCGGTGCTCGGCTATCACCCGTCGATCCACCGCTGCGTGTCGAGCATCGGTCTGACGCGGTTGCCATCGTCGGCGATCGAAGCATTGTTTGTGCGCAAGGCTGCGATCGACGGCCTCTCGGTCGCACCGATGCTCATCGATACCATCGTGAAACTCGCTGCCGGGTCGGCTTATCATGCCCAGTTGATCGGCCAGAAGCTGGTCGCGCAAGCACGCCGCGATGCGTGCATGATCATCAGCCGTGATGCGCTCGACAAGGTTGTGGACGAGATCCTGCTGGAGGCCGCGGCTATGGACAGCGGCTTCGCCCATAATGCCCGCGCCATGAAGCATCCGCTGACGCGCGCGCGCCTGCTGAGCCTTGCCGACATGGCGCTGACGGGGTCCGATGACCTTGTCGCGCTGGAGACCGAAGTGGACGGCGATGCGTTTCGGCCATTCTGTGATGACCTGGTCGCTGATGGTGTCCTTTACGCCGGTGCGTCGGCGAACGCGGCGCACGGCTACCGCTTCACCAATGCCTTCGTGCCGCAACTGGTCTTGATGATCCAGTACCGGTCGCTCGGTTTGGCAGCGGCCGCCGAATAGCCGATGCAGCGCCAATCCACAGGGGCATCGCGCCCGCGCATCACGCATGTCGTTCGTCAGTTCTGGCCGCAGCAGGGCGGGCTTGAGGAATCGGTGCGGCAATTGTGCGTGACCTTGCGGCGCGATTTCGACCTGGAGGTCGATGTCGTGACGCTGGATCGGACGTTCTCGGATGGCCTTACCCACCCGGCGATCGACAGTGTCGACGGCATTCCGGTGCGGCGCATCGGTTATTGGGGGTCCACCCGCTATCCATTGGCGCCGGAGTTCATCAAGGCGACCGCCGGTGCCGACCTGATTCATGTTCACGCCATCGATTTCTTTTTCGACAGCCTGGCGCTGGCACGATCGTTTCGCGGCACGCCGCTGGTGGCATCGACGCATGGCGGCTTTTTTCATACGCAGTTCGCGGCGCGCCTGAAGGAAGTTTACTTCGCGACCGCAACGCGCGCCGCCTGCCGCGCCTATGACCTGATCGGTGCATCGAGCGAGGCCGATGCCGAGCGGTTTCGCACCATCGCCGGCGATCGTGTCGAAGTCATCGAAAACGGGGTCGATATTGCCAAATGGGCCAACGCGGCCTCGCCGGCTTTCGTGCCGGTGATGCTGGCGTTCGGCCGCTGGTCGTCGAACAAGAACATGGCGGCGTTGTTTCCGTTGCTGCGCGAATTGCGCCGGTATCGGCCCGACTGGCGCTTGCTGATTGCCGGCAAGGCCCATGACGTGGCGCGGTCCGACCTTGACGCCTGGGCCGCCGCCGCCGGCGTAAGCGATGCCATTGAAATCCACGATGCGCCGGATACTGCCGCGCTAGGTCGGTTGATCGGGCGCGCCAGCTTCTTCATTTCCCTTTCCGACTATGAAGGATTTGGCATCTCCGTCGTCGAGGGCCTGTCCGCCGGGATGGTGCCGATCCTCAGCGACATCGCCAACTACCGCATCTTCATCGATCGCGCCGGCGTTGGCGCGATCGTCGGTGCCGATGCGGCGGCAGCGGCGCAAATCGTTACCAGCCTGGCGAAGCAGGTCGAAACCGGCGCTGGTGCGCATCGCCGCCGGGCAATCGCTGCGGCTGACCGTTATGAATGGTCCGCGGTCGCGGCCCGCTGGAATAGTGCTTACGCGGGGGCGTTGGCGCGGAGACGAGGGGATATCAACCGTGCCGCAGCATAAACCTTTGAACGAGGGGGTAGCAGCCCCGCGTGCGCTGCTGTTTTCGCAGCAGACCATTGGCCTTGGCTTTCGCATGACCGGAATGGTCTATTGGGCCGATACGCTCGCCGAACTTGGCTGGGATATCGGCATGGTGACCGTGCAACTCAGCCGGGTGACCGAGCTCACCAATCCCTCGCGCTTTTCCGTCTATCCCTCGGATTCGATCAATCGCTGGCGCAGTCGCGGCGCCAATCGGCGCGGCTTTGTCTGGGTGCCGCCGATCCACCCGATCCGGATGCCGGCGCGCTGGCTCGACCCTGTCACCATGCTGGCGGCACGGCGCTATGGGGCCAGCCTGCCCAAGGACATTCTCGCCGAAGCTGCAATGGCCGACCTGATCATCATCGAAAGCACCGTTGCCGTTGCGCTGTTCGAAACGCTGCGCGAAATCGCACCGAACGCGCGTTTTGTTTATTGCGCCAGTGATCGGCTGGTGCCCAACGGCATGTCCCCGGTCATGCAGGACATCCTGGAACGCACCGCGCCATTATATGACCTGGTGCGTGTGCCGGCGCAGAGTATGATGGCCGATTTTCCGGTCGGAACCAATGTTCACCATGTGCCGCATGGCGTCGATCGCGCCGCTTTCGCGACGCTGAAGCCCAACCCCTATCCACCGGGAACCTGCAATCTCGTTGTCGCGGGTGATGGCGCCTATGATCCGGTCGCGACGCGTTACATCGCCGAAGCGATGCCCGACGCGACGGTGCATCTGTTCGGGCGGATGTCGACGGATTCGCTGGGCAGCCAGCCGAATGCACGCTTTCACGGCGAGGTGCCCTTTGGCCTGCTGGTGCCCTATCTCCAGCACGCCGATATCGGGCTGGCGCCCTATGCAGATCGTCCCAACCGCAACTATTTTGCGGAATCGAGCCTGCGCCAGTTGCAGTATATCCTGTGCAAACTGCCGATCGTGTTGCCGACATTCGCGGCGCCGCTGCCCAAGCCGTTTCATTTCCTCTACGACGCGCATCGTCCGGAAACCGCCGGCAAGGCGGCAATCGCTGCGCTGTCATGTGATCGTTCGCAGATCAGCGATGAAGCGGTGCTCGATTGGCAGACTGTGATCGCCCGCGTTCTCGAACTGGTCGGGCTGGATGCGCACGGCTCTGACCAGCCCGCGTCGCTGACCGCGTGAAATTGGCCGTGACCGCCTTTCGCAGCCATGGGTTTTTCACCGCCGCAACGATGGCCAGCGTGTTTCGCCTTTGCGCCATCCTGGTTGCGCTGGTGCCGGCAGCCATCGCTACGCCGACCCTGGCTGCGCCTGGGCCGCCACAGACGGTGGAGGCCGTTGTCCTTGGTCAATCCGACCAGATCGAAGTGGTTGTCGACAATTATCCGGACCTTAAGACCGTAACCCGGATCGATGCCGATGGCTTTGTGGTGCTGCCGTTGGTCGGCCGGGTTCGGATCGGCGGGTTGAGCGCACTCGACGCTGCGAACCTGATCGAGACGTTTTACGTCAACGGCGGCTTCATCAAATCGCCAAGGGTGCGTGTCGAGACGCTCGACTACCAAAGCCGCCGGGTCTCCGTGCTGGGGGAAGTCAATCGCCAAGGGCTGGTGCCGCTTGATAAGGCCTACTCGGTCGCTGAAATTCTTGCCAAGGTCGGCGGTATCAATGCCGACGCTGGCGAGACAGTGACAATCATCCGCGCCAGGGCTGACGGCACCAGCGAGCGGCTGACCGTCGATATCGGCGAGGCGGGAGTGAGCCCCAACGCAAGCGCGCTGACCCCGGTCCGGGCCGGCGATGTGATTATGGTGCCCAAGTTGCCGACCTTTTCCGTCATCGGAGCTGTGGCCCGTGCCGGCACCTACCCCTTGCGTCCGCGCATGACGGTCGACCAGGCACTGGCGGCGGCCGGCGATGTTTCGACCTTTGGTTCGCGGTCGAACCTCAAGATCCGGCGAGCGGCGGCGACCGGTGGGGCGGCCAAAGTCATCAAGGCGCAAACCGACGATGCCGTTCAGCCCGGCGATATCATCGTCGTGTCCGAACGGATCTTCTGATGCGCAAACAAATGGTGCTGGCGGCGTTGCTGATCGCGGGCAGCGCTATGTCTGCGGAAGCGGCCTCGCTGACCGGGATCAACATTGCTGGCGGGGAGTTCGGCGGGCTGATTGCCGTTTATGGCAAGGACTATATCTACCCCGACAAGGCGCAGATGCAGCATTTTCGCGATGTCGGGATGAATATCATTCGGGTGCCGGTGCGCTGGGAACGCTTGCAGCCGGCGCTGAACGCCCCGCTCGATCCAACCGAGATGGCGCGGGTCGATACGGTGATCGACAATGCGGCTGATCTTGGGCTCAAGGTGGTCATCGATGTCCACAATTATGCGCGCTACGCACGCAAGCCGCTCGGAAGCCCCGCGGTTCCTGCCGCCGCGCTGCGCGATCTATGGTTGCGGCTGGCGACGCGCTATCGCGCTAATGACGCGGTTGTCTTCGGTTTGATGAACGAGCCGGTGCGGATCAGCAGCACCGCCTGGGCGGCGGCGGCGCAGGACGCTGTGTCGGGCATTCGTTCGGCAGGCGCGCGCCAACTCATACTGGTGCCCGGCGCTTATTGGTCGGGTGCGCACAGCTGGACCCGCAAGGCAGCCACGCCGTCCAACGGCGACGCCTTGCGCGGCCTGCGTGATCCGGCAAGCAATATGGTGTTCGATTTTCATCAGTATTTCGATGCCAATTCATCGGGAACCACCGACGCCTGCGTCACGCCCGAGATCGCCGTAAAGCGGCTTGCTGTCGCCACGACCTGGCTGCGTGCCACCGGCAATCGCGGGTTCCTGAGCGAGTTCGGCGTCGGGCGAACACCGGAATGTGGCCCGGTTCTGAAAGCCGCGCTCGATCATATGGCCGGCAACCCGGAATGGCTGGGCTGGACCATCTGGGCATCGAGCGCGTGGTTCGGCACCTATCCGTTCAACCTGCATCCGTCGCAATCTCCCCCACAACTGGCCGTTTTGAAGCCCTATCTCGTCAATCGTCCGGCGCGATGACAGGGCCGAGGCGGCTCGATAGCCTGGAGGGGCTACGCTTCATTGCCAGCGTGGCGATCGTTGCCGGGCATTTCATTCCCTATGCGGTCGGCGAAACGCGCTGGATTTCGCGGTTGCATCTTGCCGTCGACATGTTCTTCGTAATTTCCGGTATCGTCATTGCCAGCAATTATGCCGGGCAGATCGCGAGTTTTCGCGACTGGGCGGCGTTCATGCTGAAACGCATCGCGCGCCTGTATCCCCTGCATCTTGCGACCCTGGCGTTTTATGTCGCAATCGGGATGCTGGTGTGGACGAACCGTCTGCAACCGGTCGATGCGACACGCTATGATGCTGCAGCGATCATTCCCAATCTGTTGCTGATCCACGCCTGGCTGCCCACGGGGACGATTTCGTTCAACTATGTCAGCTGGTCGATCAGTGCCGAATTTTTCGTTTATTTGGCGTTTCCCTTGATTGCGCTGGCCGTGCAGGGCCGGGCGCTGGTCGCGCTGGCCGGTATCATTTTGCTGTTCGTGGTGTTTGCGTGGGTTTCGGAGACGCAACTCGGGTTGCCGCTGACGCGGCTTGGTTGGCAGGCCGGCGTGTTGCGCGCCACCG
>JBMOGO010000041.1:0-27526 GCA_049318305.1 Polymorphobacter sp.
TTGAACCTGTGACCCCTGCCGTGTGAAGGCAGTGCTCTACCGCTGAGCTACGCGCCCGCTGCCGAAACGGCGGAGCGGTTGGTTAGGCGAGGAGCGCGGCCAAGTAAAGCGCATCTTGACCGGGTCGTGCCGGTGCCGCACTGGCGGACTAATGACCAACGCCTATTCCAACGACGCGGTGGTCGAGGCCATCGCCGCCGGGCTGCTCGATCATTCGCTGCCCAAGGCGCGCTGGACGCACGCTGCACATTTCGCAGCCACGCTGTGGCTGTTGCGTCATCAGCCCGGTTTTGACGGGCCGCGTGACATGCCCGGTATCATTCGGAGCTATAATGCGGCGGTCGGCGGGGAAAACAGCGATACCGCCGGCTATCACCACACCATAACCCTGGCGTCACTCCGCCTTGCCCAAGCGGCGCTGGCTGCGGCACCCCACCAACCCTTGCACGTCATTCTCGACACCATCCTGGCCGGGCCGGCGGGGCAATCCGCCTGGCTGCTGACCTATTGGTCGCGGACCAGCCTGTTCAGCGTTGCGGCAAGGCGTGGCTGGGTCGCGCCTGATTTGGCTCCGTTACCATTCTGATCACGACGGCACGGGACAAAATGTCCGTGCTCAGACTGCTTCCGCCAAGCCGTTGAGAGCCTGGTTGCAGGCTTCCTTGAGATTGCGGCCAACGCGGAACTTTGGCGCGACGCTGGCAGCAAGATTCATCGGCTCCCCGGTGCGGGGATTGCGGCCGGTCGAGGCCTTGCGAACGCCAGCGACAAAATTGCCGAAACCGACAAGCCGCACTTCCTCGCCGCCCGCCAGTGCCTCGGTGATGATATCCAGCATGGCGTCAATGGCACGAGCCGAGTCGTTACGGGCAAGGCCTGTCGCATCGGCCACACGATTGGCCAGATCCTGTTTGTTCATCGACTCGAAAACCCCGAAATCGCGCTGCAAACCCCCATCTTGGCGCGGTCCCGGCCAGTGTCAAAGCAAAGCTTGCAAAACCGGCAAGGCTGACGACAAGCCGTGCCGGTTATAAGGTTCAGTGCCGGACCGTCACATCAAGGCTGGCAGCAGGGTCGGGCCTTGCCGCCAACTCGTCGGCTTCCGACCATTCGATCGGCACTAGCGGCAACGCCAGCGCCAGCGCCAGCACTTCATCGACATGCGCCACCGGGATGATGGTGATGCCTTCGGTGACATTGGCCGGAATTTCGGCCAGATCCTTCTCGTTCTCCGCCGGAATGAACACGGTGGTGATGCCACCGCGAAGCGCAGCCAGCAGTTTTTCCTTCAGGCCGCCGATCGGCAACACCCGTCCGCGCAGCGTGACTTCGCCGGTCATCGCTACGTCCTTGCGGACCGGGATCCCGGTCAGCGTCGAAACAATGGCGACGACCATCGCAACACCTGCCGACGGGCCATCCTTGGGCGTGGCGCCTTCAGGCACATGGACGTGGATGTCCTTTTTCTCGAACACAGACGGCTTGATGCCATAATGCAGCGCCCGCGCCTTGGTGAACGACAGCGCCGCCGAAATCGATTCGGTCATCACATCGCCCAGCTTGCCGGTGGTCTTCACCAGGCCCTTGCCCGGTGCCGTCACCGCTTCGATCGTGAGCAACTCGCCGCCGACTTCGGTCCAGGCGAGGCCTGTCACGGCGCCGATCTGGTCCTCGATTTCGCCGACGCCGTAGCGATATTTGCGCACGCCGGCGAAGTCAGACAGGTTCGCTTCGTCAACGGTGACGCTCTTGGCCTTGCCCTCCAGGATGCGCCGCAGCGACTTGCGTGCCAGCTTGGCAAGCTCGCGCTCCAGCGTACGCACCCCGGCTTCGCGGGTGTAGAAACGGATCAGGTCGCGCAGCGCGCCGTCCGTCACCGCGAACTCGGCCTTTTTCAGGCCATGCGCTTCATACTGTTTTTCGAGCAGGTGACGCTTGGCAATCTCGACCTTTTCATCCTCAGTATAGCCCGACAGCTGGATGATCTCCATGCGATCGAGCAGCGCCTGCGGCATGTTGAGGCTGTTGGCCGTCGTCACGAACATCACGTCCGACAGGTCATAATCGACCTCCAGATAATGGTCGTTGAACGCCTTGTTCTGTTCCGGATCGAGCACTTCGAGCAGCGCCGACGACGGATCGCCGCGGAAATCCTGGCCCAGCTTGTCGATTTCATCGAGCAGGAACAAAGGATTGCCGGTTCCAGCCTTTTTCAGATTCTGGATGATCTTGCCCGGCATCGACCCGATATAGGTCCGGCGATGGCCGCGGATTTCCGCCTCGTCGCGCATGCCGCCCAGCGACTGGCGCACGAACTCGCGGCCCGTCGCCTTGGCGATCGAACGTCCCAGCGACGTCTTGCCGACACCCGGCGGGCCGACGAGGCACAGGATCGGCCCCTTCAGCTTCGACGTGCGCACCTGCACCGCCAGATATTCGATGATGCGATCCTTGACCTTTTCCAGGCCGAAATGGTCGTCATCGAGCACCTTTTGCGCCGCGACGATATCGCGCTTCACCTTCGACTTCTTGCTCCACGGGAGGCCGAGCATGACATCGAGATAGTTGCGCACCACCGTCGCCTCGGCCGACTGCGGCGCCATCGCCTTGAACTTCTTCAGCTCCGAAATCGCCTTGTCACGGGCTTCCTTGGGCAGCTTCGCCTTGGCAATCTTTTCCTCGAACTCGGTAGCCTCGTCCTTGGCCTCCTCGCCCTCGCCCAGTTCGCGCTGGATCGCCTTCATCTGCTCGTTGAGGTAATATTCGCGCTGGGTCTTCTCCATCTGCCGCTTGACGCGGTTACGGATCTTCTTTTCGACCTGCAGCACGCCCATTTCGCCTTCCATATGGGCAAAAATCTTCTCCAGGCGCCTGGCGATGTCGGGCTCGGCGAGCAACGCCTGCTTGTCGGCAATCTTGAGACCCAGATTGGCGGCCACGGTGTCGGCAAAGCGCCCGGCATCCTCGATCTGGCCGATCTGCGTAGCGATTTCCGGCGCCGTCTTGCGGTTCAGCTTCACATAGGCTTCGAACTGCTTGGCGGCCGAGTGCAGCAGCGCCTCCAACGGTGCCGCATCGCTTTCGATATCGGCGCGCGCCGTGACTATCGCCTCCAGAAAACCGGCTTCGTCCTGAAGCGACGCAAGCGTGGCGCGCGATTGGCCTTCGACCAGAACCTTCACCGTCCCGTCGGGCAATTTCAACAGTTGCAGAACCGTCGCCAACGTACCGACATCGTACAGATCATCGGCACCCGGATCCTCGTCACCCGGGTTCTTCTGCGACAGCAGGAACACCGTCTTGTCGCCGATCATCGCCGCTTCGAGTGCGGCGACCGATTTGTCACGGCCAACAAACAGCGGCACGATCATCTGCGGAAAGACCACGATATCTCGCAGCGGCAATACAGGGTAGCTCTGGCTCGTCATCATTCACTCCAATCCGGCCCGGCGAAAGCGTTCGGGGCCAGCATGCTTCAAGACGGCATATGGGAAGCCCGGTGCCGCGCATCAATCCATGCCCAGACTATGACGGCACGAACCCACCGCGCCTAGAGGGGGAATCGACCGCGGCGCCGATGCCGCAGCACACGTCAGCCGCGCAAAACGCCTTGCGCGACAAAGTCGGCGATGGCGGCAGTATCGAAACCCAGGTCGGCCAGCACGGCGTGGCTGTGTTCACCCAGCATCGGTGCTGCGCCTGCGGTCGCGGCCGGCGACGCGCCGAACAACGCCGCGGGCCGGGCGGCACGCACTCGGCCGGTTTCGCCGTGGGGCACTTCGACGAGGATGTGGTTGTGCACGACCTGCGGATCATCCGGCACATCGGCGCAGGCATTGACGATGCCGCCTACGGCCCCTTCACGGATAAAGCCCGCCATCAACTCGGCGCAGGTCCGCGCGGCGATTTCTTTCGCGATTTCCGGTGCCCATTCCTTTTGATGTTTCATGCGGCTGCCGACGCTTTGCAAGCGTGCATCATTGGCCAGATCATCCCGCCCCAGCGATTTCGCCAGCGCGACGAACTCGACATCCTGCATCATCCCGATCGCCACCTGGCCATCCGCGGCATTCCACAGCCGGGTAAGCGATCCATATTCCGGAAATGGCGCCGGCGGTTCATCGACAAAGCTGTGATTGTACATCGCATCGGGCCAGTGGAACGCCAGCGCTGCATCGAGCATCGCGACATCGATGCGCTGCGCTTCCCCGGTCCGTTCGCGGTGGAACAATGCGGCGGTGATCGCCTGCGCCATCGTGACGGCGGTCACCTTGTCGGCGACCAGGCTGCGGACCAGCGATGGCTTGCCATTGGCATCGACCTGCGTCGCTGCAATCCCGCTGACCGCCTGCACCACCGGATCATAGACGCGGATGTTGCGATATGGCCCGTCCTGCCCGAAGCCCGTAATCGAGGCAAAGATCATCCGTGGGTTGATTTCGACACAGCGCGCGGAACCGAACCCCAGCCGCTCCATCGTGCCGGGCCGGAAGTTTTCGATCAGCACATCCGCCCAACCGACCAACCGTTCCAGGATGGCGCGGCCACCTGCGGTTTTCAGGTCGATGGCCAGCCCGCGTTTGCCCCGGTTCACCGCGATGAACATCGCCGAGCGATCGCCCTTGCGCGGCCCCAGCACGCGCACCGGGTCGCCGCCCGGGCTTTCCACCTTGATGACGTCGGCGCCCTGGTCAGCGAGCAGGGTCGCGGCCATCGGGCCGGAAACGATCTGCGACAGATCGACGATCTTGATGCCGGCCAGGGGTCCCGTCATGTGATCTCCACAAAATGCCTGTCGCGCCGCACCGTCACAGGCTGATATCGACATCCCGCGTATCCCGCAGCCAGATCGCGCAGACGATGAAGGCAACCGCGACCACGGCAATCGTGTAACACAGCCCGGCATAGGCATCGCCGGTCCGCACCACGATATACTGCGATATCAGCGGCAGGAACCCGCCGAAATAGCCCGAGCCGATGTGATAGGGGATCGACAGCGAGGTATAGCGAATCTTGGCCGGGAACATTTCGACCAGGATTGCCGCCAACGGCCCATAGGTAATGCCCGACAGCATGACGATGACGACCACGCCGAGCAGGATTTTCCAGTGCACGATCCGCGCCGGATCGGCGATATCGGGGTAGCCGGCCGCGACCAGTGCCGCCGTATAGGCAGCCTTGTCGAACCCCGGCACCCGCTGGCCGCCGACCAGCAGCGCCAGTTCGGCCGCCGGCGTCTTGGCATGGTCGATGCCACGTTTCGAAATGAAATCCAGCGCCTTGCCGCAATCGCTGACCGGCTTGACGAAGACGCTGTAATCACACGCCGGCAGTTCGATGGTCACCGGCGAGGCCCGCGTCGCTTCGGCCAGCGCCGGGTTGGCGCCATCGGCGATGAGCCGGAACAGCGGGAACAGCAGCACCAGCGTCAGGCCATAACCGATCAGCATCATCTTCTTGCGGCCGACCTTGTCCGACAGCCAGCCCGAAAACACGAAAGCCGGTGCCGCGATAAAGGCCCCGGCCGCGAGGTAGAGCAGCGCCTGTTCTTCGGGGATGCGCGTCGTGCCCTGCAGGAAATACAGGGTGGCGAACTGCGAAGTGTAGAAAATGACCGTCATCCCGGCGGTGACGCCAATCATCGCGACCATCACCTTGCCCAGATTGGCGCGGTCGGAAAAACTCTCCAAAATCGGATTCTTCGACGTCGTGCCGGCGCTTTTCATCGCCTGGAACACCGGGCTTTCCGCCAGCTTCATCCGGATGAAGATCGACAGCGCCAGCAGCACCAGCGAAATCAGGAACGGCACTCGCCAGCCCCAGGCATCGAAATCCGCCGGTGTCATCGCGTGCCGTGTCGTCAGCACCACAACGAGGCAGAGCAGGAACCCGACCGGCGCCGCGATCTGGATGAAGCTGGTGTAGAAACCGCGTCGCCCCGGCGGTGCATGTTCGGCAACGTAAATCGCCGCGCCGCCATATTCCCCGCCCAGCGCCATGCCCTGCAGGGTGCGCAGGAACAGCAGCAGCACCGGTGCCCAGATGCCGGCGGTGGCAAACACCGGCAACAGGCCGATCGCCGCGGTGGCACCGCCCATCAGGCTGATGGTGACCAGGAACGTGTATTTGCGCCCGATCCTGTCACCGAAATAGCCAAAGATCACCGCGCCGATCGGCCGAAAGAAGAAGCCGACCGCAAAGGCGCCGAGCGAAAACAGCAGTTCCGTCGTCGGATTGCCGGTGGCGAAAAACAGCCGGCCGAGCAGCGAGGCGAGAATGCCGTAGAGGAAGAAATCATACCATTCGAAGATGGTGCCCAGCGACGAAGCCACGATGACCAGCCGATCGCGCGCCGGGTCGAGCCCCGGGTCCGTGTCTGCTGTAACAGCTGTCAAAATCGCTCTCCCCCACTTTGCATCGTGTCTAACGTGCGCACGCCGACAGGCAACCCCGGCCCTTGTCATCGCCGCCGCACCATGGTTGTGCAAGCCCATGACCATCAGCAACCTGTTCGCCACGCCGTTCTATACCGGCAGCCTTGACGACGACGCTTTGCTTGCCGAGCTCGACCACAGTTGCCGCACGCTGGCGAAGGACGATCGCGCCGGCCGGCAATGGGCGAAGGACAAGGGCTATGCCGGCTATACCTCCTATGCCTCGCTGGCCGACCTGCCGCAGCGCGACCCGGCCTTTGCCGACCTGAAGCGCCGGCTCGATCGCCATGTCGCGGCGTTCGTCCAGGCGGCGTTCCTCGATCTCGGCGGCAAGAAGCTGAAACTCGACAGCCTGTGGGTCAATGTCCTCAAGCCCGGCGGCAGCCACAGCGGTCATATCCACCCGCACAGCATCGTTTCCGGCACCATCTATGTCGCCGTGCCGCCGGGCTCCGGTCCATTGAAGCTGGAGGACCCGCGGCTGCCGCTGTTGATGGCGTCGCCGGGCCGCACCGACGATGCGCCCATGGAGGCCCGCAACTTCGTCTACATGGAACCGGCGCCGGGTTCGATCTTCCTGTGGGAAAGCTGGCTGCGCCACGAAGTGCCGGCGAGCGCCGCCAAGTCCGAACGGATCAGCATCAGTTTCAATTATGGGTAGGGGTTAGAATCCGAGGGTTGGCAGCCGTCTTGAGGGGTCTAGGAATGGCGGAAAACGGCGGTTAGCGGACAGACCGCCCCTCCTCTTCACAGCGTCATTACAAAACCGACAGCGAACCATACCGCTGGGAGGCAGTATAGCCCCGCCACAGCCCACCGCCTTCTTCTGATTGCCTTAACAATGACGAACGGCGCCGTTACAGCCCATACTCCCGTTAGCAGAATGAAGAAGCCGGCTATGTCCACGAGCCGAAGCTATACCTGACGAACAATGTCCGCAATTGGGCGAAAGCGGCCTGTGCACTCGTGGCCGACATAACGAGACGTCTCGAAAGTCCTGAAAGTCACCCAGTCTGTGGTTTTCGGATGAAGATATATTTTCGCGTCCTCCTCCTGCCCAACCTCACGATGTCAAAGAGCGAAACGCTCATTTTTATAACCATATTGGTGATAAATGTCAAGCCTCTCCCTGTCTCTCCTGCGGGCGAGAAGCGACGCGCGTCGTCGCGAAGGGGTGATCATGCAGCCCGGCGGCTTCGGGGCGACTCCATGAGATAAGCGGTCATTTGTTCATCTACCGGATCCGCGGCAGGCGACGCGGTGGACCCTTTGGCGACCAGACGTGCTTGTGCGGGCTGGTTGTGAGTCTTCCAGCGAGCGGACGCTTACGTGCTTCGCTTCGGTTTCCGCGGTTTTGGGGTCGGCAGCTCTGCCGCTGTGACGCTCAGGAGCGCTCCTAGCCATTCGGCATCGTCCCAGCGATCGGCCGCGATGAGCAGGTGCGGCCTGGCCCCAGGATAAGGCGGCGCTTCCGATACCGGTTCGGCATGGAGGCGACCGGATGCCGTTGGCTTGACGTAAAGCTGATCGTCGCAGATCGAGCCGATCATCTTGCCGTCAACATAGACGCCGTACTCGCCGAACATCGGCTTGGTCGACACCGCGCCGGCGCCAGCCGCCTGTTCGAGCAGGTAATCGACGGTGAGTTGCTGCGTTGCCATACCCCGAACCTAACAGACGAGTGTCGCCGCGAGCAATGGGCCGACCATCGCCTGCGTCGCCGACCGCAATGAACGAGTGCCCGCTGTCGGGAAGGGACAAAGTGCCGCTGAATGGCCATCGGTGGGGCGTTAGCTGCCGCAACCGCGACGGACGCTAAACTGCAAATTTTACCATTAACGCTGCAGGCTGTAACGCGCGGCACACCACGCTTCGCCGGTCTGGCTGATTGTCGATTATGCGGGCCGGCATCCCACAACCCGTCGCTGATGGTTCAACTCAGCCAGCGACCGAAACGCGGCGCGACCGCATAATTCAATTGCACCACCAACATCATCAGCAAGCCGAATATCGCCCCGAACATGCTGACCAGCATCGCCACGAAATACAATGATTGCGACATGACGATCCGACGTTCGACCCCCGCCATCATCTCGGGCGTCCAGGTCTCGACAAACATGCTGTTGCGTTTGGCGTGCGCCCAGACGAACCACAGCAGCACCCCAAGCAAGGCGATGTTGATCCAATAAACCACCATGGCCAGGTGGAAGCGTGCAAATTCACCCAGCACCGCGGTTGAAAACGGCACGAGTGAAACCGCGGCCAGGAACGCCAGATGCAACCAGGTCTGGTCGCGGTTGCTGCGCCGCAAAGTTTCGATCTGGGTCGCTTGTGCCACCCAGAAAATGCCCAGCGTCAGGAAACTCATCCCCCAGGCGGCGAGTTTCGGCGCGATGGCCAGCAAATCTGCCAGCAGTTCCTCATGACTGTTGATTGCCGCGCTCGCCGGGGCGTGGAGTTCGAGCACCAGCAAGGTCATCGCGATCGAAAACACGCCATCCGACAGCTCCGCGAGCCGCATCGGGCTGCGTCCTGCCGCCCGATTGTAGTGGGCCTTCAACAGATCCGCTCCGCGCGCCCGGGACCGCAGAAGTCCCATCAGACACCCAGAACCAGACCCTGCGCCGGGTCGATGTGGCCGGCCGCGAGCGCCTGCCAATGCGTCGCCACGGCTTCGGCGCCGCGGTCCTCGACAATGTGCAACCAGCCGGTCGATGCCATGAAACCGGCCCAGGCCTGTGCCAGCCTGGATTCGAAACCATCGGCACCCCATTGCGCGATGCGATCGACGATGACGGTCGGCGCAAAGAACAGCTGCGGCGCGACCCCGGGCAACTTGTTGCTGTTGCCGGCATCCCAATGCGTGTCGCCGACGACATGGCTTTCGACAAGCCGGTCGCCCAACAATGAATGAATGGCATGCCGCACCGCGCCATTGCCGGAAAAATCGACCAGCGCGACACGGTCGGAGCCGTCACCGAGCGCACCGATATCGGCATAATCGATGACCGCATCGAAATAGCCTGTCGAGGTGACAAAATCGATATTGGCTGCCGATGTGGCGCCGACGATCCACTGCCGCCCCCGCGCCGCCTGCGCCAGGCCCAGCGCCGTCTTCGATGAAGCCGAGGTCAGCAGCAATGTCTCCGCGTCGCTGCCCTGAAACATCAGATCGAGCACAAACGAGGTGGTGTACAGCGGGCGGAACAGCGCTTGAACGGTTTCAGCACCATAGGCCGGATCTGCCGGCACATAGCCATTATAGACCGGCGGCAATTTCTGGCGGTGCGCCGCGCCATCGGTAAAGCCGCGCGGGCTGATCTTGACCGGGGTGACCCGGGCATGGCTCGCCATCGGCCAATAGCCATAAAAACGCTGACCGGCGGTGATGCCTTCGGCCTGGCTGTCGACTACGGTTGCGAACCCCCACACCGGCACGATGCCGAAGCCTTCGGCCGCCGGAAAGAACCCCCAATAGGCCATGTCGACGCCGTGCGCCGCATAGGTCATGTTGTTGGCCGTCAGGGCAAACTGGTCGATGCGGAACAACGCCTCGCCGGCGCCGACCGTGATCTCGCGCGTGACTGGCGCAATGGCGGCAAGGTCGTCGCGGCGGACATGAAGTTCAGTGACAAGCATTGTTTTTTTCCCTGCTGTGCGGCTCAGAATACGCGTCCGATGACCAGATAGATGGAGCCATTGCTGCCGCTGCGGCCATAGGCCAGCCAGACCGGCCCGATCGGCGTTTCCGCGGCCACAAAGCCACTGGCGGCGGTACGCAGGTTTCCGAGCGAGATGTCGGATGTGTTGGTCCAGACATTGCCCGCCTCCAGCGAGCCGCCGAGATAAATCGGCAAGTCGATGATCGGCGATTTGTCGGTCAGCCGGTAATAGCCCACGGCGCGCCCGAACAGCAGTTGCCGCCCGATCAGCGAATTGCGCTGCAGACCCGACAGGTTGAGGAACCCGCCCGTCTGGAAATCCCCGACGAAATCGTTCAGCCCGCCGGCGGTCGTGCCCAGCCGGGCACCGGCAACGATGGTCAGCCGATCCCAGGTGAACGGTTTCTGCACATTGGCGATGACGTTGTTGCGCGTGAAGCTGCTGCCCAGCGTCGCGACATGGTCGACATATTGCACCTGCGCGAACAGCCCCTCACGCGGGAAGGTCAGCTTGTCGAGCGTGTCCACGGTGAAGCCGATCCGCCAATCGACGTCGGTGTTCCAGCCGCTGGGAATGCCGACCGTTACGCTGTCATCGCCCGGGTTGATGCCGCCGATGCGAAACCCGGCGCGCAATTCCCCCCAATTGCCGAAAACCATGCCGCCATCGACGCCGGCGCCGGCGCGCGCGACCTGCAGTGACGCCGTGCTGATGTTCGAGCCTTGCTGGATGAGCACCGATGAATAGCGCTGATAAAAGGCCGTGGGCTCGACGAACAGATTGCCGAACTGTTTGTAAAGGTTGACATCGAACAGCACGTCGCTGCCGATGCGGGCAAAGCCGCGCCATTCGGCCCCGGTATTCAGAAAATTGCGATCGGTGTAACCGACCGCCAGATCAAAGGTCGCGGACTTGCCGAAGTTGGAGGCGAGAATCAGGCCGGTCTGATAGTATTTTTCCGATACTGTGTTGCCCTTGGCGTTGATGCGCAGCGTGTTGCCGGCGGGATCGACATCGATGCGGTAGTCGACCCGGTTGAAGGCATCGAGGCCAAAAATCGCTTCGACATCGCGCTTCATGACACGGCCATCGAGAACGTCGCCGGGCCGCGTTGTCACCAGCGCGGCAATCTCCTCGGTTTCGATCTTGGACGTGTTGACGATCTCCACCTTGGCGATGCGGATCGGTGCCGGATTGGCGCGTGCCCTGCGTTCGGCCAGGTAACGCGCCCATTCGGCGTCACCAACCGCCAACGCCTGCAAGCGGTCACCCAGTTTTTGCGCCGCCTCGCGGCCGCGCTGCATGCCAAGCTCGGCCTGGTCGAACGCCGTTACCGACAGGCCGGTGATATCCGGGTCGATCATCACGTCGCGGCCCGACATGGAGGCGCGCTGGCGCTTGATGGCTTCATACCCCAGCAGCGCCTGCATCTGGGCAATCACATCGAGCGCATTGTTGATCTTGTCCGCCGAGGCCTTGGGCGGTTCGCCGACATCGACCGCGATGACGACATCGACGCCCATGGCGCGCGCCACATCGATCGGCAGATTATCGGAAATGCTGCCATCGACCAGCAACAGGCCCTCGCGATCCACCGGCGCGAACCCGGCCGGAATCGACATGCTGGCAAACACCGCCGTCGACAAATTTCCGCTGCCCATCACGACATGTTCACCGGTGACGATGTTGCTGGCCACCGCCCTAAACGGGATCGGCAAGGCGTCGAAATTCTCCGTCGCGCGCCACGGCGCGAACAGCTCCTGCACGGTTGCGAACAGCCGCTGCCCGCCCAGCACGCCGGTCGGCAGCACCGGCTTGCCATTGGCGATGCCCAACCGGGCGTTGAGGAAGATATCGCGCACTTCACGCTTGCGCCGGAACGACAGGTCGTTGCGTTTCAGGCTGTCGTCAAAAATCGTCTTCCAGTCGATGGCGCGGGCGATCGCCTTGATCTCGCTGGCGTCTTTGCCGATGGCGTACATGCTGCCCACGACGGCGCCCATGCTGGTGCCGGCGACGACATCGACGGGGATGTGACGGCGTTCGAGTTCCTCGATGACGCCGATATGCGCAAAACCCTTGGCACCGCCGCCGCCGAGGACCAGCCCGATACGCGGCCGGGCATTGGCAGTGAACGCCGGCGGCGCCGGGCCTGTGGGCGCGGGTTGGGCAGCGATCGCCGGCACGCCGCACAGGAGGGCCATCAGGACCGCAAGGATGCCGCGAAGTTGCAATCGAGCCTGCATCGGTTTCCCCCGCGCCGCACCGGCCCCACCAGCGTTGCGCACTCCGGTCCTAGCCGTCCACGGCGGCCGACAAAAGCGGTATATGGTAGAGCTCACGCGGCGCACCGCGGGCTAGGCCGTCGGCAGCTTGTAATCCTTGTAGCGGTCGCGCAGTTCGGTCTTCAACAGCTTGCCGGTCGCGGTGTGGGGCAGATCGTCGACGATCAGCACATCATCGGGCATCCACCATTTGGCGATCTTGCCATCGAGATAGGCGAGAACGCCGGCCTTGGTGACGGTGGCGCCGTCCTTCTGCCTAACCAGCAGCAGCGGCCGCTCATCCCATTTCGGATGGGCGACGCCGATGACGGCGGCTTCGGCCACGCCCGGCGCTCCGACCGCGGCATTTTCGAGATCGATTGAGCTGATCCATTCGCCGCCGGATTTGATGACGTCCTTCGATCGGTCAACGATCTGCATATAACCATAGCCGTCGATGGTCGCGACATCACCGGTATCGAACCAGCCATCGCTATCGAGGACCTGCCCGCCATCGCCCTTGAAGTAACTGCCGACCACCCAGGGCCCGCGCACCAGCAGGCGGCCAAAGGCACGGCCATCGCGCGGCAGTTCCGCTCCGTCCTCACCGACGATCTTCATTTCCACGCCGAAAATGCCGCGGCCCTGCTTGACGCGATAGGCGAGTTGATCGTCATAACTCAGCGCTGCAACCTCCGGCGCCGGGGCACCGATGGTGCCCAGCGGCGACATTTCGGTCATGCCCCACAGTTGCAGCACGCGCACGCCGTGCAATTTGTCATAGCTTTCGATCATGCTGCGCGGCACGGCCGACCCGCCGATGCCGGTGCGATCGAGCTTGCCCAGATTGCCGCCGGTTTTCTCCAGATGCTGGAGCATGCCGAGCCAGATTGTGGGCACCGCCAGCGCCAGGTCAACGTTTTCGGCCACGATCAGCTTTTGCAGCGTCGGCGGGTCGAAATGTGGCCCGGCCATCACCAGCTTGGCGCCGCAGGCTGCCGCCGTATAGGGAATCGACCAGGCGTTGGCATGGTACATGGGCGCGATCGGCATGACGACGGTCTGCGCGCCCATGCCGAACGTGTCGGTCATGCATGCCGCCATCGCATGCAGCACGTTAGAGCGGTGGCTGTACTGCACACCCTTGGGGTTGCCCGTGGTGCCGCTGGTATAGCACAGGCCCGCCGGCGTGCCTTCATCGACCCGCGTCCATGGCGTGGCCGGGTCCGCGGCGGCGATCAGATCTTCGTAACACAGCAGGTCGAGGCTGGTTTCGGCCGGCATGTGGGCGCGGTCGGTCAGCAGAACGAATTTTTCGATGCTGGTCATCCGCGGCGCGAGTCGTTCAACGAGGCCAACGAATGTCAGGTCGAAAAACAGCACCCGGTCTTCGGCATGGTTGGCGATATAGACGATCTGGTCGTCGAACAGCCGCGGGTTGATGGTGTGGGCCACGCCGCCCATGCCGGAAATGCCGTACCAGCTTTCAACGTGGCGATGGGTGTTCCAGGCCAGCGTCGCGACTCGGTCGCCGGTGTTGACGCCCATCCGGCGCAGCGCCGCCGCAACCTGCTTGGCGCGGCCCTGCACCTGGCGCCAGTTGCTGCGATGCTCGGTGCCTTCGCAGGTCAGGCTGATGACTTCGCGCCCGCCATGGTTGACGGCCGCATGATCGATCAGCTTCGACACCAGCAATGGCCAGTCCTGCATCGTGCCCGTCATATCGACTTCCCCTCGGATTCTTACCGCTTTGATAGCTTTTCATTGCCGGGCTTGACAGACGGAACATAACAAGAACATAAGGAACGCCCAACAAGGGATGCCACGATATGACGCTGCTTCTCACCGCCTTCATCATGATCGCTTTTGCCGCTGTCTATGCACTGCTGCTGGCCATGCTCGGCTCGCGCGCCGGCCCGGTGACTGCCGCCTTGCTCGGCCAGCCGGTGCGCTTTCAGGGCACAGCAACCGCTTCACGGCGTTTCAGCCGCGCATAGCTGCGGATTGAAAACGGCACCGAAATCGCATAGCCGATGGCGCCGATGGTCAGCGTCATCCACGGCGCCGAAAACAGCGCCCCGGCGAACAGCCCGACGCCGATCAACGCCGGCAACCGCTGCGAAGGCCGCAGGCGCACAGCGCCCCAGCCATAGGTCGGCAGGCTCGACGCCATCAAAAAGGCAACGCTGACGACGACGATGGACACCAGCGTATAGCGCACCCGCACATCGTCGAGCAGCGCCGGCTCCAGCCAGAAGGTCAGGAACAACGGGCTCAGCGTCAGCGCGGCCGCTGCCGGCGCCGGAATGCCGGTCAGGTAACCGGCTCGCTTGTGCGGCTGGTCCTCGGCATCGATCTGGGCATTGAAGCGCGCCAGCCGCAACGCACAGGTCACGGCATGCGCCAGCGCAATCACCCAGCCCAGGCCCGGCAGATATTGCAGCGACCACAGATAGACGATCAGCGCCGGGGCCACGCCGAAAGCGGTCACATCGGACAGCGAATCAAGCTCGGCGCCAAACCGGCTGGTGCCCTTCAGCAATCGCGCCACCCGGCCATCGATGCCATCGAGAACCGCCGCCACAACGATTGCAGCGCAGGCCTTTTCCCATTCCCCGGCGATGGCAAAGCGCACGCCGGTCAACCCGAAACACAGCGCCAGCACCGTCACCGCATTGGGAATCAGCGCGCGCAGCGGAATGCCGGCGCGGCGCCGCACCGGTGTATCGCCGCTGTCGGGCGGGCTCACTGGGCGGTGCCGCGCGGCAGGCTAAGGCTTTCGCCGATCCGCGCCAGCACGGTTTCACCGGCAACAGCGCGCTGCCCGACGATGACGTTCGGTACATAACCCGCGGGCAAAAACACATCGACGCGGCTGCCGAAACGGATCAGCCCGACGCGTTCGCCGACACCCAGCTTCACACCAGGCTCGATGAACCGCATGATCCGCCGCGCGACCAGACCGGCAATCTGGGTAAAGGCGACCTTGGTGCCCGCTGCATCCTCGACGATGAAATACTGGCGTTCATTGTCCTCGCTGGCCTTGTCGAGATCGGCATTGAGGAATTTGCCCGGCACATAGACGATGCGCGTGCAGGTACCGGCAATCGGGGAGCGGTTCACATGGACATCAAAGACATTCATGAACACCGAAATCCGGGTGCACGGGCCGGGGTTCAAGCCGCCCTCCCCCAGCAATTGCCGTGGCGGTTCGACATTGACGATCAGGCTGATCAGCCCGTCCGCCGGCGAAATGATCAGCCCCGGGCCATCGGGCGACACGCGCACCGGATCGCGAAAGAACGCCGCGATCCACAGCGTCAGCCCGGCCAGCAGCCAGGCCACCGATGTCCAGCCCAGGATGAAGCCGGTAACGACCACCGCAACCCCGGCGATGCCGACGAACTTGCGCCCTTCCGGATGCATCGGCGGCAGCTTGTAACGCGCCGATTCCCCCGGGATGATCGCCAGCGGCCGATCGGGAACGGTTTCGAATTCGGTGGGGAGTTCATTGCTCATGGTTGGTGCTTTAGCGTTGCAAGACTGTCGGAGCAAATGAGGCGGGTGACGCAGCCCCCCCGAAACGGCATAGATGCGCCATGATCACCTCGCTCCTGCTCTTCTGCGGCTCCCGCACCGGCCATGATCCGGCGCAAGGCATTCTCGCCGCGGCGCTCGGCACGCTGCTGGCCCAGCGCGGCGTCACGCTGGTCTATGGCGGCGGCGGAGTCGGCCTGATGGGCATTGCCGCCCGCGCCGCGCTGGCTGCTGGCGGCCAGGTCATCGGCATCATTCCGCGCGCGCTGATGACCGCCGAAATCGCGCAGACCGGCTGCACCGAAATGCACGTCGTGGAGACGCTTCACGATCGCAAGGCACTGATGCACGCCCGCGCCGACGCCATCATCGCGCTGCCCGGCAGCATCGGCACGCTCGATGAACTGTTCGAGTCGGTGACCTGGCGGGAGCTTGGCATTCATGACAAGCCGATCTGGCTGCTCGGTGCCAACGCCTATTGGCAGCCGCTGCTGGCGTTGCTCCGCCACATCTCGGCACAGGGCTATGCCCCGGCAAACCTTGACCGGCTCTACGAATCGCTGCCCGATCTGGCGGCACTGGAACGGTTTTTGCCGCCGGGCCGACGCTTTCCTGACACGCCATTCTTGACCCCTGCGGCTTCCGCGACCTAGACGGGGTATAACGTCGCGGCACGCGCAACATTCGAGGGCAAACATGGCGAAGATCAAGGTCAAGAACCCCGTTGTCGAGCTGGACGGCGACGAGATGACCCGCATCATCTGGCAATGGATTCGCGAGCAGCTGATCCTGCCCTACCTCGATATCAAGCTGATCTATTTCGATCTCGGCATGGAAAGCCGTGACGAGACCGACGACAAGATCACCGTCGCGTCCGCCAACGCCATTCGGGAACATGGCGTCGGCGTCAAATGCGCCACCATCACCCCGGACGAAGCCCGGGTGAAGGAATTCGGCCTGAAGCGCATGTGGAAGTCGCCCAACGGCACCATCCGCAACATCCTTGGCGGCGTCGTGTTCCGCGAGCCCATTGTCATCAAATCGATTCCTCGCCTCATTCCCGGCTGGACCGACCCGATCGTCATCGGCCGCCACGCCTTTGGCGACCAGTATCGCGCCACCGATTTCAAGGTGCCCGGCCCCGGCAAGCTGATGATGAAATGGGTGTCGGAAACCGGCGACGAAACCATCGAACATGAAGTGTTCGACTACCCGTCCGCCGGCGTCGCCATGGGCATGTACAACCTTGACGATTCGATCCGCGATTTCGCCCGCGCCAGCCTCAACTATGGCCTCAACCTGAAATGGCCGGTCTATCTGTCGACCAAGAACACCATCCTCAAGGCCTATGACGGCCGCTTCAAGGACCTGTTCCAGGAAGTCTATGACGAGGAATTCAAGGCAGCCTATCGCAAGGCCGGCATTGTTTACGAACATCGCCTGATCGACGATCTGGTCGCCAGCGCGCTGAAATGGTCGGGCAAGTTCGTCTGGGCCTGCAAGAATTACGATGGCGATGTGCAATCGGACATGGTCGCACAGGGTTTTGGTTCACTCGGCCTGATGAAATCGATCCTGATGACACCGGATGGCCAGACGGTGGAGGCCGAGGCGGCGCACGGCACCGTCACCCGCCATTATCGCATGCACCAGGAAGGCAAGCCGACTAGCACCAACCCGATCGCCTCCATCTTCGCCTGGACCGGCGGATTGAAGCATCGCGGCAAGCTCGATGGCACCCCCGAAGTCACCAAATTCGCCGAGACGCTGGAACGCGTCTGTGTCGAAACGGTCGAATCCGGCGCGATGACCAAGGACCTCGCGCTGCTTGTTGGGCCGGACCAGGCCTGGATGACGACCGAGAAGTTCTTCGAAGCGGTGCGTTCGAACCTCGACAAGGCAATTTCTGCCGGGCTTTGATGCGCCTGCATAACGCTGAAGCCTGACTCCGCCGCCGTCGCAGCATTTGCGGCGGCGGCTTTGGCGGGCGGGTCGTAGCGCCGTTATGTTATCGACCGGCTCAGATACCGCAGCGATCGGTTGTGCAACTAATACTGCCAAACACCCCGCCCCGCGGCCGTGAGATGGCTGCGCTGCTAGCGATGTCCAATCGCTTGAACAGGTCATGCAAAACTGACAAGGATTGTTCAATTGCCGAAACGATCGAGATGCCGTTGTGGACCCAATGATGACCCGGGAGGCCGACGCACTGGCATCGATCACCAATCATGGCTGGCTTGCGGCCTGCCCGGCGGCGTTTCGTGACTGGGTTACCGCCAATATCAGGTGGCGTGCCTTCGCCGCTGGAGAGGGCATTACGCAATTCGGGGAAAATGAGGGCGGGCTCTACTGCGTCGGCGATGGGCAACTGCATTTCGTTGCCGGCATCGGCATGCCCGATGTCGGCACCAGCTATCTGGGGTTGCCCGGGGCCTGGTGGGGCCATGCGCCCCTGCTGAATGGCGGCCGGGTGGGTGCGACCGTCGCCAGCTGCGACACGCTGTGCGGGTCGGTACGGCTATCGGCGCTGCGCGCGCGGCTGGCGGCCGAACCGGGCGATTGGCAATGTATGACCATGGCGATGTCGGACCTGTTCATGATGTCGGCCGGCGCCCATGCCGACTTGTTGATCGCAGACAGCCGTCGCCGGGTTGCAGCGACCATCTTGCGCCTCAGCGGCTGGCGGCATCGCGTCTATCGCGTCAAGCCACCGGCGAGCTTTGTCTGCACGCACGAGCAGCTCGCCGGCGCGGCGGCATACAGCCGCAATACCGCCGGAAAGATCGTCCGCGCCTTTGAAGATGAAGGGCTAATCGAAGCGCGCTATGGCCGCATCGCGATACTCGATGCAAGGCGCCTGCGCGCCGTTGTCAACGAGTAAGGCAAGGCAACCGGCAGGCGCGTTTGCCCGCCAGGTGCAGGTCACATCGCGCGCAGCACCGGTTCCGCCGCGGTGATCGCCGTGTCGATGGTATCAACCAGAAAATCGATCTCGCTTTCGGTGATGACCAGCGGCGGCGACATGACGATCGAGTCGCGCACGCCGCGGACCATCAGGCCGTTCGCGATGCAGATGTCGCGGACGATATAGCCGGCCTCGCCGCCTTTTCCGAAGCGTCGGTTGGCGCCGGGCTGGCTGACGATTTCGACCGCGCCGATGAGGCCGAGCGAGCGCGCCTCGCCGACCAGCGGATTGCGGGCGGCAAGGTCGGCAAGACAGTGGGCGAGGTATGGCCCGGTGACGCTGCGGGTGCGTTCCACCAGGCTTTCGCCCTCGATGATCTCCAGGTTCTTCAGGGCGACGGCAGCGCAGGTCGGGTGGCCGGAATAGGTGTAGCCATGGGTGAAATCGCCGCCTTTGGCCCTGAGTGCCTCGACAATGAAATCGGCGACGCCGACGGCGGAAACGGGCAGGTAGCCCGAGGACAGGCCCTTGGCCATCGTCACCAGATCCGGCGTGATGCCGTAGTGCTGAAAGCCGAACCAGCTGCCGAGCCGGCCGAAGCCGCAGATGACTTCATCCAGGCAGAGCAGGATGCCATATTTGCGGCAGATCGCTTCGACGCGCGGCCAGTAGCCGGCCGGTGGAATTATGACGCCGCCGGCGCCCTGCACCGGTTCCCCCATGAAGGCAGCGACGTTTTCGGGGCCGACTTCGAGGATGCGATCCTCGATGGCCTGGGCGCAACGCGCGGCGAAGGCGTCCTCGCTTTCATCGAACCCGTCTGCGAACTTGTACGGCTGGATGACATGTTCGAAGCCCGGCACCCAGGGGCCACCCTGGTCGTGCATCGCCTTCAAGCCGCCGAGACTGGCGCCGCCGATGGTGGAGCCGTGGTAGCCGTTGGTACGGCCGATGATGATGTTGCGCTGCGGCTCCCCCTTCGCCTGCCAGTAATAACGCGCCAGTCGGATGAGCGTATCGACGGCTTCCGAGCCCGAAGAGTTGAAAAAGACATGGCTGAAATGCCCGCCGAGCAGTTGTGACACGCGCGCCGCCAGCTGGATGGTGGGGGGGGCCGCGGTCTTGAAGAAGGTGTTGTAGAACGGCAGTTCGAGCATCTGGTCGTGCGCCGCCTGCGCCAGTTCGGTCCGGCCATAGCCGACCTGGACGCACCACAGCCCGGCCATGCCATCGAGCAATTTGTTGCCGTCGCCGTCGAAGATGTGGCAGCCCTGCGCCCTGGTGATGATGCGGCTGCCGCCGATGTCCTGCATCAGCCGGTAATCCTGCTGCGCCGGCAAATGGTGGGCAACATCCAGCCGGCGCAATTCGGCGATGTCATGGTTGCGGATGGCGGTCATGGCGGCGGGCCTTTGGTGGTCAGGCGCGCAGGGCGCGGCCGAGCAGGTGAAAGAATGTAGCGCTGTCGGGGTTGCTGTCGGCATCCCATTCGGGGTGCCATTGCACCGCCATGATGGGGGCGCCGTCGATGTGTCCCGACACGGCCTCGACGATGCCATCGGGGGCCTGCGCCTCGACGGCCAGCGATGCGGCGAGGCGGCCGATACCCTGATAATGCACGCTGTTGACGGTGAGTTCGGGGCGCCGATAGGCAGTGTGCAACTGGCCGCCGGGGGTGAGAATGACCGGGTGGCGATGGTCGAACATCGCGGCAAAATCGGCGCCATCGGGGGCATGATGGGCGATAAGGTCGGGCGAACGGCTGGTATCGCGGCGCAGGGTGCCACCCAGCGCGACGTTGAGTTCCTGCAAACCGCGGCAGACGCCGAACACCGGCCGCGCCCGCGCGACCATCGCCGCCACCAGCGCCGCGGTCATCGCGTCGCGCGCCAGGTCATAGGGGCCTTCCGCGTCTTCGGCGCCGGCGTCGCCATAGCGGCCGGGATCGACGTTGGACGGGCTGCCGGTGAGCAATATGCCATCGAGCCGGCCGACAATTTCGTCCGCCGACATCAGCTCGGGCAGCGCCGGGATGAGCAGCGCGGCGGCATCGGCATGGCGTATCGCGGCGACGACATAGCGGTTGATCACCGCCTGCGCGGTTTCGGTGCCCATGCGCCTGGTGCAGCACATGACGCCGAGGACGGGCCGCGTCATGCCAGCAGCACTGCGGGCGAACAGGCGTGCCAGGCGAGCCAGACCGCCTCGCCGATGGCAAAGTCCTCTTGATCCCAACGCGTAAGGTTTGACCGCAGCGCCTTGACCATGCGGCCGCCGGCCAGTTCGACATCATAGGTCGATTCGCTGCCGAGATAATGGATATGGCGAATGGTGCCGGCGGCGTGGTTGTGGCCCGGCGGTGCATCGTCGAGGGCGGCGAGGTCAGCCTCGGGCCCGCGCTTGTGCAGTTCGATCTTTTCGGGACGCAGTGCCAGCCACAGCGTCGTGCCCTGCCCGCCGGTGACGCCGTGATCGAGATAGACCGGCAGCTCCAGATCGGGCGCAGCGACGATGGCATGGCCGGGTTCATCGATGCTCAGCCGGCCTTCGAACAGATTCACCTGCCCGATGAAATCGGCAACGAAGCGCGAAGTCGGGAATTCGTACAGGTCCGACGGCGTGGCGACCTGCTGCAACAGCCCGCGGTGCATGACGGCGCAGCGGCAGGCCATCGCCAGCGCTTCGTCCTGGTCGTGGGTGACCATCACAAAGGTGATGCCGACCTTGTCCTGCAACTGGGTCAGTTCGGCACGCATTGCATCGCGCAGCTTGGCATCCAGCGCCGACAGCGGTTCGTCGAGCAGCAGCACGCGCGGCCGCTTGACCAGCGCCCGGGCGAGCGCGACGCGCTGGCGCTGGCCGCCGGACAGCTGGTCGGGCTGACGCGCGCCCAGGCCATCGAGCTTGACCAGCGCCAAAGCCTCTTCGACGCGTGCGGCGCGCTCGGCGGCGGGCACGCCATCGACCTTCAGGCCATAGCCGACGTTTTCGGCGACGCTCATGTGCGGGAACACGGCATAGCTTTGGAAGACCATATTGACCGGGCGGCGGTTGGGCGGGACGCGGCTGACATCTTGCCCATCGATGAAGATGCGGCCTTCGGTCGGGGTTTCAAAGCCCGCCAGCATGCGCAGCAAGGTTGTCTTGCCGCAGCCCGATGGCCCCAATAGCGCGAAGAATTCGCCCTCCTCGATGCTCAGCGTCACGTCATCGACGGCAACGACTTTGCCGAAGCGTTTGGTGACATTTTCAAAACGGATGATCGAGGGCTTGGTCATGCGGCCTGCTTGGCAATATCGGTGCCTTGCAGCCGCAGCGCCAGCGCCGTCAAGCCGGCGGTGAGGACGATGAGCAGGGTCGACGCGGCATTGACCTCTGGCGTCACCGAAAAGCGCACCATCGCATAGACCTTGATGGGGAAGGTGATGGTGTCCGGCCCCGATGTGAAGAAGGTGGTGACAAAATCATCGAGGCTGAGAGTAAAGGCCAGCAGCGCGCCGGCGATCAGCCCGGGTTGCAGGTGCGGCAGCAGGATATCGCGGAAAATCTGCCATTCGCTGGCGCCGAGATCGCGCGCCGCCTCCTCGAAGTCGCGGTTGAAGCCGGCGAGGCGCGCGCGCACGACCAGCGCGACAAAGCTGAACGAAAAGCTGACATGGGCGATGATGATGGCCCCGAGGTTCAACGGCCAGATCAGCTCGGTCGGCCAGGGCAGGACCTGGGTGAAGAACACCAGAAAGGCGACGCCGAGGCAGATTTCCGGCACCACGATCGGCAGCGCCAGCATCCCCTCCAGCCCGGCCTTGCCAGGAAAGCGGAAGCGCCAGAGCAGCAGCGCGGTCAGCGTGCCGAGGACGAGGCTGATCAGCGTCGACACCAGTGCAATGGTCAGCGAGTTGCCGAACGCCAGCAAAAGGTCGGTGTCGTCGAACAGCCTGCCATACCAATCGAGCGTGAAGCCGCGCCAGACGGTCGTGCGCTTTGAATCGTTGAAGCTGAAGACCATCAGGCTGAACAGCGGCAGATAGAGGAACAGCCCGACGCCGGCGAGCCACAGCCGGAGCGGCCAGCGAGCAAGGTAATCGAGCGGGCCGGTCGACTTGTTCATCGCGCCGCCCTGCCCCGCGACAGCAGCGCCTGCAAGGCGATGGCGGCAAAGGTCAGATACATCAAAAGGAAGGACAGCGCCGCGCCGAACGGCCAGTCATTGGCCGATTTGAACTGGCGCTCGATGATGTTGGCGATCATCTGGCTCGAGGTGCCGCCGAGCAGATCGGGGGTCAGATAGGCGCCCATCGCCGGGATGAAGGTGACGATGATGCCCGACACGATGCCTGGCAGCGCCAGCGGCACGACGATACGCAGGAAGGTCGCAATCTGCCCGGCGCCAAGATCGAGGCTCGCCTCGATCAGCGAGCGATCGAGCCGATCGAGCGCCGCGTACAGCGGCAGCACCATGAAGGGCAGATGCACATAGACCAAGCCGAACACCACGGCGAAATTGTTATGAAGCATGTCGAACGGGCCGAGCCCGAACCAGCCGAGCGCAGTGTTGATGTACCCCTCCGTCCGCAACACCGCCATCAGCGCATAGGTGCGGATGAGCAGGTTGGTCCAGAACGGCAGCATGACCAGCAGCAGCAGCCAGACCTTCGCGCGGTTCGACGCAAAGGTGATGGCGACGGCGACCGGAAAACCGACGACGAGGCAGACAAGTGTCGTCAGCGCCGCCAGCCCCAGGGATTTGCCGATGATGGCGAGGTACAGCGGTTTCAGCGCGCGGCCATAATTGGCGAAGCTGCCGTTGATGGCGATCTGGGTCAGCGAGGTGTTCTCGCCAAAGCTGTAACCCCAGATCAGCGCCAGCGGCATGACGAAGAACAGCAGCAGCCACAGCACCGGCGGCGCAGCGAGGATGGCGAAGACGCTGCGGGCGCGGTGCCAGGGCTCGGTTTGGGCTTCGGTCATCAGGCCCCCCTCATGCCGCCATGATCTCGGTCACCGCTTCGTCCACGGCCTGCGCGCGCGCAATCCCCTCGAAATCGCCATATTCGCTTTTCGCCAGCACCGCCGGCGGCGGAAAGATCACCGGGTTGTCGCGATATTCGGCCGGCATCAGCGCCAGCGCCGCGGCGTTCGGCGTCGGATAGCGGATGGTCCGCGAAATCCCCGCCGACACCCGGGCATCGAGCAGATAGTTGATGAAGCGATGCGCATTGTCCGGCCGCGGCGCACCCTTGGGGATGCACAGATTGTCGGAATTGATCAGCGTGCCTTCGCGCGGCACGACGAACCCCAGGTCCGGATCATCGGCGATCACCTGCGCGATATCGCCATTATACTCGACGATAATATCGACATCGCCGGCGGCGAGCAGGTCCTGCCCCTCGTCATGGTGGAAAACCTTCACATGCGGTTTCTGGCGGATCATCATGTCGGTGACCTGGCGTGTCACCGCCGGGGTAACCCCGCGCACCGAATGCCCCAGATATTTCGCCCCCAGCCGGATGATGTCGTCGCTTTCCGAGAACAGCCCGATACGGCCGCTGTAGCGATCAGAATCGAAGACATATTTCCAGCTGTCGGGAACGCCGTCGACTCTGGACTTGCGATAGCCCAGCCCAAGCACCAGCCAGGTATAGGGCATCGAATAACGCCGGCCGGGATCGAACGGCGCGTCGCGGAACGGCGCCGCGATATTGCGGAAATTGGGGATCTTTGCCCGGTCGATCGGCATCAGCAGGTCGGAAATGCGCATCCGCGTGACGAACTCGTTCGATGGCACGATGACATCGAAGCCGGGGTTGCCGGCCTTCAACCGCGCGAACAATTCGTCGTTGTTGCCATAGAGGCTCATCTTGACCTCGATACCGGTCGCCGCCTTGAAGTCCTGCAGCGTGGTCTCGCCGGTATAGGTGTCCCAATTGTACAAATTGACCCGCATCTCCTCGCCATTGGCGCCGCGCGGCCAGCGCGTGCCGCACGCTGACAGAGTCAGCCCGGCCGCCATGCCGCCTGCGAGTTTGGCAAGCAGGCCGCGCCGGTTCAGCATGGCGCGGAACTAGTAACGGAACGCCGCCCACACGCCGAAGGTGCGCGGCCGCAGCGTCTGCGCCTCGAACAGCGCGGTAAACTGGTCCTGGTGGCTAAGCGCCAGTTGCGGGCTGGCATTGAGCAGATTGTCGACAAAGGCCTGCACCTGGACCTGGCCGAAATCCATGCCGGCGCGGATCGACACCTGGTGCGTCGGCGGATCATTGACCAGCGCCGGGTCGCTGGTGGCGTTGTTGATATCCTGAATCGGTGTCAGTCGGCCATTGCGGCTGGCAAACTGGTAATCGGCGCGCAGATAGGCATCGTTGCCGCCAATCGGGAAATCATATTGCCCGCCCAACGCCACCGTCCACGGCGCGACGCCCGGAATGCCATTGCCCTTGGTCACCAGCGATGGCGACCCGGCGCCGCCGGTCAGCGTGGTTTTCGAATAGCGCGCATCGGTATAGCCGGCGGCCAGGTCGAGCGTCAGGCTGTCGCCGAGCGCCGCCTGCACCTGGATGTCAAAGCCGGTGCTTTGCGCATCCCCCAGATTATCGGTGTACTGGAACCCGCACGAGGTCAGGAAATTGGCCTGCTGGATGTTGCTCCACTTCAGGTGATAGGCGCTTGCCGAAACGCTCAGCTTGCGATCGAACAGCTTGTGCTTGGTGCCGATTTCATAGCTCCACAAGGTGTCGGAATCATAGCTGTCGGGCACGCTGGTGATCTGCAGTGCATCAAGATCGGCCTGGCAGGCGCTTTGCGGGAATGGCGGGTTGGCGCCGCCGATGCGAAAGCCCTTGGCCGCCGTGGCATAATAAAGCGCATCGGGCGTTGCCTGCCATGAGATGTTGAACTTCGGCGTGAACGGGTTTTCGCTCTTCTTGCCGGTGCCATCGCTGGGGCCCAGGTTCTGCGGGCCGTCCGCCGAATTGACGAAGCTGAACCGCGTCCAGGCATAGCGCAGCCCGATGCTGGCCTTGAGCGTGTCGGTCAGCGCGTAAGTGGCATCGCCGAACAGCGCGATCTGGCGGTCGGTGCCATCGGTGGTGTTGATATAGCTGTCGCCATTGGCCAGCATGTCGGCGCCCAGCGAAAAGCCCGGCACATCGGTGCCGAACAACCGCGGCAGCAGCACCGGCAGCTGCGGATCAAAGATGCGCTCGCTGCTCAACTGCTTGTTGGAGCTGAAGAACGCCCCGACGACATATTGCAGCCGCGAGTCCGGATCGTTCGACTGAACGCGAACCTCCTGGACGAAATTGCGTTGCTTGTTGGTGATGAAGACGTTGGCGACATAGCCCGGCAGTTGCGGCAGATCGAGGCCGGTTGCCGTCAGGAACTGCGTGCCGACCGGCACGACCTGGTTGGCGCTGTTGTCGTCACCGTTGAAATTGATCGGCGGGCTGCCCGACGGATCGGCCGGGTCCCCGGTCAACTGCTGGAACAAGGACAGGTTGTACAGCGTGCCCGAATAGCCGCCGACGACCTGCTTGCGGTCATAATAGGAGGTGTTGGAGATGATCTTGACCGGCCCCGCGTCCCATTCCAGCTTGAGTGCCGGCAGGATGAAACGGTCGTCGTCGCGCTGGCGATCGGGGGTGCCCGACCGCAACACGCCATTGTCCGGATCGGAAATGCCGACCCAATAGCTGTTGGTATTGGCCTGTTTGCGGTTCTGGTAGAAAATCGACGGCGTGACGGTAACGGAATCGCCGATCACCCAGGTCAGCGCGCCCTGCACGACATAGGTATCGACCTTGTTGGCATCGCCATCGGTCACCGCCAGGGTGCGATAATCGACGCGGTCGATATAGCCGCCGTCGCGGCGATACCAGCCGCTCAACCGGAAGCCGAGGATATCCTTGACGATGGGGCCGCCGATAGCTGCACCCGCCTCGTAATTCTGGCTGCCCTTTTCGATCTGCGAGCCTTCGATGCGGCCCATCGCGCTGAACGTGTCGAGGCTGGGCTGGGTGCTGATATAGCGCACCGTGCCGCCTTCCGACCCGGCGCCGAACAGCGTGCCCTGCGGCCCGCGCAGGATCTCGACACGATCGAGATCGAACACCGCCGGCAGCGTGTTGTTGGCGTTGAGCCCCAATGCCCGCACCTGGATCGGCGTGTCATCGATGTAAATGCCGGTGGTGCCGGTGCCGGCCGCCGAGCTGATGCCGCGGATGGCGATATCCTTGCGGTCGCGGTTGAAGCTGACGCCGGGGGTGAAGCGCGCCACATCGGCAAAGGATTTGAGGTTGAGCGTTTCCAGCCGCTCCCCGCCAAAGGCGCTGATGCTGATCGGCACCCGGCTGATGGTTTCCGACTTGCGGGTGGCGGTGACGACGATTTCGCCAAGACCGGGCTCGGCCGCAGCTTGCTCCGGTGCCTGGGCCAGCGCCGGCGACATCACGAGCGCCAGCGCGCCTACGGCTACCAAATCCTTGCCTGCCCCGCGCCGCATGGCACTCTCCCTTTGCTGCACTGCACAGTGTTGCAGCGGCGCTGCTCCCGTCAAGGGGGACCGCTTTCGTGGCGGAAGCAATGGTTGGTGCCCTGGCCGGACTCGAAGAGACTATATAAGTGACGTGACCCCCTGATTTTCCTCCACGATGGATTAGAGTCCGGCCCTTGGTGACCTGCTCCCCGTTCCTGGACCGCCCGGCTGGACGTCATCCAGTCCTTGCCGG
>JBMOGO010000042.1:0-27501 GCA_049318305.1 Polymorphobacter sp.
GAATCATTGCCAGTACCGGAAATCAGCGTACCGCTGATCTTGAGTTCATCCAGCGGCAGCTTGCGCAACCGGTCGAGAGAAGAAAAGCCAGCGCCGAAATCATCCATGGCAATGCGCACGCCGCTGGCGCGCAAGCGGGTCAGCGTTTCCAGCCCGACGCTGAAATCGGTCATCAACGAGGTTTCGGTAATTTCGACCACCAGCCGCGTCGGTGGCAGGCCGGCCGCCGCCAGCGTCGTTGCCAATTCATCGGCGAGCCCGACATTGTGCAGGTCGAGCGCCGATACATTAAGCCAAAGCGACAAGGGCATCGACTGCTGCGCCGCCACCAGCGCCGCCTGGCCCAGGACCACCCGGTGCAGCTCGACAGACAACCCCTTGGCTTCGGCGGTGGCAACCAGCCGGTCGGTCGGAATGCGTTCCTGTTCGTCGGGCCGCCAGCGGGCGAGCGCTTCGATGCCGGTGACGCGGCGTGCCCGCATGTCGACAATCGGCTGATATGCCACGTCGATAGCGCCCGACCGGATCGCGGCCGACACGCGCACTTCGGTATTCGATCGCGCCTCGGCTTCATCGAGAAGGCGCGGCTGGAAGACAACGGCATTGGGCTGTCCAGCGGATTTCGCGGTCAGCAGCGCCAGATCAGCGGCGCGCAGCAGATCGAGCGCCACGGGCTCGACCCCCGGTACCAGTGCGATTCCGGCTGCCATGCCGACCGTGATGACATTGTCATCAATTCCCATCGGCCGTTCGACCGCAGCGGTGAGTGCATCGGCAATGGCGCGAGCCGCAGGCTCGTCGCCAATATTGGCAAGGATCGCGAACTCATCGCCACCAAGCCGGGCCACAAACAGGTCCGGCGCCGCCGTGCGCAACCGAATTGCGACTCCGCTGATCACCCGGTCACCGACGGAATGGCCATAATGGTCATTGATCAGCTTGAAACTGTCGAGATCAACAAGCAGGAGCACAAACGGCTGCGCGGCGAGATCGGCTCGTCGGCAGCGTGATTCGAGTTCTTCCATGAATGCCCGACGGTTCGGCAAGCCGGAAAGCGGGCAACGCCGCGCTTCGCGGTTGAGTTCGGCCAGCGCGGCACGCTCGCCGGTGGTATCGCGCATCACGACGACCCAGCCTTTGCCGGCAATCGGTTCGGCCTGCATGTCGAGCACTTTGTCACCGGCCAGGCGGACGACGATGTCGAAAGCTTTGCCCGCATCACGCAAGGCATAGGCGCGGCGCGTGAACACTTGCCGGGCCGCATCGGTTTCCAGCGCCAGGCTGGGTGCCCGCGACAACACCTCAGCAAACGGCATCGACAGGTCGGGTGTCAACTGGTCATAACCAAGCAGCGCCGCGCAGCGATCGTTCATCATGATCACCTTGTCCTTGCGGTCGAGGATGACGAGCGCATAGGGCATCTGGACAACCGCCGCTTCCAGCCGGGCGCGCTCGGCCCGCTGCTCATCACGCGCGACAATCGATTCAACCTGCACCTGATAGGAATTTCGCGCCGTGACCCAACTGATGATGCCATAGGCGCCAAGGCCGCTGGCGGCGGCGCTGGCGATCCAGCCGTCCCAGTGCAGCATGAACGCCGCGATCGGCGGCGCGGTCACCAGCACGGCTTCCAACGCGACGATCCATGGGCGGCTGGCGCCCGCCCCATTGGTGATGCCCAGAGTGGCGACGGCGATGCCGAAACACAGGAAATGCAGGTCCGCCCGGTTTGGCGTCGCCAGGACCACATAGGACAGCCCGCCGATCCCGGCCCCGACCAGCAACGTGCCTATGGCCAGTTGGGTTTCCAGCCAACCGGCAGTTTTGCCATCATCGGCCGGACACAGCCCGGCCTGACGCGTGACATTCAGGGAAATCGTGAAGCCGATCGCCGACAGCACAACCATCGAGAAGCCGACAAGACTGCGGGTGGAAATCGCAAGTCCGATTTCAAGGATGATACAGATGATGCCACCAAAGGCGATCGGCCAGAAATAGGCATCGAGTCCATTGACAAAGACCCCGCGCAAATGGGTTGGCAACGGGCTTCGGAACAAGGCTTTTCGCCCGCCAAAGACGGGAGCGGCTGGAAATTGCGCCGCGACGACGGGTTCCGGAATTGGCGCCATGGCTGTCAGTGTTAGCGCAACCCTTTGTTCAAGTCCATTTGCCGAAACGATCTGCGGTTCGGGGATACTCTTGACCAGTAAGGCTGATCCGCCTATGCGCATTTCGTCCCCATCACGGGGGGCGCGCGTCCACGGATGCACGCCGGCCGACGAGTTTTCGTCCGCCGGCGTAATTTCGTTTGGAGAGGATAAAGTTTGTTCGACAGCCTTTCAGATCGCCTGGCCAGCGTATTCGAGAAACTTCGGGGGCGCGGCGCGCTCACCGAGCTCGATGTGCGCGCCGCGATGCGAGAGGTGCGGATTGCATTGCTGGAGGCCGATGTCGCGCTGTCGGTGGTCAAGCAGTTCATCGATGATGTGACCGAGCGTGCCATCGGCGCCGAAGTCGTGCGATCGGTCACGCCTGGCCAACAGGTCGTCAAAATCGTCAACGATGCACTGGTCGAACTTCTGGGTTCCGAAGCCGTTGGCCTCAACATCGACGTAACGCCACCGGCGGTCATCATGATGGTCGGCCTGCAAGGCTCGGGCAAAACCACCACGACCGCCAAGCTGGCCAAGTTCCTGACCGAAAAGCAGGGCAAGAAGATCCTGATGGCGTCGCTCGACGTCGCCCGCCCGGCAGCGCAGGAACAGCTGCGCGTGCTGGGCGAGCAGACCGGCGTTGCCACTCTTCCGGTCATCGCCGGCCAACAACCGGTACAGATTGCCGAACGGGCGCGCCAGTCGGCGCGGTTGCAGGGCTTTGATGTCGTGCTGCTCGATACCGCCGGGCGTTTGAACGTCGATACGGCGTTGATGGCCGAGATGGCGGCGATCGCCACTGCGACAAAGCCGGATGAAATCCTGCTCGTCGTCGATGGGTTGACCGGGCAGGACGCGGTGAACGTCGCGACCGCGTTCAAGGCCGAAGTGCCGCTGACCGGCATCGTGCTGACCCGCATGGACGGTGATGCCCGCGGCGGCGCAGCGCTGTCGATGCGCGCCGTGACCGAGCGGCCGATCAAATTTGCCGGAACCGGCGAAAAGCTCGATGCGCTTGAAGCGTTCGATCCGCAGCGTGTTGCCGGCCGCATTCTCGGCATGGGAGACATTGTCGGGCTGGTGGAGCGCGCCGCGGCCAATATCGAGCAGGAAGACGCCGAGAAGCTGGCGGCAAAGCTTGCCAAGGGCCAGTTTGATTTCGACGATCTGCGCGGTCAGTTGAAGCAGATGAAGGCGATGGGCGGCCTTGGCGCGCTGGCCGGCATGATCCCCGGCATGGGCGCTGCCAAAAAAGCGATGGAGTCCGGCAAGATCGATGAAAACGTGCTGGGCCGCATGGAGGCCGTCATCCTGTCGATGACCCCCAAGGAGCGCAGCAAGCCCGAGATTCTGACCGCCAAGCGCAAGATCCGCATTGCCAAGGGCGCCGGGACCACGGTGCAGGAGGTCAACAAGGTCATCAAGATGCAGCTCGACATGGCGACCGCCATGAAAAAGCTGCGCAAGATGGGCGGCATGAAGGGCATGGCGGCGATGATGGCCAAGATGGGTGGCGGCGGCGGCATGGCCGGTCTTGCCGGCATGCTTGGCGGCGGCCCTGGTTTCGACAAGTTCAAACGTTAACAGATCAACGAAGGAAGACAGACAATGGCACTGGCAATTCGCCTCGCACGTGGCGGCATGAAGAAGCGTCCCTATTACCGCATCGTGGTGACGGACTCGCGCAATGCGCGCGATGGCAAGTTCATCGAAAAGATCGGCACCTATAACCCGCTGCTGCCCAAGGATTCGGCCGAGCGCATCAAGCTCGACACCGACCGCGCCAGCCATTGGCTGAGCGTCGGGGCCCAGCCTTCGGATCGCGTTGCCCGTTTCCTCGATGCCGCCGGTGTCCGCACCCGCGCCGCCCGCACCAACCTGAAAAAGGGTGAACCGGGCGAAAAGGCCAAGGAACGCGCCCAGATCGCCATCGACAAGGCCGCTGAGGCCGAAGCCGCTGCCGCCCAGGCGATCGTCGACGCCGCACAGGCCGAAACCGATGCGCGGGAAGCCGCTGAAGCTGCCGCTGCTGCAGAAGCCGAAGCTGCCGCCGAAGCTGCTGCTGCTCCGGTTGCCGAAGCCGAGTCGGTTGCCGAAGCCGAGTCGGTTGCCGAAGAAGCTCCGGTTGCTGACGAAGCCCCGGCTGCTGACGCTGAAGTCGCTGCCGAAGCACCCAGCGAAGAGCCGACGGCCTGATCCGTCCGCTTGTCCCCGCCATTGCCGCGGCACTTGCCGTGGCGATGGCGTGGCTGGCATTTGAACACCTCCGGCTGAGTGTGTTTGCGCTGCCGGCCAATCCCCAGCTGATCGGCATCGATCGCAACCTGTTGTTTGCACTGCTCTGCGGGCTCGCTAGTGCGGCGCTGCTCATCAGCTGGTCGCAGCGGTTCGTGTGCCTGACGATCATCCTCGGGATCAGCTACATGCTGTCGGCGCGGCAGCTTGCCGGGACGCTCGATCTGGATGCGTTGAGCTATGCGCCACTGGTGCTGGCAGCGCTTTACGTCTGGTGGCCGCAATTGATCGTAAGGCATCAACCCGAATGACGGACGTAACGCTCGCCGCCGTCGCCGGTGCCCATGGTATCACCGGGGAAGTGCGACTGAAGCTGTTCGGACGCGGCCTGGAGTCGCTGACAGCGCACAAGACGTTCACTGCTGCTGGCCGCACGCTGACGTTGAAGTCGGTGCGTCCCGACAAGATTGGCGCCGTGGCGCGATTTGCCGAAATCGGCGACCGAACGGCCGCCGAGAATCTGCGCGGCACCTTGCTCAGTGTGCCGCGTGACAGCCTGCCGCCGCTTGCGGAAGGCGAATATTATCATGCCGATATTATCGGCTTGGCTGTCATGACACCGACCGGAGACCCGGTCGGCACGGTGACCGCGATCGAGAATTACAACGCCGGTGACATCCTGGAAATCACCCTGGTCGATGGCAAGACGGCGATGGTGCCATTCCGGCCGCCAGCGGTACCAAGTGTCGGCGAGGCGATCGTCGTCGATCCCGACTGGCTGGTCTGACATGACCTGGAAGGCCGTGGTTCTGACGCTTTACCCGGAAATGTTCCCCGGCCCGCTTGGCCAGAGCCTTGCCGGGCGCGCGCTCGCCGATGGCATCTGGTCGCTCGATGCCCGCAATATCCGCGATTGGGCGACCGACCGGCATCGCAGTGTCGATGATACGCCGGCCGGCGGTGGCCCCGGCATGGTGTTGCGCGCCGACGTCGTGGCGGCAGGGCTCGATGGAATGGCGAACGGAACGCCCGTGGTCGCGCTGACGCCGCGCGGCGCACCGCTGACGCAAGCGCGCGTTCGCCAGCTCGCCGCCGGCCCCGGCGTCACCCTGCTTTGCGGCCGTTTCGAAGGGTTCGATGAACGTCTGTTCGAAGCGCGCGCGATCGAAGAGATCAGCATCGGCGACTATATCCTGTCCGGCGGCGAGGTCGCGGCGACGGTCCTTCTCGATGCTTGCGTGCGGCTGCTTCCCGGTGTAATGGGAGCGGCCTTGAGCGGTGTGGACGAGAGCTTCGAAAGCGGCCTCCTTGAACACCCGCACTATACCCGGCCTCCTGAATGGGAAGGTCATTTGATCCCCGAAGTGTTGCGATCGGGGGATCACGCAAAGATTGCCAAATGGCGGTTGGAGCGGTCCGAACAGGACACACGGTCACGGCGGCCCGATCTTTGGCAGCGTCATTCCGACGCCGCGGATCAGCCGCCCTCTGGCGCGCGACAACAGAAGAAGGAGGAATGAGATGAATCTCATCCAGCAGATCGAAGCCGAAAACATTGCCAAGGCGGTTGCCGTCCGGGCCATCCCGCAGTTCCGCGCCGGCGACACGCTGCGCGTCGGCGTGAAGGTCGTCGAAGGCGAACGCACCCGCGTCCAGAATTATGAAGGCGTCTGCATCGCCCGCAGCAATTGCGGCATGGGCTCGTCGTTCACCGTCCGCAAGATTTCGTTCGGCGAAGGCGTGGAGCGCGTGTTCCCGCTGTATTCGCCGAGCATCGAAGCCATCGAAGTCGTCCGCCGCGGTGTCGTGCGCCGCGCCAAGCTCTATTATCTGCGCGGTCGTTCGGGCAAGTCGGCACGTATCGTCGAAAAGCGCCTGCCGCGTCCGGTCAAGGAAGACGCGGCAAGCTGAACCTTTCGGCCTGGCGCTGATGAATCGGGCGGGTGGGGCAAATGCCCTGCCCGCCTGTTTCATATCTGCGGCGGACAGTGCTTCCGCTTGCCGACACCTTCGCCTAAGACAGCGACGTGATCCCAGACCTCCCTACCGAAGGCCGCATTGAAGCGGGCCGGCATCACCTGCCGATCCGTGTCTATTTCGAAGATACCGACCTGACCGGCATCGTCTATCACGCCAATTATCTGCGCTACATGGAGCGGGCGCGCACCGAAATGCTGCGGCTTTCAGGTGTCGTTCATACCGAAATGATGACTGAAGGCACCGGATATTATGCGGTGCATTCCATGAACATCGTCTGGCACCGCCCAGCGCGGCTTGACGACCAGTTGCTCGTCATCAGCCGTGTCACCAAGGTTCGCGCTGCCGCGACCTGCCTGGTGCATGATGTGATGCGCGGCGACGAACTGCTGTGCAGCGCCGATGTCACCGCCGCCTTCCTCGACATGGATGGCCGGCCGCGCCGCCAGTCGAAAATCTGGCACGATCGCTTTTCCCTACTCATGCAACAGGCTGCGAGTGTTTGATGGACCCTATCGCCAAAGCTGCTGCCGACCTTAGCCCCTGGGCCCTGTTCCTCGAGGCCGATATTGTCGTGAAGCTCGTCATGTTCGGGCTGCTGGCGGCGAGCGTCTGGTCCTGGGCGATCATCTTTGAACGATCGAAAACTCTGCGCGCCATCAACGGCCAGGCCAAGCAGTTCGAAGACTGGTTCTGGAAGGCCGAAAGCCTGGACGCGCTGTACGATCCCGCCGCCAAGGCGAGCCACCCCAGCGCGAAGCTGTTCGTTGCCGGCATGAACGAGTGGCGGCGCAGTCTGGCGCGTGGCCGCATCGACCGCGAAGGCGTGCGCGCACGGCTGGCCAGCGTGACGCAGGTCAGCATCGCGCGCGAAATCGACGAACTCGGCGACCGGCTCAACATCCTGGCCACGATCGGTGCCGTTGCGCCGTTCGTCGGGCTGTTCGGCACCGTCTGGGGCATCATGCGCAGCTTCACCAGCATTGCCGCGTCGCAGAACACCACGCTGGCGGTGGTCGCGCCAGGTATCGCGGAGGCGTTGTTCGCCACTGCCATCGGGCTGTTTGCCGCTATCCCCGCGGTCATCGGCTATAACCGCATCCTGCACAACGTCGGCCGGCTCGAAGCGCGGCTTGGCGCCTTTGCCGAGGAATTCCAGGGGCTGTTGTCGCGACAATTGGACGGGATGGAGGAAAAATAGCCGTGGCCATGGGCATCAACACCCGCCGCGGCAAGCGCCAGCCGATGTCGGACATCAACATCACGCCGATGGTCGATGTCATGCTCGTGCTGCTGATCATCTTTATGGTGACGGCGCCGCTTCTGGTGACCGGCGTGCCGGTCGACCTGCCCGACAGCCGAGCCAAGGCGCTGAAATCCGATGACACGCCGGTGCAGGTCAGCATCGATGCCAAGGGCCAGGTGTTCATCGACCAGCAGAAGATCGCCGCCGCCAGCCTGCCCGCCAAGCTCGCCGCGATCCGCGAAGCGCGCTCCGGTGCCGGCGACGACCCGCGCGTCTATGTCCGCGCCGACCGGGCGCTGGACTATGGCCGCGTCATGGAAATCGTCGGCGAAGTCTCGGCCGCCGGCTTTCGCAAGGTGGCGCTGGTCAGCGACAGCAAGCGAACGCCGTGACCCGCCATGCAGGCTGAACGCAAAGCCCTGCTCGGCGCCGGCGCTGCGCATATCCTGTTGTTCGCAGCGCTCAGCATCGGCTGGCAGTGGAGCCAGCACGATCTCGCGCCGGCCGAAGAGATGATTCCGGTCGAATTCGTCGATATCGCCGATGCGCCGCGCGTTACCGAAGCGCCGAAACTATCGATCAAGGCCGCGCCGCAGGAAACCACCGCGCCGGCGCCAGTCGACCCCGGCCCGCCGGATCCCGCGCCAGCCACGCCAACCGACGCCATCCCGCTGCCTGATGTAAAGCCCGAACCGCCCAAAAAGCCGACCGAAAAGTCACAAGCCGCCGCCAAGCCGCTCGACATGTCGAAACTGAGCAATCTCATCGACAAGGCGCTGCCCAAGGCGAAGATCAAGCCGCTCGACACGTCGGACCTTGCCTCCAGCATTGCCGCCGCCCAGCCGAAAAAGGCCACCATCGACCCGCGCACTGCCGCCACGCTCGCACAGGCGATCCAGGCCCAGGTGGCACCGTGCTGGAACCCGCCGATCGGCGGCGCCGATGTGAAAAAAATGACCGTGGTCATCCGCGCCGATTATGCCCGCGACGGCCGCGTTGTCGGCCAGCCAAGCATTGTTTCGCAGACCGGCGCCACCGCCGGCAACGCCGACTATTCGCGCGCCTTTGCCGAAACCGCCCGCCGAGCCGTGCTGCGCTGTTCACCGCTGAAGCTGCCATCCAAGCTCTATGATTTGTGGAAGTCGGTGGAGATCAACTTCGATCCGGAAAGCATGACGTGAGCAGCTGGGCGAAACTACGCGAAGTACTGGCCGTCGTCTCCGGCGTTCGCTGGGCTGATGCCTGGTGTTTGCCCCTGCCACGCCGCGATCATCCCTGCTAAGGACAATCCATGCGTATCCTGTTGCTCGCCGCCCTTCTCGCCGTTCCGGCGGCCGCCGCGCCCATTCGGGTCGATATCAATTCCGGCATTGCCCAGCCGCTGCCTGTCGCGGTGCCGGCGTTCGCGCCGACCGTCGCCGCTATAACCGACGCGGGCACCACAGCTGACCTGGGTGCTCGCGTCGCGCAGGTCGTCGCCAATGACTTGAAATCGTCCGGTCTGTTCCGCCCGCTCGACCCCGCCGCCTATACGACCACGGTTGGGGTTGCCGATGTGACGCGGCCGCAGTTCGCCAACTGGCGGACGATCGCCGCGCAGGCGCTGGTCACCGGCACCGTGACAGCCAATGCCGATGGCGGGATCACCGTGGGCTGCTATGCCTATGACGTGTTTTCCGCCGAGGAGCTGGCGCGGCAGGGATTCGTCACCACGGCCGCCGGCTGGCGCCGCGCCGCGCACAAATGCGCCGATCTGGTCTATTCCCGGTTGACCGGCGAAACCGGCTATTTCGACAGCCGCATCGTCTATGTCTCGGAAACCGGCAGCCGCACCAAACGCATCAAGCGGCTGGCGGTGATGGACCAGGATGGCGCCGGCCACCGCTTCCTGACCAGCGGCCAGAACCTGGTACTCACGCCGCGATTTGCGCCCAATCAGCAGACGATCACCTATATGTCGTTCGAGGGCAATCGCCCACGCGTCTGGCTTTACACGCTGGGTTCGGGCCGCCAGCAGGCGATCGGCGACTTCCCCAACATGAGCTTTGCGCCGCGCTTTTCGCCTGACGGCAGCAACCTGATCTTCTCGATGGCGATCGGTGGAAATACCGATATCTACCGGATGGACATCGCGACGCGAAAGCTGACCCGCCTGACCAGCCAGCCGGGCATCGATACCGGCCCGAGTTATTCACCCGACGGCAATCGCATCGTGTTCGAAAGCGACCGCGGCGGCTCGCAGCAGCTGTATGTCATGAGTGCGGACGGTTCCGGCGCCCAGCGCATCAGCTTTGGCGACGGCCGCGCCGCCACCCCGGTGTGGAGCCCACGCGGCGACCTGATCGCCTTTACCCGGCTTGGCGGCGGACGCTTCTCGATCGGCGTGATGAAACCCGATGGCTCGGGCGAACGGCTGCTTACCAACGCCTATCAGGACGAAGGCCCGACCTGGTCACCCAACGGCCGCGTCATCCTGTTCTTCCGGTCAGCGCGCGGCGGCCCGGTCGACCTGTGGTCGGTCGACCTGTCGGGCCAGAATGAACGCAAGGTGCCGACCCCGCTCGATGGTTCCGACCCGGCGTGGTCGCCGCTGTTGCCATGAACGGCAAATTCCCGTCTGTTGCCTTACCGGCGTCAGCAGCTAAAACGGTTGCCCGGGGGTTATAGTGTTAAGCTTGAAAGGTTCCGGCATGTCCCAGCGTTCGCTCACCCTGCCCCTCATCGCCGTATTGGCGTTGGCGGTGTCCGCTTGCGCCACCAAGAAAAAGGACCTGCCGCCGCCGCCGCCGCCAGAAGCGGCCGTGGTTCAGCCACAGACCGAAACGCTGCCGCCGGCCGAAAGCGTGCCGCCGGTCGCCACTGTCGGCAACGCCAATGTCCCGGGCTCCGCCGCCGATTTTGTCGCACAATCGGGGGCCGACAACGTGCTGTTCGCCTATGACAGCTATGAACTCGACGAGGAAGCGCGCACCATTCTTGGCAAGCAGGCCGAATGGCTGGCTCGCTACCCGGCCATCCGCGTAACCGTCGAAGGTCACTCCGATGAACGCGGCACCCGGGAATACAACCTCGCGCTCGGCGATCGCCGCGCCACTGCCGCCAAGAATTTTCTGGCGGCGCAAGGCGTCGAAACGAGCCGCATGACCACGATCAGCTATGGCAAGGAGCGGCCTGCCGTCGAAGGCTCGGATGAGGCGTCCTGGGCGAAGAACCGCCGCGCAGTCACCGTTGTCGCCGGCTAGGCTGACCGCGCATCGTCATCCCGGGCCACACCCGGGATGACCGCGACCCGGCCCACCCTTCCCCAAATCCCGCCAAAGTCCTAACCAGCGCCCATGCGCATCATTTTCATGGGCACACCGCCCTTTGCCGTTCCCGCCCTCGATGCGCTGGTTGCCGCCGGGCACCAGCTTGTTGGCGTCTATACTCGCGCGCCCCAGCCCGCCGGGCGGGGCAAGGCGCTGGCGAAATCCGCGGTGCACCTGCGCGCCGAGGCTCTCGGCATTTCGGTCCGCACGCCGCGCAGCCTGCGTGATCCCGAGGCCCAGGCGACGCTGGCCGCAATGGACGCCGATGCCGCCGTCGTGGCGGCCTATGGCCTGCTGCTGCCGCAGGCCGTGCTCGATGCCCCGCGGCTGGGCTGCTTCAATATCCATGCCTCGCTACTACCGCGCTGGCGCGGCGCCGCGCCGATCCAGCGCGCCATCCTGGCAGGTGATGCAGACACCGGCGTGACGATCATGCGGATGGAGGCCGGGCTCGATACCGGCCCGATGCTGGTCGCAGAGGCGACTCCGGTCGCGGAAAAGACCACCGGCGAGCTGACTGTGGAACTCGCCGCCATGGGCGCCGCCCTGATGGTCACCGCGCTGGCCGGCCCGTTGGCCGCGACGCCGCAACCCGCCACCGGCGTGACATTGGCACCCAAGATCAGCAAGGCTGAATCCCGGCTGGATTTCAACCTGCCGGCCAGCGCCGTGGCGCGCGCCGTCCGCGCCTTCAACCCGGCGCCGGGGGCGTGGTGCAGCATCGGCGGCGAACGCCTGAAAATCCTGGCCGGCGAAGCAGTTCCCGGTGAATTCCAGCCCGGCGTGATCGCCGACGAGCTGGTGATCGGCACGGCGGATGGCGGTTTGCGCGCCACGCTGGTGCAACGCGCCGGCAAACCGTCGATGCCAGTGCGCGACTTGCTCAACGGCTGGCCGATCGCGCCCGGCACGCAGATCGACCCGCCGCCAGAATGACGCGGTTCCGGGTCACGGTCGAATATGATGGCCGACCGTTCGTCGGCTGGCAGCGCCAATCGCGCCGCGCGTCGGTCCAGGGTGCCATCGAAGCCGCGCTGCACCATCTCAGCGGCGAAACGGTGGCGGTGCATGGCGCCGGCCGTACCGATGCCGGTGTCCATGCCACCGGCATGGTGGCGCATTTCGACCTGGAACGCCCGTTCACTCCGTTCCGCCTGACCGAGGCCATCAACGGCTGCCTGCGGCCTTTGCCCATCGCCATCCTCGATTGCGTCGAGGCACCGGGTTTTCATGCCCGCTTCGATTGTGTCGGCCGCCGCTATCGCTATCTGATCATCAATCGCCGTGCCCCGCTGACCTCCCAGCTCGGGCTGGCGTGGCGAGTACCGGCGGCACTCGATGCCGACGCCATGCACGCTGCGGCGCAATTGCTGGTCGGTCAGCATGACTTCACCACCTTCCGGTCGACGGCATGCCAGTCGGCATCGCCGGTCAAGACTCTCGACCAGCTCGACGTGCGCCGCGACGGGGACGCAATCATCATCGAAGCCGCGGCGCGTTCGTTCCTCCACCACCAGGTCCGATCGATGACCGGCTGCTTGAAACTCGTTGGCCAGGGCCGGTGGAGTCGCGATGACCTCGCCGCCGCACTGGCCGCCCGCGACCGCACCGCACTCGGGCTGAACGCACCGCCCGACGGGCTTGTTTTTGTTGCGGCGCAATATCAGAAAGTGTCGGTGTAGTTTACACTCGCACAATAATTGCAAAGACCGACGATAGCAAAATCAGTTGCTTCGGTGCTTCCGACGTTGTGGCACGTTTCTTGCTATATCGAACGATAAGGGCTGGCACAGCAACGACTGCCCCAAAGGACGCACATGCCGGGTACGGAGCCGCACAACAACATTTCACCGCGACCGGCCCGGTTGCTGTGGGTGCTTGGCCTTGTGGTCGGGATTGTTGGCGGCACGATCGTTGCCGTCGGTTTGTCCGGAGCGGCGCCGCGCCCGCCGATCACCGCCGAGTAACGCTTCAGCGCCAGCCGAGCGCCTCTGCAATGACGTGGAAAATGTAATTCTGTTCGACAACGCCGCTGACCAGATCGGCGCGCGGCCCGGCGGCGAACAAAGCAACATCCTCGCCGCCATGCGATTCGCTATCGGTGCCATGCAATTTGTCGGCGAGATAGTTCTTGTCGGTCGGCGGCAACAAGCGTGACACGCCGGGCCCGCTGAACGGCCCATTAGCATAGCTGATCGTCGTCATCGGCTGGCCGCGGTCATCCAGCGCCCAACCTTCTTTGCTCGTCTTGCCGGCTGATTCCCCGGCGGCGGCATTCTTGATATAGCCCAATATGTCATTGCCGCGTTCGGGGTAGCCGGCGATCGTCATGACATGGCTATGGTCGGCTGTGACCAGAACGAGCGTATCATCAAGATTGACCGAAGCGAGAACGGCCGCCACCGCGCGGCTGAACTGCTGGGTCTCGCTGAGCGCGCGATAGGGGTTGGTGGCGTGGTGGGCATGGTCGATCCGCCCGCCCTCGATCATCAGATAATAGCCCTTCTTGTCGCTGGCCTGCATTTTCTTGACGGCAAATGCCGCCATTTCCGTCAGGCTCGGCTCTTTCGCTGTATCGCGGTCGGTTTCGAAGCTGAGATGATCGTCGTTGAAAAGTCCGAACACCGGCGCCTTGTCGCCGGGGTTCAGCGCGCGGAAGGCGGCGGCATCACTGGCGAAGTGCCCGGCGGGAAACCGCGCCTGCCACCTGGCCACCAGGTCGACGCCATCGTCGCGCAGTCCGCCGGCCGCGATCGGCCGGAACCGCGCCCGCCCGCCGCCGAGCGCCAGGTCGAGCCCGCCGCCCGGTGCAAAATCTACCAGTTGGCTAGCCAGATCGGGGCAACCCGCCTTGCGATCCGCTGCGGAAAACGACCGGTCGGCACCCTCCCAGTTGCGACTGGGCACATGGCCATAAACCGCCGCCGGCGTGGCGTGCGTCAACCGCGTCGTCGTCACCACGCCGACCGCCATCCCCTGCGCCTTGGCAATCTCCGCGATGGTGCGCGGTAGTTTGTCAGGGGTCGCACAGGCGTCGGCGAGTTGCGCCTGGCCGAAATTGATGACACCGATGCGCGTCTTTACCCCGGTGTTCATCGCGCTGGCAGTGCCGGCGCTATCGGGCACCTGGGCATTGCTGTTATAGGTCTTGACCAGCGCCACATTGGGCAGTTTTTCAAAGCTCAGGCTGTTTTCTTCGCCGGAACGGCGAGGGCTGCCATCGCCGGGGTTCTGCCCGTCGAAAATCCGCCCGGCCGTGATGGTGGCGATGCCCATGCCATCACCGATCATCAGTATGACATTCTTCGCTCGCTTTGGCCGGTTAACCGCCCGGAGGCGATCCGCCAGCGCCGCGCGCCCGGCCGCCCAATAGTCATCCTGCACCGGCGTATCGAGCGGCGCGGCCGCAACCGGAATGGCGGTCGCCACCATCAACGCTGTCAGCATCATCCGCATCGACATTCTCCTGATTTCCGCATCGCCAGAACTACAGCAGTTTAATTTCGCGCAGTCGTTCATGCAGATAGGCATCGGCGATAATCGGCGGCTGCATCATCGGCCCGCCCGGCATGGTTTCGATCAGATAGTCTGGCCGGAAATGCAGGAAGAACGGCGTGGAATAGCGCGCGATCCCGGCGCGGTCCGGTGCCGGATTGACGACCCGGTGCGTCGTCGACGGCAACCGCCCGCCGGTCAGCCGTTGCAGCATGTCGCCGATGTTGCAAACGAGGCTGCCGGGCGGTGCGGCGATGTCACGCCATTGCCCCGCCTTGTCGAGCAATTGCAGCCCGGCTTCCTCGGCACCCAGCAGCAGGGTGATGACATTGATATCCTCGTGCGCACCGGCACGGATCGCATCAGCACCCGGTGCCACCGGCGGATAGTGCAGTAGGCGCAGGATGGAGTTGCCGTCTTGCACCGGCCCAGCAAAGAAATCCGGATCCAGCCCGAGGTGAACAGCAATCGCGCGCAGCATCCGGTTGCCCGCCGCATCCAGCGCGCCGAACAGCGCCGTCACTGCCGGCTGGAAATCCGGCACTTCGCCCGGCCAGATATTGGGCGGCATGATGTCGGCGAACCGGTGCTCGGCCGGCAGGTCGCGTCCGACATGCCAGAACTCCTTGAGGTCGGACCGCGCTGCACCCTTGGCCGCCTCCACGCCGAACGCCGTCATGCCGCGCTGGCCACCACCGCCAGGCACGACATGCGCCGCCTTGGCCGCTTCCGGCAATGCGAACAATGCCTTGGTCGCCGCCAGCGCCCGGTCGATCAACGGCTGCGGGATGCCGTGATCCGACACGACGGCAAAGCCGGTGCGGCCAAAGGCGTCCCCGAAGGCCGCAGCGGCGGCGGCAAGATCGCTGTCGACGAGGCTGAGCGGAATCGGCTGGATATCGGCGATGGTCATGGCACCGTCTCTTGCCCCAACTGTGGCACCAGCAACAGCCCGGAAAACCGGCAACTGACCAATTTCCGCTATTGTTACACGAGCGTCTCGTTTATCCGGCGACGTGAATAGTCATCTTTTTGCGGGGAACCATAATGAAGACTGCCATCGCTCTCGGCACGTTCGGGCTGTTTGCGGCCTCCGCCGCTGCTGCAGCGCCAATTCCTGATGCTGTCGCCGCCATGCTCGATGCAGCGTCCGGCGACGAAGCCCAGTTGAAGACCATCGCCGACATCGCCAAAAAGACCAACCCGCAGTCTGCGGCCGAAATCGACGCAAAGGTTGCCGGCTTTGCCAAGGCACAAGCCGAAGCCAAGGAAGCCAAGCTGGCGAGCCAGGGTGTGTTCGAAGGCTGGACGGGCTCCGGCGAAGCCGGCGGTTTCATCTCCAGTGGCAACACCAACACCAAGGGGCTGGCCATCGGAGTCAATCTTGCCAAGGAAACCCGCCAATGGAAGCACAGCGTGCGCGGTTTTGTCGATTACCAGCGCCAGGATGGCGTGACGACGCGCGAACGCTATTTCGCCGGCTATGAGGGCAATTACAACATCACCCCCAAGCTCTATGCGCTGCTGACCCTGGCCTATGAAAAGGACGAATTTTCGGGCTTTTCCCGGCGCTTCTCGGAATCGCTCGGTCTGGGTTACAAGATCATCAACACCGAAACCTTGAAGTTTTCGGTCGAGGGCGGTCCGGCGCTGCGTCAGACCAATTTCACCAATGGCGTGACCGACAATGGTTTTGCAGCGCGCGGTGCCGGGAATTTCTGGTGGGCCGTCACCCCCAGCGTCTCGCTCAGCGAAAACGCCACGGTATTCTATGACAGCTTCAACACCTCCGTGCAGTCGATCACTGCGCTGACGGCCAAGCTCAACGGCGCGCTGTCGGCGCGTGCGTCCTTCCAGTTCAACAGCGAATCAAACCCGCCGCTGGGCCGCGACACCACCGATACCGTCAGCCGCGTCACGATCGTCTATTCCTTCTGACGAAGCGACATGGCGCCAAAACGCCTGTCCGTGCTGCTCGCGGCATCAGCTTGCGCCGCAACCTGGTCGGCCGTGCCGGCGCTGGCGGCACCGGTACCTGCCGATATCGACCGGATGCTGGGCGACGCCGCCAACGACCCCGATGAACTCGCAGTCATCGCGCGGGTCGCCAAGCGGACGCATCCCGAAGCATCCGACGCCATCGACGCGCGCCTAGCGGCATTGAGTGCGGCGCGCGAGGCCAACCGCCGCAGCGAAATGGCGTCGCAGAACATCCTCCACGGCTGGACAGGCACGGCCGAGATCGGCGCCTTCCAATCCACCGGCAACACCGACAACAGCGGTGTCACACTCAACCTCAAGATACGCCGCGAGGGGATCCGCTGGACGCACCAGCTGCGCGGCGACCTCGACTATCAGCGCGAGGACAAGGAGACATCGCGCGAACGCTACAACGCCAATTACGAGGGCAATTACAAGTTCACACAGCGCTTCTATGCGCTCGGCACAGTCTCGTACGACAGTGACCGTTTTGCCGGCATCGACGACCGCTTCGCCGAATCGATCGGCCTTGGCTATGTGGTGGTCGCCCGACCGACGCTCGACTTGCGCATCGATGCAGGGCCGGGCCTGCGGCAGACCGATTTCACCGACGGACGCCGGTTCAACGCGCTCGGCGGGCGCGGCAGCCTCAACCTGCGTTGGGAGATCCTGTCAGGTCTGATCTTCAGCCAGTCAGCGACCTTGTTTGCCGATGAGGTCAACACATCGCTGCTGTCGCACACCGCGATGACGGCCGATGTGACATCGCGCCTGTCCGTGCGGCTGTCGCTGCGCATCACCACGGAATCCAACCCTCCGGTCGGCCGCGAAACCAACGACACCGCCAGCCGGGTAACGCTGGTCTACGAATTTTGAAGCGCAGCCGCCGTGCTGTTGACCGCAAGGCGCAGCGACGACTATAGGGGCGCCTCGCCGGACGTTCTGGCAGCGTAGCTCAGTTGGTGAGAGCGCCGGATTCATAACCCGGAGGTCGGCAGTTCAAATCTGCCCGCTGCTACCATCGGCATCGCCGATACGGCACGCCACCTGAATTCGGCCGACCACTGGCGTGGACAGTGCGCCCCACCATCGCCATGGTGCCGCCGATGCAAGACAGTTCAATCCCTGTAACCTTCCCGCTGTGGTCGCTTACCATCCACGGCGGTTCTGGCCAGATGCAGCGCACGCATATGCCTGCGGCCGCCGAAGCCGCGTTTCGTGCCGGCCTGGCTGCCGCACTGGAAGCGGGTGCCGCCGTGCTGAGCAGCGACGGGTCCGCTGTGGATGCCGTCGAAGCCGCCGTGCGAACCCTCGAGGATGACCCGCTGTTCAACGCCGGGCGCGGCGCAGTCTTTACCGCCGAAGGCCGTAACGAGCTTGACGCCGCCATCATGGACGGCGCCAGCCGCGCCGCCGGTGCCGTGGCCGGGGTGACCCGCACGCGCAACCCGATCAGCCTGGCCCGCGCCGTGATGACCAACAGCCCGCACGTGCTGCTCGCTCACGACGGTGCCAATGTGTTTTCGCTCGAAAAGGGACTGGAACAGGTCGAACCCGGCTATTTTCGCACCGAGGAGCGCTGGGCGGCGCTGCAGGCGATGAAGGCGGCAGCTGCGCGCGGCGAATCGGTGTTCGACAAGACGCTCAAGTACGGCACCGTCGGCGCCGTGGCGCGCGATGCACACGGCCATCTCGCCGCCGCCACCTCGACCGGCGGTCTGACCGGCAAGCGCTGGGGTCGCATTGGCGATTCACCGTTGATCGGCGCCGGCACCTGGGCCGATGCCGCGATCGCCATTTCCGCTACCGGATCAGGCGAAGATTTCATCAGGGTTGCCGCCGCACACGAAATTTCGGCGCGTGTCCGGATGCTCGGCGAAACGCCGCAAACTGCGACCGATACGGTGATCGCTCAACTGCGCAGCCTCGGCGGTGACGGCGGCATCATCTTTGCCGGCGCCGATGGCAGCGCCGGCTGGAGCTTCAACACCCCCGGCATGTTCCGCGGCTGCGTCACTGCCTCCCAAAAGCCGGTGGTGGCAATCTTTGACGACGAAGGCTAACGTTTGCGGCAACCAAGCTGGAGCTGCCCTACTATGTCGATGCCTGCCGTTTTCAAGAACCGCCTGTCGATCCCCGTCATCGGTTCGCCGCTGTTCATCATTTCGGGGCCGGAACTCGTCATGGCGCAGTGCCGCGCGGGTATCATCGGAAGTTTCCCCAGCCTCAATGCCCGGCCGCTGGCGCAATTCGAGGAATGGTTGCAGCGCCTGTCGACCGAGCTTGGCCCGAACGACGCCCCTTATGCCGTCAATCTGATCGTCCACAAATCCAATGACCGGCTGATGGACGATCTGGCGCTTTGCGTGAAGTACAAGGTGCCGCTGATCATCACCTCGCTGGGCGCGCGCTATGACGTCAACGAGGCCATCCACAGCTATGGCGGCCTCGTCATGCACGACGTCATCACCAATGCCTTCGCCAAAAAGGCGATCGAAAAGGGCGCCGATGGCCTGATCGCCGTGGCCGCTGGCGCCGGTGGCCATGCCGGCACCACCTCGCCGTTCGCACTGGTGCAGGAAATCCGCGAATGGTTCGATGGTCCGCTAGCGCTGTCGGGTAGCATCGCCAACGGTGCCGCGGTGCTTGCCGCCGAAGCCATGGGGGCGGATTTCGGTTATATCGGCTCGGCCTTCATCGCCACCGCCGAAGCCCGCGCTGCCGATGCCTACAAGGACATGATCGTCGATTCCAACGCGGTCGATATCGTCTATTCCAACCTGTTCACCGGCGTGCACGGCAATTACCTGCGCCCGTCCATCATCAAGGCTGGCATGGACCCCGACAATCTGGCGATTTCCGACCCCAGCGCGATGAACTTCGGCAGCGGTGGCAATACCGATGCCAAGGCGTGGAAGGATATCTGGGGCTGCGGTCAGGGCATCGGCGCGGTCAAGGCTGTGTTGCCAGCGGGTGAGCTCGTTGCCCGCCTGCGGCGCGAATATGAGGCCGCCAAGGCGCGCCTGACGGGCGCGCCGGTCGCCATGGCCGCAGAATGATCGGCAACACCGAACTGACACTGCGTGGCCGGCTGGCGTGGCTGGCCGGCGCCATGCTGCTTGGCTTCGCCAGCCAGTTCTGCATCAACTATGGGCTGTGTGCCGCGCCTTTGTGATGTGGAGGGAACGCCGGCTGCCGTGGGTTGTTGATCGAGCGTAATGCTCCAATCGAAGGCTCCCGCCATGGAACTCGCAATCGCTGTCGAAACCGTTTGCCGCATCATCCTTCGCGCCCGCGAATACGAAGCGCTGATTCCCGAGACCGACCCGGACGACGGTTCGAACGGCAGCGATGACGGCATGGCCGATGCCATCGAGGACGATGGCGACAACCCCGCCGAAGCCGAATTGCGCGCCATCGTCGACGACCTTGCCGAAGACGAGCAAGCCGAAGTCATTGCCCTAGCCCTGGTCGGCCGCGGCACCTTCGAGTCGACGGAATGGGCTGACGCAATCGACGCCGCCGTCGAGGAGATCGACGCGGTCGCCGACTGGATGCTCGGCCAGCCAACGCTGAGCACCGATCTGGAAGCCGGTCTCGCGGCGTTCGATCTCAGCTGCGACGGCCTGGGGACGCTGGTCTGAAGCCTCTCCCGCAACCGGCAGGGAAGCTTTTTACCGCCGCACCACCCGTTCGGCATTGCTCTCTATTGGGGCTGCGCGGCTCTTGACGCCCAGCGATATCAGCAGCGACGACGACACGAAAATCGACGAATAGGTGCCGACGATGATGCCCAGAATCATCGCGGCGGTGAAGCCGAAGATCACGTCGGGCCCGAGCAGCAGCATCGACAGCAGCGCGGCGATCAGCGTCACCGATGTCATCACCGTGCGCGGCAGCGTCTCGTTGACCGACAAATCGATGATCGGGCCGATGTCCATCGTCCGGTACTTGCGCAAATTCTCGCGAATCCGGTCATCGATGACGACCTTGTCGTTCAGCGAATAGCCGATGATTGTCAGGACGGCGGCGACGACATTGAGGTCGAATTCAAGCTGGGTAAGCGCGAAAAAGCCCAAAGTCACGACAACGTCATGGACGAGCGCCACCACGGTCGAAATGCCGAAATACCATTCGAAGCGGAACCAGGTGAACAGCGCCACTGCCGCCATCGACAGCACCACTGCCCACAGCCCGCTTTCGATCAATTCGCCGGAAACCTTGCCTGAAACACTTTCGACACGGCGGAAATTGACGTCGCCGTAGGTGCCTTTCAGCCCGGCCTGCACCTTGGCAACCACCTTTTGCACGGCGGACTGATCGCCTTCGGGCAATGGCAGCCGGATCAGGATATTGCGCGGGTTGCCGAACTCCTGCAACGCTGACGTGCCGACACCAAGGCTGTCGACCTTGGTGCGCAGCGCATCGAGCGGCGGCGGCGCCTTGAACTCGACCTCCATGGTCAACCCGCCGACGAAATCGACCCCGAGATTAAGGCCCTTGGTCGCCAGCAGCCCGATCGAGCCGAGCGTCAGCAGCAGCGTCAGCGCAAACGCTATGAAGCGAACGCGAACAAAGCCGATGTTTGTATTGTCGGGAACGATTTTCAACGGCATGGCGCGCTTCCTAAATCGTCAAGGCGGCGGGCCGGGCCTTGGCCAGCCAGCGCGAGACCATCAACCGCACCACCGTCACCGCGGTGAACACCGACGTCGCGATGCCGATCGACAGCACGACGGCAAAGCCCTTGATGGGGCCGGAGCCGAAGATGAACATGATGACGGCAACGATGATGTTGAGCGAATTGGCATCCCAGATGGTGCGGGTCGCATCGCGGAATCCGACTTCCACCGAGGCGATGACCCCCCTGCCCTTGCGCTGCTCCTCGCGGATACGCTCGTTGATCAGCACGTTGGCATCGACCGCTGCGCCGATGGTCAGCACCAGCCCGGCGATGCCCGGCAGCGTTAGTGTGAACCCGGCGACCGACATGATGCCCAGAATCAGCAGCACGTTGATGACCAGCGCGATCACCGCATACACTCCGAAACGGCCATAGGTGGCGATCATCAGCACCGACACGGCCAGCACGGCGACGATCGCCGCAATCGCCCCGGCGCGGATCGAATCAGCACCAAGATCGGGACCGACGGTGCGCTCCTCGACGACTTTCAGCTCCACCGGCAGCTTGCCCGACCGCAGCAGGATCGCCAGTTCGTTGGCGCTTGCGACGGTATAACTGCCCGAGATGATACCCGAACCACCCAGGATGGGTTCGTTGATATTGGCGACCGAAATCACCTTTCCATCGAGGACAATGGCAAAGGGCTTTCCGACATTTTCCTGCGTGGTCTGCGCAAATCGGCGGCCGCCGGTCGAATCGAACCGGAAGCTGACTGCGGGCGCGCCATTCTGGTCCTGCGACACCTGGGAATCGATCAACTGGTCTCCGGTAATCACCGCACGGCGTTTCAGCACGACGGGCGCGCCATCGATGCTGGGCACGATCTGCGCCCCGGGAGGTGCGCGGCCCTGCACCACTTCGGCCGGGTCGGCGCTGATATCGACCAGCTTGAATTCCAGCTTGGCGGTCTTGCCGAGCAGCGCTTTCAAGGCCGACGGATCCTGCAACCCCGGCACCTGAACGACGATGCGATTGGCGCCCTGGCGCACGATGGTCGGTTCGCGGGTGCCCAGTTCGTCGATGCGCTTGCGGATGACTTCGACGGCCTGCGCCATGGCATTGTCGATCGACGCGGCAACGCCGGCATCGGTTTCGGTCATGGTGATGGTGGTGCCGTTGACCGCCACTTCGACGTCGCGTGCGCCCGACAGGCCGGACAGTGGCCGCGTCACCTTGCGCAGCGCTTCGGCAGCGACTTCGACCCGCGATGGATCGGTGACGACTAGGCTCAGCCGGCCATTGGCCGTCGACAGGTCGGTAAACGCGGTCGCGCCACCGCTGGTCTGCCGCATTTCGCTGCGGACGGTTTCTTCAAGCGATTCCAGCTTGGTCTTGCGGACATCCTCGGTTGTCGCTTCGAGCATCAGGTGCGAGCCGCCGCGCAGATCGAGCCCCAGGCTCAGCTGCTTGTTCGGCAGGAACGACGGAATCGACGCGGCCTGGCGTTCAGTGACAAAGTTCGGCGCTGCCAGCAGCAGGCCGATGACGATGGTGCCGATGATCGACCAGATCTTCCAGTTCGGAAAGTCGAGCAAGGTCGTCAGCCCTTGGCGTCGTTCGCGGCGGTCGGCGCCTTGGGGTTGCGCACGTCGGACAGCGTGCCCTTGAGCACGCGCAGCTTGACGCCGGTAGCGACCTCGACTTCGATCTCGCCATCCATGACGCGGAAAACCTTGCCGACAATACCGCCGCCGGTGACGACTTCATCGCCCTTTTTGACAGCGTCGATCATGGCGCGATGCGCCTTGGCGCGCTGCTGCTGCGGTCGGATCATCAGGAAATAGAAGATCGCGAAGATGGCCACATAGGGAGCAAAGGCGAGCAGGCCGGCGGCACCGGCGCCGCCTGTGCCAGCCGCTTGGGCAAAAGCCGGGGATGCGAACATGAAAATGGCTTTCTGGGGTGCAGGCGCGCACCGGTTTGTACAAGCTGCGCGCTCTAGCTTGTCACGCGCCGCGGCGCAACGGGTTGCAGCCTGCCGGGTCTCGGCGCCGAAACGCAAAAGTTGTGAACTGCTTTAAATCGGGCAATTTCGCATTGCCTGACCGAGTATGACACAACATAGTAAAGGAGCCGTATCGAACGGCCGATCAAGGGGAAGATGCAATGGCATTCAGGCATTGGCTCGCCGCGACAGCGATGGCGGGGTTGGCACTATCGCCGCTCGCCGCTGCACCGGCAAAGAAACCCGCACCCGCAGCGCCGGCAAAGCCGGTACTGGACGCCGATGCCAAGGCCGCAATCGACCGGATGGGTGCCTATTTGCGCACCTTGACCAGCTTTGAAGTCGTTGCCGATGGCTATGCCGAAGAAGTGCTCGACTCCGGACAGAAGGTCACCATTCCCGGCCGGCTGACCTATGCCGTCAACACGCCGGATAAGTTGTATGCCGAAGTCGCCAATGATCGCTCTGTGCGGCGGTTCTACTTTGATGGAAGCAAGGTCACCATCGATGCGCCGCGCCACAAGCTGTACACCGATGCCCCGCTGAAGGGCAGCATCAAGACTCTGCTGACCGTCGCCGACGAAAAATACGGCATCGATTTCCCGCTGCAGGACCTGTTCCTGTGGGGCGACCCGAAAAACCCGGTGCCGGCACCGGCATCAGGCTTTAAGGTCGGTCCGGAAACCATCGGCGACACGAAGGTCGATCACTATGCCTTCCGCCAGCGCGGTATCGATTGGCAAATCTGGATCACTCAGGGCGACAAGCCGTTGCCGCTGCGCATCATCATGACCAATGTAATGGACGCGGCGCGCCCGCAATATGCCGCCAACCTGGCCTGGCAGACCGATGCCAAGCTCTCGGCTGATCGCTTCACCTTCACACCAGGCAAGGATTCGGCGCGGATTGCCATCGCCTCGATCGATGGCACCGCCGGGGAGAAGAAATAATGGCTCGTCTCGCAATTTCGCTCATCGCCGGACTTTCGCTGGCGCTGGTTCCTGTGATGGCGTCTGCGGCCCGGCCCGGCGGTGGCGGCGGCGGCGTGTCGCGTGGTGGCGGCGGTGGCGGTGCCGGTGTGTCGCGCGGCGGTGGCGGCGGTGCCCGTGCCAGCGCACCGAGCAGCATCAACCGCGGCAATGGCGGCGGCTACAACAATAAGCGACCCGGCAATGGCGGCGGTGGTTACAACAACAACCGCCCCGGTAATGGCAACAACAACCGTCCCGGCAACAACAACCGCCCGGGCGGTGGCAACAACAATGTCAACATCAACAACAACACCAACGTCAATGTTTCGGGCAACAATCGTGGCGGCTATTATGGCGGCGGCGGCTGCTGCTATAACAATAACTATGATGTTTGGGATGCCGTCGGCACTGCAGCTGCGGTGACGGCGACCGTTGCGATCACCAGCGCGGTTATCGGGTCCGTGACGACCACGCGGCCGCCGGATTGTGTGCAGACCGTTTATTCCAACGTCACCTATCTGCAATGTGGATCATCTTGGTACCAGCCAAGCATGGTCGGCAGCAGCGTGCAATATGTCGTGGTCGGCAGGCCCTATTGATCCGGCTTCGCTGACCCGGTGCGCCGGATGAAGGGCCGTGCGGCGGGTGCCCCCCGCCGCACGGCCTTTTCATATCCGGGCTTTGCCGTCAGGGTGGCGGTATGACCGAGGACCCTCTGCTCCGTATCGCCGCCGCGCTGGAACGCCTGTCGCCGCCACCGGTCACTGATGATCCCGGCACCGGCGACTGGTTCGTTTGGGGGCAGCAAGGGCTGGCCGCCGTGCCGCCACCGCGCACCAATGCACTGGCGCTGTATGCCGGCGTCGATGCACAGCGGGGAGCCCTGCACGAAAATGCCCGCCGCCACGCCGCTGGTTTGCCAGCTCACGACGTATTGTTATGGGGCGCGCGCGGCATGGGCAAAAGCTCGCTGGTCCGCGCCGTCCACGCGGCCTTGATCACCGGCGGTGCCGATGTCGCGCTGGTCCAGGTGGCGCAGCCCGATCTCGCCGGGCTGGCGGCGCTGTTTACCCGCTTGTCGACGACACAGCGCCGCTGGACGGTGTTTCTGGATGACGTGTCGCTGGGCGGCGATGACGGGCAGGTCCATGCTTTGCGCTCGCTGCTCGATGGCGGGGTGATGGCGCGGCCGGACAATCTGCGGCTGGTCGTCACCTCGAACCGCCGCAACCTGGTGCCACGCAGCATGGCCGAGGCAGACAATGACCCGGTCAACCCGCGCGACGTCACCGATGACCGGCTGGCACTGGCCGACAGGTTCGGCCTCCGGCTGGGCTTTCACGCCTGCGACCAGGATGTTTATCTGGCAATCTGCGCGAACTATGCGGCGGCACTGGGCCTGCCTTTCGATGCGGCAGCGGCGCTGACCTGGGCGGCCGGGCGCGGCGCGCGGTCGGGGCGCGTGGCGTGGCAGTTCACCGTGGAAACCGCCGGCGCCGCCGGGGTTCAGTTGTAACCACTTGCAGTTCGTGTCAGGTTCTTCACAATAAAGACGAAAGCGCAAGGACTGGGGAGCGTAGACGATGTTGAAATGGATGTCGCTGGTGCTGGCGTCGTTCGCCGCACTCCTGGCCGTGGCCACACCGGCGCAGGCGCAGAACAGCGATCGCATCAGGTGCGAATCACGCAATTACCAGCCGAACCAGTGCGCGGTCACCAACATCATCGACGCCCGCATCGTCGAACGACTGGGTGGCAATTGCCGACAGGGCAGCGACTGGCGTTTTGACCGCCGCAGCATCTTTGTGACCAACGGCTGCCGCGCTATCTTCGAAGTACGCTATGATAATTATGGCGGCGGAGGTGGTTACCCCGGCGGGGGTTATCCGGGCGGTGGTTACCCCGGTGGACAGACGATCCGGTGCGAAAGCCAGGACTATCGCGTCCAGCGCTGCGGCGCCGACACCCGCGGCGGCGTGCGCATAAACCGAGTCATCGGCAATGCCAGGTGCACCGAGGGCCAGAGCTGGGGCTGGGATCGCAATGGTGTCTGGGTGAGCAATGGCTGCCGCGCCGAATTCATCGTCGGCGCCGGCGGTAGCGGTGGCGGCGGTGGCGGTTACCCCGGGGGCGGTGGCGGCGGTTACCCCAGCGGCCAGATCATCGAATGCAGCAGCCGCAATTATCAACCGGAGCGGTGCAGCGCCCGCATCAATAGCGGCGTGCAGATCGATCGTGTGCTGGGCGGCGAATGCATCCAGGGCCGCAGCTGGGGTTGGGATCGTAGCGGCATCTGGGTCAACAATGGTTGCCGCGCGCGCTTCAGGGTCTATTGATCACGGCCGCACACGCCAATCCGGGGGGATGACGATGAGAACCTTTTCGGCCGCCGCCAGTCTGCTGGCGCTGGTACTGGCCGACCTGCCAATGGCAGGGCCAGCACAAGCCCAAACGGCGGAACCGATGGCACGCCCGGCGCCGATCCCGGGGGAGATGACCAGACCCGCACCCACATCGCAACCGACCCGGCCGCCGGGCGGCGGCTGGGGTGGCAGCGGCGGCAGTTCCGGCGGCAACAATGGTGGCGGTTGGGGCGGTAGCGGTGGCAACAACGGTGGCGGCTGGGGCGGCAGCGGAGGTGGTGGGGGCAACTGGAATGGTGAGACCATCCGCTGTGAAAGCCGCGATGGCCGCTATCGTGCCTGCCAGGCAGATACCCGTGGCGGCGTCCGCCTCGTCCGCCAGCTCAGCAGCACACCATGCCGCGAAGGGCGCAGCTGGGGTCGCCGGTCGAACGAAATCTGGGTCGATGACGGCTGCCGCGGTGAATTCGAGCTGCGCTATGGCAGCGGCAACAGCGGTGGCGGCGGACCTTCGGCCGGCGCCGTGATAGGCGGCGTCGCGATCGCTGGCGGCCTATTGGCGCTGCTGTCGCAAGCCAACAAGAAACCCGCACCGGCACCGATACCGGAAGCTGGCGCCGTACCGCCGCTGACCCAGCCGCCGGCCATCCAGCCGCCGGCACCTCCCGCCGGTCCGGCGCGGATCACCGCTCAGATGGGTGGCGTCACCCCCGACGCGCGGCCGTCGTTATCCGTCTGCCTCGCCGAGGCGGCGCGGCAGGTTGGCGCCACGGGCGGCACGGAAGTCATCCTCGATCGGCTCGACGATATTGAGGCGGGCAACGGCGGCTTCCGCTTCCGGTTTCAGTTGAAGGCGGTCTACCCCGACGAAACCCGGACGATCCCGACATTCTGCCGCGCCACCCCAACAAAACTTGTCGAATTGACCTTTTCTTGACAGACCGGCGACGGGGTGACGGCTATCCCTGACGATAAGGACACCTGTTCTGAATTGATGGGAAAGAGTCCGTAACCGTGGGGGGAACAGCGTGATGCGAAAATTCGTTGATTTGGTTGGCGCATCGGCACTGATGATCAGCCAGATCGCCAGCGTCGCACCGGCGGCTGCAGCGCCGAACGATCGCATGGCACGGCCGGCGCAGGG
>JBMOGO010000043.1:0-26859 GCA_049318305.1 Polymorphobacter sp.
GGCCATCGCCTTCATCGTCTGGCCGACGAAAAAGCCGAACAGCGCTTCCTTGCCGCCACGATACTGCTCCACCTTGTCGGTGTTGGCCGCGAGAATGGCCGCAATCGCAGCATCGATGGCGCCGGTATCGCTGACCTGTTTCAGGCCGCGCGCCTCGACGATCGCTGCGGCGCGGTCGCCGGTTTCGAGCATCGCTTCGAACACCTGCTTGACCATCGGCCCCGACAGCGTGCCATCGGCGGCGAGCGTCAGCAGTTCCGCCCCGGCATCGGCGCTGATCGGCGAGGCTTCGATCGGCAGGCCGAGACGCTTCAAGGCCCCGAACAAATCCCCCGAAACCCAGTTCGCCGCCGCCCGCGCCACATCGGCCTCGGGCTTGCCCTGTGCCGCGGCACACGCCGTCAGCAGGGTTTCGAAATAGGCGGCGGTTTCCTTTTCCGCCATCAACACATTGGCGAGATAGGGTGTCAGCCCCAGCGCGCTTTCATACCGCGCCCGTTTCGCCACCGGCAGTTCCGGCAGGCTGGCCAGGCAATCCGCCACGAACGCGTCGTCGAATTCCACCGGCAACAGGTCGGGATCGGGGAAATAGCGATAGTCGTGCGCATCTTCCTTTGATCGCATCGGGCGGGTCGTGCCGCTGTTCGGATCGAACAGCCGGGTTTCCTGCACGACGCTGCCGCCGCTTTCGATCAGGTCGACCTGCCGACGTGCTTCGGCCTCCACGGCCTGCATGATGAAGCGCACCGAATTGACATTCTTGGTCTCGGTGCGGGTGCCGAAACCTTCGCCCGGCCGCCGCACCGAGACATTGACGTCGGCGCGCATCGAGCCTTCGTCCATATTGCCATCGCAGCTGCCGACATAGCGCAGCAACTGGCGCAGCGCCGCGACATAGGCGCCGGCCTCCGCCGGGCTGCGGATATCGGGCTTCGACACGATCTCCATCAGCGCGCAGCCCGATCGGTTGAGATCGACGTAGCTCATGGTGGGGTGCAGATCATGCACCGACTTGCCGGCGTCCTGCTCGAGGTGGATGCGCTCGATACCGACCACGCTGGCATCGCCCGCCTCGGTCTCGATGGCCAGAGTGCCTTCGCCGACAATCGGGTGGAACAGCTGGCTGATCTGGTACCCCTGCGGCAGATCGGCATAGAAATAATTCTTGCGATCGAAACGCGACCAATTGTTGATCCGGGCACCGAGCGCCAGCCCGGTGCGCACCGCCTGCCGCACGCATTCACCATTCAGCACCGGCAGCATGCCGGGCATGGCAGCATCGACCAGGCTGACCTGCGAATTGGGCTCCGCCCCGAACGCCGTCGCGGCGCCGGAAAACAGCTTGGACTGGGCGGCGACCTGGGCATGCACCTCCAGGCCCACGACGATCTCGAAATCGCCGGTGGCGCCCTTGACGCGGTAACTGCTGTGGCTGCCATTATCAGTGTAAGTCATGCGGGGCTTTTGGCTTTGCGCAGGGCGCTTGGCAAGTCGGGAAGCGGTTATGCCGCGCGCTTCGCCAGCCGGCGGGACCAGGCTTGCCCCGGAACCTCCACCCAGCGCCAGGTGAGGCTTGCCACCAGGATGACCAGCGCCAGCATGACCAGCGTCAGCAGCACACCTTGCAGCGGGGTCGCCCCGACCAGATCATGCGCACCGCTCCCGCCCTTTTCGACTACGAACAGCGTCACACCGGTCAGCTTGGCGATGACGCGCAGGGCATCATCCATCCGCGACTGCACAAAGGTGTGAACCATGTAGATCGAATAGGACAGCACCCCCAGCCGGCGCAGCGGCGCCGTCATCAGCCAGCGCCAAACGGCGCCAGCCTGCCGGGCGAACACCAGCACCGCAGCGCCGAAGACCAGCGGCGACAGCAGGTTGGCCCATGTTGCCGAAAGGATGGCGACAAATGCCACCACCGCCGCAACCGTCACCAGTTCGATCACCGTGCCGCCGGATGCCGGACCCGGCGCTGCTCCGCGCCCCTGCCACCATTTCCAGGCAATCGCCCCGACCGCAAAGCCATAGACGCAGCGGAACAGGCTCCAGCTGTGGCTGACATTGATGCCATAGGGCGTAGCCACCGCCAGCACCGCGATGCAGACGATGATCGCCACCGCGAGCCAGCGTTCCAGCCATGCCCCGGCGGCAAAGGCAGCCAGCGCGAACAGCAGATAGGTCCACACCTCCACCGCGATGCTCCACGATGGCTGGTTCCAGGTCAGCCCCTTGTGCAGCCCGAACGCCTGGGTCAGCGTCAGGTTGGTGAAAATCGCGAACAGCGAATGATGATCATCGAACGCCGCCCGCTTCATCAGCCCCTTGCTGGCGAGCACGGTGCCGGCAATCTCCATGATGACGAACGCCGCCAGCATGACGAGATGGAGCGGGTAAACCCGGCCGATGCGCAGGATGGCAAAGCTGCGCAGATATTCCCCGCCGACCAACCGCGCCCGATAGGTGGCGGCGATGACGAACCCCGACAGCACGAAGAAGAAATCGACGAACAGCCAACTGCCGCGTACGAAATCCGATGGCGCGATCGGGCCGTTGGCGCGGAAATGGAACAGGCAGACACACAGCGCACACAGCCCGCGCAGGCCATCGAGCGCTTCATAACGATGCGACGCAAGCCCTCCCGTCGCCGGCCCGGAGCCGATTGTTGCTACCACCTGCTATGCACTTCATCCGCCCCCGGGTTCATCGGCTAGTGGAAGGATGTTACAAATCCGCTAACGACGGTATCAGGGCCGCGCTATGAACCCCGCCGCCCGCTCGATCGCCAACCCGGCATCGAGGACACCGGCTTCATCGAGCGGCCGTCCGATGATCTGCAACCCCAGCGGCAGGCCGTCCGCCGACAGGCCGGCCGGCACCGACATCGCCGGCAGCCCGGCCAGCGACGACGGCACGGTGAAGACGTCGTTGAGATACATTTCCAGCGGATCCGCCTTGTCGCCAAAGGCAAAGGCGGCGCTGGGGGCTGTCGGCGTCAGCAGCAGATCGCAAACATCCCACGCCTTCTCGAAATCCTGCGCGATCAGCGTGCGCACCTTCTGCGCCTGGGTGTAATAGGCGTCGTAAAACCCTGCCGACAGCACGTAAGTGCCGATCATGATGCGGCGCTTGACCTCGGCCCCGAACCCGGCGGCGCGGGTCGCGGCGTACATGTCGGCCAGATTGCCGCCCGGCGGCGTGACGCGCAGGCCATAGCGCACGCCGTCATAGCGAGCGAGGTTCGACGAGGCTTCGGCCGGTGCGATGATGTAATAGGCCGGCAGCGCGTACTTCGTGTGCGGCAGCGACACATCGACAATAGTCGCGCCGGCGGCCTTCAGCCATTCCAGCCCCTGTTCCCACAGTTTGGCTATCACCGGATCCATGCCATCGAGGCGATATTCCTTGGGCACGCCTACACGCTTGCCGCGCAAATCACCGGTCAGGCCGACGGCGAAATCCGGCACGGCGACATTCAGACTGGTCGAATCCTTGGCATCATAACCGCACATGCTGGTCAGCAGCAGCGCGCAATCCTCGACCGTCCGCGCCATCGGCCCGGCCTGGTCGAGCGACGACGCGAACGCCACCACGCCCCAGCGCGAGCAGCGGCCATAAGTCGGCTTGATGCCTGAAATGCCGACGAACGCCGCCGGCTGGCGGATCGAACCACCGGTATCGGTGCCGGTTGCGCCCGCCACCATCCGCGCTGCGACTGCCGAGGCCGAGCCGCCGGACGAACCGCCGGGCACCAGTTGACGGTTCGACCCCTGTGCAGTCCATGGCGAGATCACCTTGCCATAGGCGCTGGTCTCGTTCGACGAGCCCATGGCGAATTCGTCCATGTTGAGCTTGCCGAGCATCACCGCGCCATCGGCGAGCAGCTTGCCCGACACGGTCGATTCATACTGCGGAATGAAACCTTCGAGGATCCTGGATCCCGCCGTCGTCTGCACGCCCTCGGTGCAGAACAGGTCCTTGATGCCGAGCGGAATCCCCGCCAGCGGTCGCGCCGCGCCGCGCGCCAGCGCCGCATCGGCGGCGGCGGCCTGCGCCCGGGCAATCTCGGGCGTTTCGACGATGAAGGCGTTGAGGCTGCGCCCGGCGTCCATCGCCGCCAGATGCGCATCGGTCAGTTCGGCGGCGGAGAAATCGCGCGCGGCCAGCCCGGCCTTCATGCCGGCAATGGTAAGATCAGTCAGCACTATTCGATCACTTTCGGCACAGCGAAAAAGCCACTGGTCGCGCCCACCGCATTGGCGAGCACCTTGTCCTGCACATTGCCATCGGTGATGACATCGGTGCGCCACGCCAGATGGTTCGGAATCACCGCCGTCATCGGGGCGACACCCTTGGTATCGACTTCGCCAAGTTGCTCGATCCAGCCCAGGATGGCCGACAATTCCCCGGCCAGCGGCGCGACATCGGCATCGGCAATGCCGATCCGCGCCAGGCGCGCGATTTTTCGTACGGTATCAGCGTCAACGGACATCGGCAGCTTTCGGTTGGGCCATTCTGCACTGCCGCTAGCACGCCAAGCCGCAAAGGCTCAACCGCTGTTGGCGCGTTACTTCGGCCGCCCCGAGAAGCCCGCCGCCGTCCGCAACGCATCGGCATCGAGCAGCTTGCCGCCCAGCATGACCACGCGCGTCTGGCGCAGGTCGCCGATACGCGTCGACGGATCGCCTTCAACGAGCACCAGGTCCGCCACCTTGCCGACCTCGATCGAGCCGGTGGTCTTTGCCGCCCCCACTAGCGCGGCCGGGATGATCGTCGCCGTCGCCAGCGCCTCCCCCGGAGTCATGCCGGCTTCGACATACAGCTCCAGTTCGCGAATGATCTCGATGCCGCTGCCGTCGGTCCCGGCAACGATCGGAACGCCGGCCTTGTACATCTTGGTCACCAGCGCCTTCATCTTGGCAAAGCTGGCGCGATAGTCGGCGCGGGTCAGGTCCTTGGGCACGGCAAAGCCGCCGCTGCGAAAGCCGCGCTCGGTGGTCGGCGGCATCGTGCCCGCAAACGGTGCATAGGCCGGCGACAGGTCGCCATTTTCGGGCACAAACAGCGCTTCAAAAGTCACCAGCGTCGGATCATTGCTGATCTTTTTCGCCGCCATCGTGGCGACCATCGACTTCATCGGTTCGGCATCGAGATCGACATCCTTGGCATAGCGACCCGGGCCTTCAAAGCGCATGATGCCGTTCGATGCCGCGATCACGCTGTCGGGCATCGCCTGCATGATCACCCAGTTGATATGCGTGATTTCGTCATAGCCGGCGTTGATCGCGTCCATCGGCCGAATGCCCTGCGGCACATGGCCATGGACGTGCAGGCCCAGCCGGTGCGCCTCGGCAACCGCCGGCTTCAGCAACAGCGGATTGAATGTCCCGTAGAATTTAACTCCGATGAAGCCGCCGGCCTTGGCCTTTTGCACCAGCGCGATCGCCTCGGCCTCACTGGTCGCGACATTGGCGACCTGCGCCGTGTTCGGCCCCTTGCCGTCGATCAGGCTGGAGGCATAGATATTCGGCATCAGCAGTTCGCCGCGCGCCACCCGCGCCTTGCGGTCGATGGTCAGCGGGTCGTTGTTGCCGGGGTCGCGCACCGAGGTGATGCCCAGCGACAATTCCTGCGGCCCGGTAAAATCATCACCGATGTGCATGTGGCAATCCCACATGCCGGGCACCAGGGTCTTGCCGGCACCATCGAACGCCTTTGCGCCGGCCGGCACCCTGACCGTGCCGGCGGGGCCGACGGCGACGATCAGGCCCTTGTAGACCACCACCGTCTGCCCGGCGACAAAGCGCCGGCCGACCGCATCGAACATCCGCACATTGGTGAAGGCGACCGGTCCCGCCGGCGTCTTGACCAGTGCCTTGACCAGCGCCGGGGCCTGCGCCGACAGCGCCGCCGCCTGCGCCTTCTCCATCCGGGCCAGCTCGCCCTCATAGCGTTCGGGCAGCCAGCCGATGCCGAGCGTCAGGCCGAAGAACTTGCCCCTGGCATCGGCCCACACCGTGATCGGCGAGGTGCCGATGCCGGAAATCGCCCAGGCGGTGACCGTCTGCCGGGCGGCACCCGTCCCGACATCGAGGCTGGTCAGCGGCGCGGCGCGGGCCTTGCCCCCCGGCAGCAGCGTCAGCGACTTGTCGGGCGCCGCCAACAGGCGGTCGACCAGCCAGGCCACCGTATCGATCGGTCCGCCGACCGCGGCATAATAAGCCGGCGCGGCATAGGCGGCCGTCCCGGCATCGATCTGGCTTTTCCACATCGCCTGACCGGCCTTGACGGCAAAATTTTCACCGGCGTCGCCGTTGGGAGATATGCCGCGGATCACCATGCGGGCCGGCATGCCATCGGCACCCGGCGTTCCGGCCGAATCGGTTTCCCCGATCTGGCCGCGCAGATTCATGCTCTCGCGGCCCATGCGGGTGCCGTCAGCCGCGGTCCAGGTCCAGCTGTCGCCATGCTTGCCGCCCGTTGACGCAATGATGAAGTGCCGGGCGTCGGCGGGTGGCTTGGCCAGCTCGGCCACCGGCACCTGCGCCCCGGCAGGCGCCGTCAGCCCGGCTGACACGAGGGCGGTCGCAGCAGCACCCAGCAAGGCAAGAGTCTTCATGGCAAGATCCCCCACAGCAAAACCAAAGCCTGCCACGAACTGTACTATGGATGCAACCCAGCGCGCCCCCGGTTGACGCCGCGCCGGCAAGCCCTAGCCTCGCAGCATGACAATCCGCACCGCGCTCCTCGCCCTGTTCCTGATCGCGGCCCCGGCCAATGCCAGGGACTGGCCAGTGGCGCAGGGCGATTTCAGCGTGCGGAATTTCATCTTCCACACTGGCCAGACGTTGCCGGACCTGCGCCAGCATTATCGCACGCTCGGCACGCCGCAACGCGACAAGGCCGGCAATGTGACCAACGCGATCATGGTCCTGCACGGCACCGGCGGAACCGGCGAACAATTCCTGCGCCCGCAATTCGCCGACGAACTCTACGGCCACGGCCAGCCGCTCGACATCACCCGGTTCTACATCATCCTGCCCGATGCCATCGGCCATGGCGGATCATCGAAACCCAGCGACGGCCTGCGCATGGCCTTCCCGAATTACGACTATCAGGACATGGTCGCGGCCCAGTACCGGCTGCTCACCGAGCATCTCGGGGTGAAGCAACTGCGCCTGCTGATGGGCACATCGATGGGTTGCATGATGGATTTCGTCTGGGGCACGACCTATCCCACAGCAGCCCGCGCCATCATGCCGACCGCCTGCCAGGCCGTCGAACTTGCCGGGCGCAACCGCATGTGGCGACAGATGAGCATCGACGCACTAAAGGCCGACCCCGCGTGGCAGGGCGGCAATTACATTAGCCCGCCGCTCCAGGGTCTGCGCACCGTCGCCGCGCTCAGCGCGATCGCCAGTTCGGCACCGGTGCGCCAGCAGGCGGACTATCCGACAAGGGCTGCCGCCGAGGCTGCGATCAAGGGCCAGGTCGAAGCCGCGATGGCCAGCACCGATGCCAATGACACGATTTACCGGCTCGAGGCGTCACGCAACTACAACCCCGTGCCGTTGCTCGGGCGCATCACCGTGCCGGTCACCTGGATCAACAGCGCCGATGATTTCATCAACCCGCCCGGCCTCAACCTGACCGAAGCGCAGGTCGCGAAAATGCCGAACGCCCGTTTCGTGCTGATCCCGGAGTCTCCACAAGGCCGCGGCCACAGCACACATACCTGGGCGATTTTCTGGAAGCAGGAACTGATCGACCTGCTGAAACGCTCCGAGTAACTGTCAATCGCGCACCAGCCGGGCAAAGACCCACCAGCTACCCAGTGCGTACATCGCCAGGTTCAGAACGGCCAGCACGATCCAGAATTCGGTCGGGGTCATCTGCTGGGCGATCCCGAAGCGCGGGTTCGACGTGATCTGCGACACGCCGGCCATTGCCAGGCCCAACCAGCTGAACGCCATGCTGGTCTTGTGGCGTTTCAGATCGACCGGGTTGCGATCGCGCAACCAGCGCCTGAGCGCCAGCGTGCCGGCGATCAACGAACCCAGCCCGACAAAGGCGAGGATGTGGAACGGCAGGAACAAGGTGTCGGGCCGAAAGGTTGCCAACGCCGACAGCAGCGCCGTCAGCATGGCGACGATGTAAACCTGCCCGCCCAGGCGGTGGCGGGCATTGCCCTTGGCGGCGAGCAACTGTTGCAGGCCAAGCGGCAGCGCGATCACCGTAGCGACGAGATGTACCCAGATCAGTGACGGCAGATTTTCGAACATCGTAACCCGGCTCCTTTGCAATGACAGTTGCCGACAATTTGCCAAACACCGGCCTTGAGCCAAGCGTGGTTTCGCCTATCGTGTCTCCCGGTTCGCAACACTTAACCGTGCAGGTTTCACGCTTCGTGAGCTCGACAGACAGCCAACAGCCGCGATCCGGTCGCACCGTGGTGGCAGCGGTTGGCGCCGCAACGCTGGTGTGTGCGATTGCCGGACCCTTTGGCACCGATGCGCTGCCGGCGGCGACGCGGCTGCTGTTCTGGGGCACGCTGATCGGCTTCAACGCCTACAAATGGCGGCTGTGGTTCCGCTTCGTGCCGCCGCTGCTGCCGCCCAGCCGCGCCGCGCTGCCGCTGCTGTTCGTCGGCGGCGCGCTGTTGCTCAACGCGATGCTGCCGCTGGAGATCGGCTGGCTTTATGCCGCCGTCGGGCAACCGATCGCCTTGCCTTGGACCGGGCTCTTCATGACAGCCGTCGTCATCGCCCTCGCGATCAGCGCCGTGATCGCCGTCATCAACTGGCCCGACGCCGCAGCGACGCCGCAATCGGCAGCCTTGGCGCCAACTGGCGACGCGTCGTCAACGGCAACCGGCACCCCTCCTCCCCTACCGGCAACCGGGCTGGCGGCGCGGGTACCGCTGGCCACTCTCCATGCCATCGTCGCTGAAGACCATTATCTGCGGCTGCATCTCGCCGATGGGCGCCAGCCGCTGTTACTTTATCGCTTCGGCGACGCGCTGCTCGAGGTGGCCGCTCTCGATGGCACGCAGGTCCATCGCGGCGCCTGGGTGGCGGCCGCTGCCGTGACGGGATGCACCCGCGATGGTCGCAAATGGCGCTTGCGACTCGCGGACACTACCGAAGTGCCGGTCAGCGACACCTATTTGCCGGCTGTCCGCGCCCGTGGCTGGCTGCTGCGTCAGATATAGAGCAACGCGATCGGCACCACCGAACCCGCCGCCAGCATCGCCACTGCCACCCGCCGCGTCGACCGGTTGTTGAGCGCGATCGCCGCGCCAAGGAAGGCCGACATTATCAAGCCCACCGACATCACCACGGTGAAAATCTGCATCGGCAGCTTGTTGACCTGCGGCGGCTTCGGTCCCGCCGGCGCAGCCGGCTTTTGCAGTCCCGCGGGCGCAGTAGCCGGCTTTTGCGGCCCGGCCGCGTCATGATCCGCCTCGGGCGCCTTGATCCGCGGCAGCTTGGAATCCTTGTGGACGCTGGCGATCCATTCGATCCACGCCGGTGGCTGCGACCCCCAGCCTTTTTCTTCCTGCAAACGGAACGTCTGCAACGCACCGCTCAAAGCGAAAAACACGATCGCCGGCGCAAAGAACACCCCGAGATAAAGGTGGAACTGGCGAATCCGGCGCATGGTCTGGGGGGTCACGGCAAGCCTCCGATAGCAAAGATGGTGTAAATCGGCCCGGTCCGCGTCTGTTCGCCGGTGCCGACAGCAATGACGTCGTTCAGCCAGGCATGGCGTTCGTCGCCGCATTCGAACCGCGCCGCTATCGCCAGCGAATACTCCGCAGGCGCCAGCATCCGGCCTGTGTTGAAACGCGTCATCGCGTCCGGCGTTGCAACGAACCGACCTTGATAGGTCAAATAAATCAGCGCGCCGTCAACGGCCTTCAGCGTCAGCCGGACATCGATGACCATCACCCCGTCGGGCCGGTTAACTACCCAGTCCGCCCCGCCCGGCAGCACTTCGCCGCGCAGCCGTGGTCCTTCGAAACGCCCGCCCTCGACAGGCGCAATCCGCCGCAGCCCGGCGGGGACACGCCCGATCGTCAGCATCTCGGCGAAACCGACGTCAAGGGTGAACGTCAGCAAATGGGAATGGGCAAGCGAGGTCATCACCAAGCCGCTAGCACCGCGCCACGCCGCGCGCAAAAGGGGGAGACTACGGATAGACGTCACCGCGCAGCGACGGCGACGATCGAACGCGCCGTTCCGATACTGGCGCGAAGGACAGGGTGTCGCGCCGCACCGGCTGTGGCAGTTTGGTGGCAACAACAACGCCAGCAGAACAGGATTGCGCCATGGACCTTGGGCTCAAAGGCTTGAAAGTCATCGTCACCGGCGGCAGCCGCGGCATCGGCCGCGCCGCGCTGGAAATCTTTGCCCGCGAAGGCGCCGATGTGGCGTTTTTCTCGAGGCGGCAGGATCAGGTCGATGCAACCGTCGCATCGCTGTCGCAGCATGGCGGCAAGGTCATCGGCGAGGCGTTCGACCTCGATGATTTCGACGCCTACCCCGGCTGGTTGACGCGCACGGCCGAAGCGCTTGGCGGCTGCGACATCTTCATCCACGGCGCCTCGTCATCCGGCGCGCAAAAGACCGGCGACTGGGATGCCGCGTTCCAGATGGACGTGCTCGGCACGGTGCGCGGTTGCGAAGCGCTGGAGCCCTTTCTCGAGAAATCGGAACACGGCTCGGTCGTCATCATGGCCAGCACCGCCGCCACCGAAACCTTCATCATGCCGCAGGCCTTCAACGCCATGAAGGCGGCGCTGCTGACCTATGCCAAGCAACTCGGCCAAGCCTGGGGACCCAAGGGCATCCGCGTCAACGCCGTGTCGCCAGGTCCGACCTTTTTCGAAGGCGGCAATTGGGACGGCATCAAGCAGCAGATGCCCGGCTTTTACGAAGCCACCATGGCGCAGATGGTGCTCGGGCGCTTCGGCGTGGCCGAGGATGTGGCCAAGACCGTAGTGTTTCTCGCCAGCCCGGCCTCGTCGTTCACCACTGGCACCAATGTCATCGTCGATGGCGGCTATACGAAGCGCGTGCAGTTCTGAGGGTCGCCGCTACCCCCAGCGCCGTTCGCGAAACCAGCTGGTGATGATGTATTTCACCCCGCGCCGCACTGGCAGGCCCTGGTGCAGCGTGGCATAGTTGGTGCCGCCATCGGGGAGGCGATTGTTCCACGCCAGCAGTTTGCCGGTTTCAGGCTGGAAGGTCTTGTCGAGCTGCTTGAAGCGCGTCGCGCCGCCGGCTTCGGGAACGTTGAGATAGACCATCAGCGTCCAGGTGCGTTGCCCGGCCTGGCCGCAGTAAAGGTCGTAATCAGCGCCCGATGCTTCGAAATAGTCGGTGTGCAGCTTGAACTCCTGGCCGACGGCATAGCGCTGGCCCTGCAACGGTTCGGCGTGTGCGGCATCGAGCCCGGCATAGGCCGCCAGACGCGCGGTGATACCGGCAACGAAGGGATCGGCGGCGTCAAGGTCGCAGGTTTCGCTGGTCCGGAATCCCGCCCCGCCGTCATGGTCGGCCAGGCCCGATGGGCGGCGCTGCGCCTCGATGCGTGCGATCAACGCGGCGCAATCGGTAGCGCCCAGAAATCCCCTCCGGCTGAACATTTCCACCGTGCGAAACGGCAGGCGCTGGGCACCGATGAAGCGGGTCATGGCAACAGCATAGGCGCCAGCAGCGCCGCCGGAAAGGCCGCCACGGCCAGCAGCGCCCCCAGCGGAATGCGCGTCTGGCCGGTCACCATGCGGCCCTGCAGCCGGTCGCTCGCCACCAGCAACAGCCCGAGAAGTGCCGCCAGCAGCAATACGAACGGCAGGACCGTCCAGCCGACCCAGGCACCGATGGCGGCGAACAGTTTCGGGTCGCCGCCGCCCATGCCGGTGCGGCCGGTCAACGCCTTGTAGCCCGCGGCGATGCCCGCCAGCGACGCAAAACCCACAGCGGCGCCGATGCCGCGATCCAGCAGCGCCGGCGGCAGCCATAACCCGCAGGCCAGCCCGGCCAGCCCCAGCGGCAGCGCCAATAGGTTAGGCAGCCAGAAATGTTCGACATCGAGGATGGCGAGCGCCAGCAGCCCCCAGCCGAACAGCACCAACCCGATGCCGGGCAGACCCTGGACCAGCGCGGCAGCGCCGATACCAGCGCCGGCAATCTCCACCCACAGATGCCGCGGCGCAATGGCAGCGCCGCAGTGCCGGCACCGGCCGCGCAGCATGGCGAAACTCAGCAGCGGTACGAGCTCGAGCGGCCCCAGCACATGCTCGCATTCGTCACACTGCGAGCGCCCGGCAACGATACTGCGCCCCTGCGGCCAGCGCAGCGTCAGCGCGGCAATGAAACTGCCTGCAATGGCCCCGGCCAGTCCGCCGAGCAGCGCCAGGAGCATCACCCCGGCAACAGGATCTGCCGGATCGCACGGCCGGACGCCAGATCATCGAGCGCCGCGTTGATTTCCGCGAGCGGCCGCGTCGCCGACAGCAGCCGCTCCACTGGCAATCGGCCGGCCCGCCAAAGCGCGATATAGCGCGGCACGTCGCGCGCCGGGATGGCGGCGCCCATGTAACTGCCCGACAGCGTCTTGGCATCGGCAACCAGGCTGATGGCGGGGATCGTCAGCGGGTCAGCGGGGTTGGGCAAGCCGGTTGTGACTGTGCGGCCGCCGCGCGCCGTCAACCGGTACGCCTCCGCGAGCACCCGGCCCGAACCGACGCTTTCGATGGCGACATTGGTGCCGGTGCCGGTGATGGCCATGATGGTGGCTTCGGCATCATCGGGGTGGACGGCGGCGCGCGCGCCAAGCTCCAATGCCAGGCTGCGCTTTTCGGCCACCGGGTCGATGGCGATGACCGGCTCCGCCCCCGCCGCCAGCGCACCTAGCAGCGAGGCCAGCCCGACCCCGCCCAGTCCCCAGATGGCGACGCTTTCGCCCGGGCGCACCGCCGCCGAATTGAACGCGGCGCCAACGCCGGTCAGCACGGCACAGCCGAACAGCGCGGCGATTTCGGGCGGGATGTCGCTGTCGATCTTCACCGCAGAACGCTGGTCGATGACGGCATGGCCAGCGAACGCCGAAATGCCGAGATGGTGATGAACCGGGTGGCCGCCCTCGCTCAACCGCCGGCCGCCGCCGATGAGTTCGCCGCGGCCATTGGCACCGGCGGCGTTGGCGCACAGCCAGGGTTCACCCGACACGCATTCGCGGCAATGGCCGCAGGCCGGCAGAAAGGCGAGGACAATACGGTCGCCGACGGCAAAGCGGGCGCCATCGCCGGTGGCGACGACGGTCGCACAGGCCTCGTGCCCCAGCGCCATCGGTACCGGTCGGTTGCGGTCACCATTCACAACCGACAGGTCGGAATGGCACAGGCCGGCAGCTTCGATGCGCACCAGCAATTCGCCGGCCTGCGGTGGCGCCAGATCGAGTGCTGCCAGGCGCAGCGGCGCTGTGTCCGCAAATGGTCCCGAGGCATTGCCCGCGTCGAGCACGGCGGCAGTGATCTTCATGCGTTTGTGTCTTTCGCCAGGCGGGGCTGTCGCCCTTTATGGCCAATCGCTGCGGAACGAAAGCGCCGGATGCGGGTTTTGGCAGCATCGCCTTTCACAAGAACGGAGTTTAGCCATGACCGACGCCAGCCCCACCGATAACCTGCATCGCATCTGGAAAGCCGCCGCCGGCATCCGCACCGCCATGCTGGTGACACGCGGCGAAACCCGCCTCAGCGGGCGCCCGATGTCGGCCATCGTCCGCGCGGACGAAAACGCCATCTGGTTTCTGACCGATGTGCCAGGCGACCTGCTCGACGATATCGCCGCGCATCCACAGGTTTCGGTGACCTTTTGCGACGGCGGGAGCACCCATGTCGCCTTCGACGGCAGCGCCAGCATCCACGCCGACCGCGCGACCATCGAGGGTCTGTGGTCGCAGCCGGCGCAGGCCTATTACCCCGAAGGACCGGGCGACCCGCGAGTCCGCGCTGTCCGCGTCCGCCCGGTCCACGCCGAGCTTTGGGACGGCCCCGGCACCATCGTCGCAATGGCGAAGATGGCGGCCGCGCTGGTTTCCAAAAAATCCGTCGACGGCATTGGCGAGCACGTCGAAGCAAATATCTAAGGAATTGGTCCCATGTTGAATCTTGCCATCACATTTCTCGTCATTGCGCTGGTTGCGGCACTGTTCGGGTTCGGCGGCATCGTATCAGCCGCAGTCGGCATCGCGAAGATCCTGTTCTTCATCTTCATCGTTCTGTTCGCGATCAGCCTGGTCATGTCGCTGGTCAGCGGCCGCCGCGTCTGACGCACGCGACCCCTCGCCCGGCGGGCGGGGGGTCAGGCTTTTTCACGCAGCAGTTTTGACACCGTCTCGTCGAACTCCCGCTTCGCCGCCACATTGAGCGCGCCGGTCGCCGGCCCTGCCCAACCGACATGGACCTCACGCAGCGTGCCGTCGCGGCCGATGAACAGTGTCGACGGATATACCTTGATCGGCCCGACACCCGGCAGCGCCGCCTTGCTGCTTTCCGGCGTCGGCTGGCCGGCGAGCAACAGCGGATAGGGCAGTTTGTAGCGCGCGGCGAAACTGTCCATCAGGCGAAACGCCCGCGCCTGGTCGTCGCCATATTCGAATTGCAGCGCGATGACTTCCAGCCCTTCACGCTGCCGCCGCGTGGCGTACGGCCCCATGAACGTCGCTTCATCATGGCAGTTCGGGCACCAGGCGCCGCCCAGCGTGATGACGACCACCTTGCCGCGATAACGCGCGTCAGCCAGCGAAACCATACGGCCCTTGCTGTCGGGAAAGCGGAACGCCAGCCGCTTGACCGCAGCCGTTTCAACGGTGACGGCGGCCATGTTCGCCTTGCCGGCGCGCGATGCAGTCCACGCGGTGCCGGCCTTGCTGCCGGTGGCGGTGAACATCGCACCCGTCAGCTTGCCGTCGGCAATCGTTGCTGTCCACAACGTCGCGGCATTGCCGTCAAAGGTCGACAGCGCCAGCCGGTTGCCGGAAATGTCACCGGCGAGATAGCGGAAATCGCCGCTGGGCAATTGCACCGATCCGGTGACGCGGTTGCCCGATTGGCGCAGGTCGATCTGGCCGCGCTGCGCCGCCGTGCCATAGGCCATCTGCCAGCGGCCCGACAGGTCGGCGGCAGGTTTTGCCGGCGCAGCCACGAAGCGCCAGGTGCCGCGTTCGCCGCTGACCGGCAGCGTTGCGAAACCGGTGCTGCGCGCCAGATAGGCCTCGCCGGTAATGCGATCATCACTGCCGCGGCGCAGCGTCACCCGCGAGCCGTAGGAGGGAAAGGCAAGCACCAGCGTATCGCCATCAAGGCTCACCTGCTCGACGCGCATCCGCTCGGGCGGGTTGAGCAGCACGGCGGTGACGTTGGTGCCCGATTGCTTGACCTCGAGCCCGAACGGCAGCGCGCCGCCCGGCATGGCGATGCTGACCCGCCAGGTGCCCGACCAGCCGGCCGTCGCCGCCTGTGCCGGCAGCGCAAACAGCATCGATAGCAAGGCCAGCGTCAACGCGGCCATGGTCTTGCGGTTGATCATGCGATGCCCCTTTTTCATGACAATGCCTTGCCGTAACCGCCGATGAAACCCCAGCCAGCGATTCTATGCGTCGGCAAAGCCGGGGTTGGCCGCAGCCCGCAGCACCGCCGCCACCAAGGCAGCCGTGGCGTCGACAAACGGCACCGCGACATCGGCCTGGCCCAGCGCCAACGGCACTTCGGTGCACGCCGCCACAATGACATCGGCACCCCCGGCGACCAGCCGCGCCGCTTCGGCTGCCAGCCCGGCGCGAATGGCGGCGCCCGTGTCGCCGGCCTTGATGGCGTTGACCAGCGGCTGCACCACGGCGCGGTCACACGCCAGCGCAGCCACACCGGCCGCCGCCAGACGATGCTGGTACAGTTGCGCATCGAGCGTGGCGCCGACAGCGATGATGCCGACGCAGCGCGGATGTTCGGCCAGCGCCGCCGCTACTGCCGCATCGACCATGTTAACGAATCGCGCCGGCGTGGCGGCGGCAATGTCGGCCGCCCAGCCGTGCGCGGCGTTGCATGGCATCGCGAGCACCTGTGCACCTTGCGCCACCAGCCCCTGCGCCATCGCGGCGAGCACCGGACCCGGCGATGCACCCTGCCCACCCCGGGCGGCGTTGCGATCGGGCACATTGGGGTTGCTGTCGACCAGCACGCGGGGGTGGCCCGCGTCGGTGTTGGCGGCCACCGCTTGCACCAGCCGGCCCAGAAAATCTACCGTGGCAGCCGGCCCCATGCCGCCGATGACGCCGATGGGGAGCCAGCGCATCGATCAGCCGGCGTTGAGCGCCGGATCGCGCAGGTCGTGCGCATAGGCGTGCAAGGAGGCGCTGCCGCCGGTGTGGATGAACAGCACGCGCTCGCCGGCAGAAAAATGCCCGGCGCGGACCAGCGCGATCAGCCCGGCGAACGCCTTGCCGGTGTAGACCGGATCAAGCAGCACACCTTCGGTGCTGGCGAGCAACCGCACCGCCGCGACCATGTCGGCGGTCGGCAGCGAATAGCCGGGGCCAACCCAGTCATCGAGCGCCACGACATCGCCGCGCGCCGGGGCGGGCGTGCCGAGCAATTCGGCGGTGGCAAGGGCGAGGCGGTGGACATTGCCTTCCTGTTCGGCGCGTTCGCGGCGCACGTTGATTCCGATGACAGGAATGCCGGCATTGAGCGCAACGAGCCCGGCCAGCAGCCCGGAATGCGTACCGGCGCTGCCGCTGGCAACGACGATACGATCGAACGCCACCCCCATGTCAAACGATTGCGCCATGATTTCAGCTGCGCAGGCGGCATAGCCAAGGGCACCCAGCGGGTTGGAGCCGCCGCCGGGAATGACATAGGGCGTGCCGCCCGCGGCCGTCACCGCCGCTGCCTCAGCCGCCATTTCGGCGGCGAGATCGGTGCCGAGCGGCACCATGCGAACGCTGGCAGCGCCCAGCAGGTCGAACAACAGATTGTTACCCAACGCCGCCGGGCTGAAAGTGCCCGGAACGCGTTCCTCGATGATCAGGCGGCAGGCGAGACCTTCCCTGGCCGCCGCCGCCAGCGTGAGACGGCAGTGGTTGGATTGCGGCGCGCCAACGGTGATCAGCGTGTCCGCACCCTGCCGCAGCGCCTCGGCAACAAGAAACTCCAGCTTGCGCGTCTTGTTGCCGCCGCCGGCCAGCCCGAGCAGATCGTCGCGCTTGATGTACAAATCCGGACCGCCGAGCAGCGCCGACAGCCGCGCCATCGGTTCGATCGGGGTAAAGGATTGCGTGTAACGGCGGCGAGGGAAGCGGGCGAGGTTCATGGCGCTGCCTTGCCCCGCCCCGTGCGTCAGCGCAACCACTGTCCTTGCAGCGCGTTGTCGGCCATGCTGGCCGTGTTGCCGCAGGATCGGATGCATCTCCATGTCGGACTTCAACATGCCCATCGCGATTGCCCTTGGCTGGGCGGTCGGGCTGTGCCTGATCGGCGGGTTGATGACGCCGCGCGCCGACTGGTACGCCCGGCTGAACAAACCGACCTGGCAGCCGCCGGGCTGGGCGTTCGGCCCGGCGTGGACGCTGATCCTGGGGCTGGCGGCCTGGGCCGGCGTGCGGGCCTGGGAGGCGGGCAATGCCGCACAGCGCAGCGACGTGCTGATCCTGTTCGCCGTCAACGGCCTGTTCCACCTGCTGTGGAGCCCGTTGTTCTTCAAATTCCAGCGGCCGGACTGGGCGTTGCTCGAAGTGCCGTTCCTGTGGGGGTCAATCCTGGCACTGGTCATCGGCCTGGCACCGATCGACGCCTTGGCGGGGTGGTTAATCGCGCCCTATTTGGCGTGGGTAAGCTTTGCCGCGTTCCTGAACCTGACAATCGTGCGGCTGAACCCGCGCACAGGCTGAGTCACTCCGTCATCAGTTCGGGCGGCGGCGCGGCACCGCCGGGTTTGCGCATCATCAACAGCAACGGCATCATCGCCACCGTAATCCAGAATAACATGCGATAGACGTCGACATAGGCGATCATCGCCGCCTGGGCGTTGACCGCGCCATCGACCATCGCGGTCAGGGTGTCGCCGGCGCTGCCGATGACCGCTGCAAAGCTGCCGTCCGCCCAGGGAGTTGAAAAGGGCGTCAACCCAGTGCCGATATCGGCGTGCGAAATCTGGGTCTGCCGCGCCAGCACGCCGACCGACAGGCTGACCCCCACCGAGCCGCCGATATTGCGCAGCAGCTGGAAAAAACCGGCAGCATCGGTGCGCAGTTCAGGCGCCAGCGTGGCAAAGGCGATGGTGTTGAGCGGCACGAAAATCAGCCCCATGCCGACGCCCTGCACCAACCCAGTGACGATCACCGGGCTGCTGTCCATCTGCGGCGAAAACAGGCTCATCCACCACAATGACAGCGAGACGAGGACAAAACCGATCCCCATCAGCAGCCGCGCATCGACCTTACCCACAAGCCGCCCGACCAGAATCATCGACGCCATGATGCCGACACCACGCGGCGCCATTACAAAGCCGGTAGTCATCGCCGGATAGCCCAGCAGACGTTCAAGCATCGTCGGCAGCAATGCCGTGGTGCTGATCATCAGGACGCCGATCAGTACGATGAAACACATGCCGGTCACCATGTTGCGATCGGCAAGGATGCGGCGATCGAGGATGGTGCCGGTGCGCGTGGCGACATGGACGCCGAACGACCAGAGCGCGGCAGCAGCAACCCCGGCTTCGATGCGGACTTCCCAACTGGCGAACCAGTCGAGTTGCTGACCGCGGTCGAGACAGAGCTGCAACGCTGCCACGCCGATGGCGAGCAGCGAGAAGCCGAGAAGGTCGAAGCGCCGCGCCGTGGTGCGCAGGTCGGGCAGCACCGCCAACCCGCCAAGCAGCGCGACAATGCCGAACGGCAGGTTGATGAAGAACACCCAGCGCCAGTCGAAACTTTCGGTTAGATAGCCGCCGAAGACCGGCCCCAGAATCGGCCCGACCATGATGCCGACGCCCCATAGTGCCATCGCCTGACCGTGCTTGGCCTTGGGCCAGGCATCGAGGATGAAGGCCTGCCCGAGCGGAGTCAGAAACGCGCCAAAGGCGCCCTGCAACATGCGGAACACCACCATCTGTTCCAGCGATTGCGCCAGCCCGCACAGCATGGAGGCGGCGACAAAGCCGGCCACCGACCACAAGAACAACTGCCGCCGGCCGATCAGTTCCGCCAGCCAGCCGGTCAACGGCGTCGCGATAGCGGTGGCGACGATATAGCTGGTCAGCACCCAGGCGATGGTGTCCGATGCGGCACCCAGGCTGGGCTGCATGAACGGCAGTGCGACATTGGCGATGGTCGAATCGAGCACCGTCATGAACGAGGCGAGGATGACTACCGCAGTGATCGCGTTGCGACTGACCGGTGTTTCAGCCGCTGGTACGGCGGCGATGCTCGCCATGACTATTTGGCCGTTTCTACCGTCACGCTGGCGGAGAGCCCGGCGATCAGCGGCAGGTTGGTCGCCTGTGTCAGCACGATGCGCACCGGCACGCGCTGCACGACCTTGACCCAGTTGCCGGTCGCGTTCTGTGCCGGCAATACCGAAAACTCGCTGCCGGTACCGGCGCCGATGCTGTCCACCCGGCCCTTCAGCGGCACCGACGGATAGGCATCGAGCTTGACCGTCGCCGGTTGGCCGACGCGCATGTGTTCAAGGTCGGTTTCCTTGAAATTGGCTTCGACATAGCGTTTGTCGCTGATGACCACCGACATCGTTGGCAGCCCGGCCATGCCGATCTGGCCGACCTGCACCTTGTCGGTCTGGCTGGCGATGCCGTCGGCAGGGGCTCGGATGACCGACCGTGCCAGATCGAGCGCCGCCTTGTCGCGCTGCGCCAGCGCCGCCAGGATCAGCGGGTGCGTGCCGGAAAAATTTGCCGAGGTGCGCGCCGAAGCGGCGTCGGACATCGCCGAGGCCAGTTCGCTTTGCGCCTGGGTCAGCGTGTGTTCGGCCATTTGCAGGCGTGCGCGGGTGGTAAAGCCATCCTTGAGCAGGTTCTGCTGGCGCTCGAGATCGATGCGGGCAAAGGCCACCGCCTCGCGCTTGCCTGCGACGTCGGCATCCTTGCCGGTGGTGCCCTGACGCAAGCCGGCGACCTGCAAACGCGCCTCCGCCACCGCCGCATTGGCCTGGTCCAGCGCGATCTGGAACGGCAACGGGCTAAGCCGATACAGCACATCGCCCTTCTTGACGTGCTGGCTTTCCACCACCGGCACCTCGAGCACACGGCCGGTCACATCCGAACTGATCGACACCTTGTCTTGCTGCACATAGGCGTTGTCGGTCGCGACACTGCCGCCCGACGACAACCAGTACCAACCGCCGATGGCCAGAACAACGAGCGGCCCGAGCAGCATCAACGCCGGTCGCAGCCAGCGGCGCCGCGTGGTGGTCAGCATGTCACGATCGACGATGGCGTGCATCAATTGGCACTCGCAAAGGGTGTTGCAACCGGTTCGGTGTCGCCGCGACCGCACAGATTGGCACGCAGCCGCACCAGCAAGGCGGCAAGTTGCGCTTGCTCGCCATCCGAGATGCCCGACAGCGCTTCGGCCATGACGATTTCGCCGACAGCGCGCAGTTCATCGAGGATCGGGCCGGCGCGCGCCGTCAGGTGCAGCCGCCAGGCGCGGCGATCGGCCGGGTCGGCGCGGCGTTCGACAAGGCCCGCATCCTCCAGCCGGTCGACCATGCGGCCAACGGTAATGGTTTCGACATCAAGCGCTTCGGCAAGCCCGGCCTGGTTGATGCCCTCGTTGCGCGACAGCGCGAACAGCACCTGCCACTGCGCCCGGCTGACGCCGATCCGCCGCGCGCGCGCATCGAAGCGCCGCCGGAAGAACCGCGACGAATCCGCGACGAGAAGAGCGATGGAGTCGTTCATAACGGCAGATGTAATATACATGCTTATTACATGCAACGATTGTTGCGCTGCACATGGAATTTTCTGCGAGCCTTGAGGTGGCGGACAAGCCCAGCTAGCAACGCCGCAAATGAAAGGCGCTCAGCATGACCCGATCTTTTAAGGCCGTCCTGTGGGATTTCGGCGGGGTCATCACCTCCTCGCCGTTCGAAGCCTTCAACCGGTATGAGACGGCGCGCGGCCTGCCCCACAATCTGATCCGGCTGATCAACGCCACCAACCCCGATGACAATGCCTGGGCGCAGTTCGAACGCAGCGAGATCGACGCCGACGGGTTTGACGCGCTGTTTGCAGCCGAAGCCGCGGCGATGGGGTTTGCACTGCGCGGCAGCGAAGTGTTGCCGCTACTCGCCGGCGATATCCGGCCACGGATGGTCGCGGCGCTCGATACCTGCCGTGCCGCCGGGTTGATGATCGGTTGCATCACCAATAATGCCCGTATCGGCCACGGCGCCGGCATGACCAGCGACCCGGCCAAGGCCGAAGCCATCGCCGCGATCCTGGCGCGTTTCGACGCTGTGATCGAAAGTTCAAAAGCCGGGCTGCGCAAGCCCGACCCCCGCATCTACGAACTGATGAGCGAAACCATCGGCGTGACGGCGCCGGAGTGCGTCTATCTCGACGACCTTGGCATCAACTGCAAACCGGCCGCCGCGCTGGGCATGCGGGCGATCAAGGTCGAGAACGAGGCCCAGGCGCTGAGTGATCTCGGACGCATCCTGGGCCTCGCCTTCGGTTAACTACATGCGGTGCAGCGCGCAGAGCTTGTTACCATCCGGGTCGCGCAGATAGGCAAGATACAGGCTGCCCATGCCGCCGGTGCGCACGCCGGGCGGTTCTTCGCAGGTCGTGCCGCCATTGGCGACACCGGCGGCGTGCCAGGCGTCGGCCTGTTCGGGCGAACTGCACGCAAAGCCGACTGTCGAACCATTGCCATTACAGGCGGGCTCGCCGTTGATCGGTTTCGACGCCGAAAAAATGCCGGTCGGCGTGATATAGAAAATGCGGTTTCCGTCGACCATCGCCGGCCCGGCCCCCAGCGTCGCGAGCAGCGCGTCATAGAATGCCTTTGAACGGTCGAGATCGTTGGTACCCACCATGATATGCGAAAACATCGGTTCATTCCCCTTGTTCGCCGGACTCGTTCCGGTTCAAAGCCGAGATTGCCAGCGAGACCGGCGATTGTCACGCGCCCGAAACCGCCACACCGTGACGCTTGGCCCCTTGGCGATGAACAGCTTAGAGAGCCAAGCGGCGTGTTCCGGCGATTCGATGCCGGCGACCGGTGACGTGTTCCAATAAGTCGACGGCAAACATATTGATCTCGCCGCAGCAACGCTCGGCATGACCTTCGCCGGATCGGCTAACCAGGAAATCGCCACGAAGAATAGCGAGGCCGAGGAAATCTCGACTATGTCATTGAGAGTTATGGTGCCCGGGGGCGGATTTGAACCACCGACACGGGGATTTTCAATCCCCTGCTCTACCCCTGAGCTACCCGGGCATACCATGCGCCCGGCGGGGTAGGCCGGGGCGGAGGCAGGTGACTAGCCGTCCAGTCCGCGGTTGTCCAGCGGCACATTGTCGGAAAGTTCGTCCTCGTTGTCGCTCGATGGCAAGGCATAGCCGCCGCGCATCCATTGCAGCAGGTCGCGATCCTGGCAGCCCGGCGAGCAGAATGGTGCATAGGCCGGCACGCGCGGGCCCTTGTTGCAAAAGGCGCAGAGTTTATCGGTGGACATCGCCAGCCGATATGGCGAGCGCAGGGTCGGCGTGCAAGCGCACATCCCCGCCGACGGCACGGCCGAGTGCGGCCAGCAAGTCTGGCTGCGCCGCCAGCCAGGCGATGACCGCCGGATGTGCCGCCAGCGTGCGGTTGCCCGGCGCTCCGCGGCCGGCCCGGCGCAGCAGTTCGAGGGCAGCGAACCCTGGCGCACGCACCGCCTCCACAAACGAAGCGCGAGCGCGTGGGCGGACGATCTGAACAAAGCCAAAGCCGTTGACGGCGGTGCGTTCGAACGGCTGCGGCAAGTGCGTATCGAGCAATTCCCCCAGCCGGTTGCGCGCCGTCTTGCCCTCCAGCGTCGGGAAATCGATGCCGATCGAGCCAGTTATGTCGAAGCGCGCAATCGCCGCTGCCGTCGCCACCGCCGCAGCTTCGGCCAGAGCCACCAGATCGCCGGGGCCATCGATATCGATGACAGTCATCGCCGGCGTCGGGCTGATGGTCAGCAGGCCGCCACCAAAGCCGACATGGCCGCTGCGCGCCGCTTCGACAGTTTCGCCCCAGCCGGCAGCCTCCAGCCTGTCCTCGCCGACCCCGGACAGGGTGACGAGGCGATGTCCTGCCGCCTGCAACCGGGCGCGAAGGTCGGGCCCTGCGCTGATCTGGCCTTCGACATTTGCATCACCCTCGACGTTGCGCAGCTTGGCCAGCCGCGGCCGACCAACCTCCGGGATCGCCGCCCGGGTGACTTCGACGCGCAGCAGTCCGCCCTCCGGGCAATAGGGCAAGGGTTCGATCAAACCTTCATGATCGCCGATACGCATGATGCCACGCCGGCCTGGCTCGAGGATCTTGGTCAGCCGCGCGACCTGCACGGCGCCGGTGCGCGGCCCGTCGTCATCGCGCTCGAAATGCGCCGCGACCACCGCACCATCGGTGATGACCAGTGCACGGGCGGCACCGATGCCGCGTTCATACAGCGTTTCGGTTACCATCCGGAGGCAGCGAGCAGGCTGCGGGTTTCGCTCAGCGGCAGGCCGACGACGCCCGACCAGCTGCCGGACAGCCAGCGCACCCAGGCTTCGGCGCTGCCTTGCAGGGCATAACCGCCGGCCTTGCCGCGCCAGTCTCCAGCGGCAATCAGCGTTTCGATCGCGGCAGCATCGAGACGATGAAAGGTGACAATCGTTTCGCTGACACGCTCGCGGATATGGCCGCCAGCATCGGCGACGGCAACCGCAGTGGTGACGCGGTGGCGCCGCCCCGACAGCAACGCGAGGCAGGCACGGGCGGTGGCTTCATCCTCCGCTTTGGGCAGGATCCGGCGACCGACGCCGACAACGGTATCGGCGGCCAGCACCAACGCACCGGGATGGCGAGCCGCCACCGCGGCGCATTTTTGCAGCGCCAGGCGCTGGGCATGGGCGCGCGGCACTTCAGCCCTGGTCGGCGTCTCGTCGATATCGGCCGGGTCGATGGCATCGGGAACGATGCCGAGCCTGGCCAGCAATTCGACACGGCGCGGGCTGGCCGATGCGAGGATCAGAGCCATTGCACGAATGCCCCGTGGGGGTGAGCACGCGCCAGCAGGCGTTCGGTTGGCAAACCGCCCTGCCACAGCGTCAGCCGCAGCGTCGGCAGCTGGGCGACACTGGCATCGTCCATTTCATAACGCAGCCATGCCAGAGGTGCGGTGGCACTCGCCGCCTCGCCAACGCGCGCCATGTGCGCTGCGATTCGGGCCTTGGTGGCCGGCGGAAAATACTGGAACGCGATGGAATGCAGGACGACCGCCACGCTGCCAGCGTCGGCGCCGACATGCTGTTCCACCCACGCCGCAGCATCGCCGCCATCGATCGGAGGCGGCTGCGTGCGGGCCAGGGCGATAGCGGCCCGTGCCCGCGCCACGCGCTCGGGTTGGTCAGGCCAGACATAGGCCATCAGCCGTTCCCGCGTCGCCGCGTCGGACACATCGAGCGGGTTGATATCGACGCCGCGGCGCGACACCAGGGTGACATCGGCAAGCGGCGGCGGCGGGCCGGTCCAGACTGGTGCAAGCTGGACGGGTGAGAGCGGATCACCCGCGCTGATGCCGCCAAGCGCATATCCGAAACGGTCAAGATTGAGGTTGAGGCCCGCGCTGCAACCCAGTTCGAATAGGCGCAGCGGGAGCCGCGTCGCCGCCGCGACGGCCATCAGACCGGGGAACAACACACCGGAGCGCGCGACTTCGTTGGTCTGCGGCGGCCCTGCCAGCCAGTCCAGTAGCGCCGCATCGCGCGCCGGGTCGGCAAGGACCGCGCACACCACTGTAGCAAGTTGCGCGACCGGTGGCAGCGCGGCCGGCGGATACAGGCACGCAAGCTCGGGCGCCTGCCCGGCGCGGACCAGCGCATTGAAGCCGCCGGTGACGCGCATCATCAACGCATCGGCAAAGGCGTCGCCAGGCCAGTCTATGATCGCGCGGCCGCTGGCGCTTGTGGCGTCAAGCGCCAACGCTGCCGCCTCGCACATGGCGGCGGTGAAAGGCGCCGCGAACTGCCGGCAAAAACCTGCCTGCTGCGCAAAGGCCGCGGCGATTGCGGGCGGCAGGGCAGTGGTCAATCTTCGGGCGCGATGGTGACCTTCAGGCCGTCGAGTGCGGCGGTGAAGGCGATCTGGCACGACAGCCGCGAATTGGCCTGCTTGTGGTCCGACGAATCGAGCAGATCATTCTCGTCGGCGCCAGCACTGCCGGTTTCGCCCGCATCGACATAGACATGGCACGTCGCGCACGAGCAGCAGCCACCGCACAGCGCCAGCAGTTCATCGACACCCCCGTCGCGGATGATTTCCATCACCGACATGCCGGGCTTTGCCGGCAGGGCGATTTCCTTGCCCTCGCGGGTGGTGACGAAAATTTCAGCCATGGGGAGACAGATCCTGTTCAGCGATTGCGAACGCTCCTTAGCGGTACAGCACGGCAAAGGACAAGATGGCGGAGCGGCGCGCACCGCGATAGGTTGGCCGCCAGACCACAAGGAGCTTCCATGCGCATCGTCCACCAGTTCGCCCCGCCGATGTCGGCGATGATCGCCGGCCTGCCCGGCGTGACCAGCGCCGACCATATCCCGCTCGAAGACCGCTGGAACCTGCCGGTCGATGCCGATGTGGTGTTCGTGCTGCACGGCGAAGGCGATACGCGGGGGGTGCAAGGCACGCCGCGCCCCGCTGGTTGGCCGGGAACGACGAAACTGGTGCAGATCGCCAGCGCCGGGCTGGACGATTATCCGGACTGGCTGTTCGAAGCACCGCTGGTCGCCTGCGCATCGGGCACCAATTCGATCCCGATTGCCGAATATGCGCTGGCGGTGATGCTGGCCCATGCCAAGCGGCTGGCCGAGGTGACCATGCAGCCCGGCGATGGCTGGCTGGATCGCAACACACTGCTGGGCCGGCCACTGGGCTCCCTGCACGGCCGCACTCTGGGCTTGCTGGGGTTTGGCTCAATTGCCCGGCAGGTGGCGCGCTATGCGGCCGCGTTCGACATGAAGATCATCGCTACCCGCCATTCGGATGCGCCATCGCCCGACCCCAATGTCACGCTGGTGTCGCTGGCCGAACTCGCGGCGCGATCGGACCATCTGGTCATCGCCGCGCCCATCGACGATGCGACGCGCGGCCTGGTCGGCGCCGATTTCCTCGGCCGGATGAAACCCCAGGCGCATATCGTCAACATTGCCCGCGGTGCGATCATCGACGACGACGCGCTGAAGGCAGAATTCGACCGCGACAGGCTATGGGCCTCGCTCGACGTGACGGAACCCGAACCACTGCCGCCCGGTCATTGGTTGCTCACCCACCCGCGTGCGCGTATCACGCCGCACCTGTCCTGGAGCTGCCCGGAGACGACGCAAAGGGTGTTTGGCCGGTTGATCGACAACATCCAGCGGCTGCAAGCCGGCGAGCCGCTGCTGGGACAGGTGACGGTCTAGGGCCAGGACCTGTTAAATCCATGCCCCGTCATGCCGCGAGGCTGGCAAAGGGCGAGGAGAGCCGTCGCAGGCGGGTCGGTGCCCCGCCAAGGCGGTTCGACGCTGCCCTTTGTCAGCCTCGCGGCACCCGAAGGGCGGG
>JBMOGO010000044.1:0-26729 GCA_049318305.1 Polymorphobacter sp.
TTGCGATCAAATAGCCATATCGGCCGGATCCTGCTCAGGCGGTGCGGTCGCCGCGGTCCTTGGCGTTGGTCGACTGGATGGCCCCCTTGATCATGCCCCAATCATCGCTGTCGAGCGCCGACAGCGAATGGAAATTGCCGCCCGACGCCAGCCATTGACCGCCGTCCAGCGGGATCACCGCGCCGGTCAGATATTCACACCCCGGCGCCATCATGAAGACCGCCAGGTTGCACAGTTCCGAATGCTCCCCCATGCGGCGCAGCGGGATGGTGGAGGCGCTGCTGCCGGTGCCGGCGCCGGTCTTCTTCATCAGCGGCTCGGGCATCAGGCGTTCCCAGGCGCCCTTGGTGGGGAAGGGGCCGGGCGCGATGGCGTTGGCGCGGATGCCTTTTGGCCCCCATTCCTGCGCCAATGATTGCGTCATCACCGCCACCCCGGCCTTGGACATGGCGCTGGGCACGGTGAACGGCCCGCCGGTCCACACCCAGGTGGTGACGATCGACAGGATATTGCCCTTCAGGCCCGCCTCGATCCAGCGCTTGCCGGCGGCGACGGTGGTGTTGAAAGTGCCGGCGGCGACAATCGACGCAATGGCGTTGAAGGCGTTGGGGCTGAGGTCTTCGGTCGGCGAGATGAAATTGCCCGCAGCGTTGTTGACCAGACCGGTCAGCGGCCCGGCATCGAAAATCGTCTGCATCGCTTCATCGATGGCGCCGCCGTTGCGGATATCGACGGCCATCGCGGTGACCTTGCCGCCGGTTTCGGCGCTGATCTCTTTGGCGGTCTCATCGAGCACGGCGCCGCGCCGGCCCCAGATGACGACTTCGGCGCCCAGCGCGGAAAACGCCGTCGCCATGGATTTGCCCAGCCCGGTGCCGCCACCGGTCACCAGGATCTTTTCGCCCTTCATCAGGCCATCGGCAAACATCTGCATCGCTGTCACTCCCCGTATCGCTGTTGCCACTCTGCCGCGCCGCGCTGGCCGGGGGAAGCTATTACAAGCAGCCGGGCGCTCTATCGCAGCCCCGATCGCAGCGTTGGCGGGCGCGGCATTTCGGCGCTATGGCTGGCGGGCCATGACCCTATGCCGCCTTGCCGAGCCATCATGCTGACCCTCATCCCGGCGGTGTTGTCGGCCGACCAGATTATCGCCATTCGCGCTGATCTGGCGGCGGCGGACTGGACCGATGGCCGAGTCACTGCCGGTGCCCAGTCGGCGGCAGTCAAGGCCAATGAACAATTGCCCGTCGATGCGCTGCTGGCGCAGCAATGGGGCGCGCGCATCCTCGATGCACTGGGGCGGTCGCCGCGGTTCGTGTCGGCGGCGCTGCCGCATCGCACCCTGCCGCCGCAATTCAACCGCTACCAGAACGGCGGGCATTTCGGCGTGCATATCGACAATGCCATCCGGCCGGTTGCCGGTATCAAGCTGCGCACCGACTTGGCGGCGACATTGTTCCTGGCCGATCCCGACAGCTATGACGGCGGCGAATTGACCATCGAGACCAGTTTCGGGGCACAGCGCGTCAAGCTGCCCGCCGGCGACATGGTGCTGTATCCGGCGTCGTCGCTGCACCGGGTCGAGCCGGTGACGCGCGGCGTGCGGCTGGCGAGTTTCTTCTGGGTGCAATCGATGGTTCGCGACGATGCCGCCCGGGCGCTGCTGTTCGATCTCGACCAGACTATCCAGGGGCTGGGGGCAACATTGGGCAGCAACGACCGGCATGTCGTCGCGCTGACCGGCACCTATCACAACCTGATCCGCCGCTGGGCGGAGACATAGGCGCGCTTATTTGACCCGGACCCAGTCCTGCGCCTTGCACAGCGCATCGCCGAGCAGGCAGCCTTCGACGGTCAGCACCTTGCCGGCCAGCGTGGCATGGCCCGACACGGTCTTGTCCTTGTCCGGAATATAGACCTGCCCGTCCCAGCGCAGCGGTTCGCCCTTCGCCGGCGGCACCGGCTCGAGGTTGCGGAACAACTGCATGCCGATCAGCTTTGTCTGTCCGGCCTTGGCTGCATCGGCGCGCGCCGCAGGGCTGGCCTTGACGATGGTACCGCACAGTTGTTTGCCGCAATCGGCCAGCTTCACCTCGACACTGCCCGATGGATTGCGGAAAACGCCATAATGCGCCGCTGCCGCGGGAGTCGCGAGCGCCGCCGCGAGCATTGCCAGGATCAGTTTCACATGTGCCTCCGATTGTGCCGTTACGGTGTCACAATGCGGCACGGCGCCAATGGTTGCGGTTGTTCCTAACGACGCCCTGTCGCCGACAGCCGGGCCAGCGGGTGACTGCCGGCCGGATTGGCGGTCCAGCCGTCGACATGGCGGCCCACGAGTGCCCAGCGCAGCGGCGTGAACAGCGGGATCAGCGGTGGCCCGGTCAGGTATTCCGACTCTGCCCGGGCCAGCAGTGCCGGGCGATCGCCGGGCGCGGCGGTGCGTGCCTGGGCCAGCAGCGCATCGGCGACCGGGTTGCAGTGCACACCGATGCCGCAGCGCCAGCGCGCCAGCAACGCCGCGGCATCGGGCACCGGCAGGCTGGCCTCGGTCACTGCCAGGTCGAAATCGCCGCGCGCCAGCAACCGGTCATAGGTCGCACCATCGACCTGTGTCGCCGCCAGCAACACGCCGATGCGTGACCAGTCGGCGGCGACGCGTTCGGCGATGCCGTGATGGACGCGACCGGGCGGCAGCAACAGCACCAGCCGCAGCGGATTTTCGGCGGTCCAGCCCGCTTCGGCGAGGGCTTGCCGCGCCTGCACCAGCCGGGCCGCCTTTGCATCGGTATCGGCGATTGCCCCGCCCAGCCGCCGCGGTGGCAGCGCCGTCCCGCCGAGCGCCGGCGGCAACAGGCCGGCAACCGGCACCACCGCAGCCAGCCCCAGCGCCGCCGTCAGCGCCGGGCGGTCGACCGCCAGCGCCAGCGCGCGGCGCACGGCGGGGTTCGCCGTTGGCCCGCGCATGCCATTGGCGATATAGCCATACACACCCCATAACGGGTCGATGCGCAGCGTGTCGCCGCGCGCCGTGATGCGCGCTTCGCCCAGCCCGGCCAGCCCGTCTCCGATCACGACATCGGTGCGGCCGGCGGCGAAATCCGCCAGCGCCGCGCCGATATTGTCGGTGCCGGCAATGACGATCTGCGCCGGTTGTGCTTCGGGGCTGCTCGTCATGCTGGCGCGGGTCAGAACGCGGCGCTGCGGCGTCCCGGCGAGGTCATAGGCGCTCAGCGTGGCGCCCTTGCGCGGGCTGGTGACGCCCAACCCCGGTTCCGCTAGCCAACCGAGCAGCAGCGGTGACGCCGCATCGAGGCGCACCTCCACCACCCGCGATATCGGTGCCCGCACGCCAAGCTGGCGCGCTCCGGCGCGGCGCGCGGCAATGTCGGCGGCCCCCGTTATGCCCGCGGTTGCCAGTGCCGGTTCGCGCGCCACGGCGGCCCGTCGCAACGCCGCCACGACGTCACCGGATACCAGCGGCTTGCCACTCGATTCTGGCGGCTTGCCGCCGGAGTCCAGCGCCTTGCCGTCCCGCCACTTCTGCGGCCGCAAGCGCAGGATCAGGCTGCGGCCGCCGTCTACAAAGCGCCAACTGGTCGCCAGGCCGGCGACCGTCTGCCCGGCGCCATCGCGCGCTACGAGTGTTGGCTGCGTCGCTTCGGCAACCAGCCGCCGCGCCAGCCCGGCTGGACGCTCGGGATCGCCGATGACCGTCACCGTCAGCCGCGATCCTTCCGGGCCGGACTGGCCGCAGGCGGCAAGCAGCAGCGCTGCAACAGGAAGCGGGAACCGCATGGCCTTGCTCCTACCCCGGCTTGCATGACAAGAACCAGAGCTTCCTTGCCGGTTTCGGCGCACAGCGGTAAGCCGATGCCATGTTTGCCGCTGCTGTTCCCGACATCATCGCCCTTATCGGCAACACGCCGCTGGTTATCTTGAAGGGACCAAGCGCGGAAACCGGCTGCACGATCCTGGGCAAGGCCGAGTTCCTCAACCCCGGCGGCAGCATCAAGGATCGCGCTGCGCTGGGCATCATCGAAGACGCCGAAGCGCGCGGCGTGCTGCTGCCTGGCGGCACTATCGTCGAAGGCACGGCCGGCAATACCGGCATCGGGCTGGCGGTGGTCGGCTCGGCGCGCGGCTATAAAACCATCATCGTCATGCCCGAAACCCAAAGCCGGGAGAAGCAGGACACGCTGCGCGCGCTGGGTGCCGAACTGGTGCTGGTGCCGGCGGCGCCCTATTCGAACCCGGCGCATTATGTCCACACGTCGCGCCGGATTGCCGAGGAAACGCCGGGGGCTGTGTGGGCCAACCAGTTCGACAATGTCGCCAACCGCCGGGCGCATATCCTGACCACCGCTCCCGAAATCTGGGCGCAGACGGCGGGGCAGGTAACCGGCTTTACCTGCGCCTGCGGCACCGGGGGCACGTTGGCCGGCGTGGCGCTGGGGCTGCGCGCCGAAAACCCCGCGATCACCATCGCGCTGACCGATCCCGAAGGCGCGGCGCTGTACAACTGGTTCGCCCACGGCGAATTGCGAGGAGAGGGGTCGAGCGTGTCGGAAGGCATTGGCCAGAGCCGCATCACCGCCAATCTCGACGGGTTGAGCGTCGATGCCCAGTTCCGCATTGGCGATGCCGAAGGCCTGCACTGGGTGCGCCGCCTGAATGCCGAGGAAGGCCTGTGCCTGGGCCTGTCGTCGGGAATCAACGTTGCGGGCGCGGTGCGGCTGGCGCGGCAAATGGGGCCGGGCAACACCATCGTCACCATCCTTTGCGACAGCGGGCTCCGCTATCTGTCGACGATCTACAATCCCGAATGGCTGGCGGCAAAAGGGCTGGCATGACGCTGTCATCGGACCTCACGCGGGCGCTGGTCTCGACACGGGGTGGTAACGTCCCTATATTCGAACTGTAACGCGTAACGTTTCGCATGGTTCCGGTTCGGCATCCGCCACACCGCGACCGCGCGCCGCCCCGGCAACGACCATGGGTGGACCGACGAGAAGCGAGGGTCGATGTCACTGCTGAAATATTCGTTCGGCGCAAAGGAATCCGGTCCGCTGGCACCACTGCCGGTGGATGACGGCAAGGCTGTCACGGCCTCGGGCGGCAGTCGCGCCCGCGTCGGGCTGACCGGTCTTGCCGCTATTTTCCTGCTCGTGCTGGTGGCTGCTGCCGGCTTGCGGCCCGAGGCCACCGCCACTGCGCGCGAACCCCTGGCCGAACCGCTCGCCGTTCTTGGTGTTGCGCCGGGCGCCGCGCCCGCCACTGCGCCGGCAGCGCGGACAGTGCCTGCCGCACCTGCGCGCACCTGAAACGCCGCACCGCGACCTGGTCATGACCGGGCGCTGGCAATCACGTCTCCATACCGCGGCCCTCGCGGAGATCGCATGCGCCGAGCCCCGATTCGCCCCCGCCGCATCCCGTATTGGCGCGCGCATGTTCCACATGGTTATCCACAGGCCTCTGGTGCGGCTCCAAAACCGCGGCAGGGGGCGTGGATTCGCGATTCCTCCATGGATATCCCCATGAATCGGCCCTTGAGACTATGAATTCCCATTGAGGACTACGAATTCCCATGATACGTCTTGTCCACAATGAGGGCGGGAACGCTGCTGCGTGGCTGGGTTGAAGCGTGGGGCCGGATGAACCGGTAACGTGAACGCCAGGCCTCCTGTCCCATTGCTGGGGCCGGTGCTTGTCGAACGAATTCTTCTTTGGTTCAGCGTTGAACACTGTCGATTCCAAGAATCGGCTTTCGATTCCCGCTGATTACCGCAGCGCCGTGGAAGGGCGCTCGGGCAGCCGCGACCTGCGGCTGGCGCCGTCGCGCCATGCCCCGTGCATCATCGGCTACGACAAGACCTATTTCACCGAACTCAAGGCGCAGCACGACGCCCGATTCGGCAACGAATCGAGTCGCGAACGCGATCGCGATATCACGGCGCTGTTTTCCGGCGTCGTGCCGCTGACCATCGATGACGCTGGCCGCATCGTGCTGCCGACGCCGCTGAAGCGCATCCGCAAGATCGGTGCCCATGTCTGGTTCGTCGGCGGTGGCGATTTTTTCGAAATGTGGGACCCCTGGGTTTACCTGGCCCGCGAAGATGTCGACCCGTTCAATGTCGAACTGCTCCGGCTCGAACTGGAAGGCCGCAGCCTGTCCGAATCCGGCCCGCCGCTGCCGGTGGCGAAATGACCGCGCCGCACATCCCGGTCCTGCTCGCCGAAACCATGACCGCGCTCGCGCTCAAACCGGGCGACATCTACGTCGATGCGACGCTGGGCGCCGGCGGCTATCTGCGCGCTGCGCTGGCGCTGGGTGTCGGCCATGCCTTCGGCTTTGACCGCGATGCGACGGCCATCGCGCTGGCAACCGATCTTGCCGGTCGCCCGGATGTGACGCTGGTCATGCGGCCGTTTTCCGACATGGAAGCCGGGCTCGCCGAACATGGGGTCAGCGCCGTCGACGCGATGGCGTTCGATATCGGCGTTTCGTCGATGCAGATCGACCAGCCGGAACGCGGATTTTCATTCCAGTCCGATGGTCCGCTCGACATGCGGATGAGCCAGGACGGCATGACCGCGGCCGATTTCATCAACACCGCCACGGAAAGCCAGATCGCCGACGTGCTGTTCCAGCTGGGCGACGAACCCGGTGCGCGCCGCATCGCGCGGGCCGTCGTCAATGACCGCCCGCTGACCCGTACGTCGGAACTGGCGCGGCTGGTCCGCTCGGTGCTCGGTCACCAGCCCGGCGGCAAGGATGCGGCGACGCGCAGCTTCCAAGCGCTGCGTATTCATGTGAACGACGAACTCGGGCAGCTCGATGCCGGGCTCGCGGCGGCAGAACGCCTGCTTCGCCCCGGCGGCCGGCTGGCGGTGGTCAGCTTCCATTCCGCCGAAGACCGCCGGGTCAAGCTGTTCCTGCGGGATCGTGCCGGCGGAGCGCCTGCCGGATCGCGGCATCTGCCGTCACCGACCAGTTTGCGCGCGCCCAGTTTCGAACGGCCGGCGCGTGCCGTGCGCCCGTCCGATGCCGAAATCGCCGCCAATCCGCGTGCCCGCTCGGCAACGCTGCGTGCCGCGGTCCGCACCCATGCGCCCGCCTGGGGCGCATCCCCTGCAATCCAGTCTGGGAGGTCGGCATGAGGAATTATGCAGGTTCGGCTCTGATGCTGCTCGTCACGATTGCGGCGGCGGTGGGGTCGTATACGGTTAATCTGCGGGTTTCGGGTGAACGCGCCGCGGTCGAACGGCTGCGCAACCAGATTGTTGCCGATGCCCGTTCGATGCGCAATCTTCAGGCAGAACTGCGCACCCGGGCGCGGTTTCCCGAAATGCAGCGCTGGAACGACAGCGTGTTGCAGATGTCGGCGCCGGCATCGGGGCAGTTCCTGCAATCGGCGGTGCAACTTGCCAGCTATGCCGCGGCACCCGCCGCGCCGGCGGTGGAACCCGCGCTGCGCTACGCCGTCACCACGCCGGTGCCGCAGGTGATGCCGTCCGACCGGCCGGTGCAGGCGGCCTGGCAGCCGCCGGCTGAGGCGGCAACGCTCGATACCGCCCGGGTCATTCGCGCCAGCTATGTCGGGCCGCAGCGCCGCGGTTATCAACCGGCGGCGGCGCCCGAGGCGCCGGCGCGCACCGCCGCGCCGGCGGCAAGGTCAATCGCCACCGTACCAGCGGCAAGGTCAATCGCCACCGTACCAGCGGCAAGGTCAATCGCCACCGCGCCGACACGGATGGCAGCGCCGAGCGCAAGTCCGTTGCCTGCCGAACCGGCAGCGCCCACCGATCTCCTGCCGGAAGGGGGGCAATAGCAGCCGCCATGGCCGGACCGATGATCCTTGCGCCGGGCAAGCCGGTCCTGCCGGGCGCCGTGCGTGCACCGACGCCGATCGCCGGCCAGCGCCAGGCGGCGCAGGGGCTGGCGCGGCAACGGCTGATGCTGCTGTTGCTGCTGTTCCTGGCGGTGCCGCTGGTGCTGGCACTGCGCCTTGCCGACCTGGCGATTTTCGAGTCGCAACCGGTCGCGACGCGCGAAATTGCCAGTGCCGCTCCGCCGCGCGCCGACATCGTCGATCGCAATGGCGTCGAGCTGGCGCGGACGTTCGAAGCCTATGCAATTTCGGTGGAGCCGAAGAAGCTGGCGGGCAGCCCCGCCGTGCTGGCGCGCAAGATTGCGGCGATCCTGACCGACAAGACAGAGAGCGAGATTTACGCCGAGCTGACCCACAAGGGCCAGTTCCGCTATATCTCGCGCCGCGTGCTGCCGTCCGAGGCCAAGCGCATCAACGATCTGGGCGAGCCCGCCATCTTCCTGCGCCGCGAGGCGGAGCGGCTGTATCCTAATTTCAACCTGGCGGCGCATGTCGTCGGCTATGCCGATGACAAGGGCAAGGGCCGCGTCGGCATCGAAAAGGCCTTTGATGCCAAGCTGGGCGATCCGGTCGGGCGCGCTACGCCAATGGTGCTGGCGATCGATGTCCGCGTCCAGCAGGCGCTGGAGCATGAACTGCGCAATCTTTATATCGAGCAAAGTGCGCAGGGGGCCGCGGGCGTGGTGCTCGATGTGCATACCGGCGAAATCGTCGCGATGACATCGCTGCCCGATTTCAACCCCAATGCACCGGGCCAGACGAGCGACGAAACCCGCTACAACAAGGTAACCTTCGGTGGCTATGAACTGGGCAGCACCTTCAAGGCGTTGACGATCGCCAACGGCATCAACGCCGGCACCATCACGTCGATGAGCAAGACCTATGATGCCACGCATCCGCTCTACATCGCCGGCTTTCGCATCCGCGATGATCACGCCAAGAACCGCTGGCTGACAGTTCCGGAGATCTTCATCCATTCGTCGAACATCGGCACGGCGCGGCTGGCGGTGGAAACCGGCCGAGATCAGCAGCGCGCCATGCTCGAGCAACTGGGCTTCTTCAAGCCCGTTGAAATCGAACTGCCCGAACGCGCGCGTCCGCAATATCCGGCGCTGTCGAACTGGGGCGAACTGGCGACGATGACGATCGCCTATGGCCATGGCATAACTGTGTCGCCGCTGCACCTTGCCAATGCCTATGCGACGTTGGTCAATGGTGGCCTGTACCACAAGCCGACGCTGCTAAAGGTCGATCCGGCAAAGCCTGTTGCCAGCCGCCGGGTGTTTACCGAAGCCACGTCGGATACCATGCGCGCACTGTTGCGGCTGGTCGTCACCAACGGCACCGGGCGCAAGGCGAACGCGCCGGGCTATCGCGTTGGCGGAAAAACCGGGACCGCGGAAAAGATTGCCGGTGGCCGCTATGTCCGCGGCGCCAATGTCAGCACCTTTGCCGCTGCCTTCCCGATGGACGCACCGCGCTATGTCATCGTTGCCATGGTCGATGATCCGCGCGGCAGCAAGGCGAGCTTCGGTTTCAAGACGGCCGGTATGGTGGTGGCGCCCGCCGTGGGCCGGCTGGTGCAGCGCATCGGGCCGATCCTTGGCGTGCAGCCCGACACCGGCAAGGATGTCGATGTCGCTTCGCTGCTCGGCACGCTCAACGACCCCGCCGAGGAATAGGGCGTGCGGCTGGCGGACCTTGTCGATGCGGGGGATCACGGCGCGGCAGAGGTGACGGGCTTTGCCATCGATCACCGCAAGGTCGCGCCGGGCACGATCTTCGGCGCTTTTCCAGGCGCGCGCGTCAATGGCGAGGATTTCATTCCCGCCGCCATCGCCGCCGGCGCCATCGCAATCGTCAGCGGCCCCGGCGTGATTGTCGAGGGCGCCGCGCACATTGTCGATGCCCGTCCGCGCGCCGCCTTTGCGCGGCTTGCGGCGCGCTTTTTCGCGCCGTTCCCGGCCACCGTGGTCGCGGTTACCGGCACCAATGGCAAGACGTCGACGGTCGAACTGGTGCGGCAATTGTGGCGCCAGGCCGGATATGTTGCGGCCAGCATCGGCACGCTCGGCGTCACCACGGGCCACGACCAGGTCTCCACCGGGCTGACGACGCCGGATGTGGTGACCTTCCTCGCCAATATGGCCGGCTTGCAGCGTGAAGGCGTCAGCCATGCAGCGTTCGAAGCCAGCAGCCATGGCCTCGACCAGTATCGTACCGAGGGCCTGCCGGTTGCTGCCGCCGCATTCACCAACCTGTCGCGCGATCACCTTGATTACCACGGCACGATGGAGGCTTACTTCGCCGCCAAGCTGCGGCTGTTCACCGATGTCGTCGATGCCGGCGGCACGGCGGTGGTCTGGGCCGATGATGGTGACTGGTCGGCACAGGTCATCGCGGCGGCAGCCGCGCGCGGCCTGCGGGTCATCACCGTCGGTGCCAGCGGTGAAACGTTGCGGCTGGTGTCACGGACCCCGACCGCGCTCGGCCAGACGCTGGAGATTGCGGCGGACGGCACGACTCATAAAGTGCAACTGCCGCTGATCGGTGCCTATCAGGCGGCCAATGCGCTGGTTGCCGCCGGGTTGGTCATCGCTGTCGGCGGGCCGGTTGCCGCCACTTTGTCGAACCTCGCCCGGGTGCAGCCGGTGCGCGGTCGGCTCGAACGCGCCGTCATCGCCCGCTCCGGTGCTGCGGTCTATGTCGATTATGCCCATACGCCGGATGCGCTCGACGCCGCGATCGCGGCGCTGCGGCCGCACACGCGCGGCCGGCTGCGGTTGGTGTTCGGCGCCGGCGGTGACCGTGACCAGGGCAAGCGGCCGTTGATGGGCAAGGTTGCCGTGGAACTGGCGGACGATGTGATCGTTACTGATGACAATCCGCGCTCCGAAGCGCCCGCTGCCATCCGCACCGCGATCCTCGCCGCCGCCCCCGGCGCTCAGGACATTGCCGATCGCCGGGCCGCCATCGCAGCTGCCATCGCTGCCAGCGGTCCGGATGACGTGGTTCTGATCGCCGGCAAGGGTCATGAACAGGGCCAGATCGTCGGCGACCGGGTGCTGCCGTTCGATGATGTGCAGGTCGCGCGGGAGTGTGCGGCATGACCGCATTGTGGACTGCCGCCGACATTGCCGCCGCGACCGGCGGCACCGCGCAGGGCGACTTTGCGGCGAGCGGCGTCACCTTCGACAGCCGCGAAGTCATCGGCGGTGAATTGTTCATCGCGCTGCAGGGGGAGGCGACCGATGGTCACCGCTTCCTGCCACAGGCCATCGCGCGGGGCGCCGCCGGGCTGCTGGTCAGCGAACCCGCCGACCACCCCCACGTCCGCGTGGCCGACACCACCGCTGCGCTTTACGATCTTGCCCGCGCGGCGCGCGACCGCTCGGCAGCGCTGCGCATCGGCGTCACCGGCTCGGTCGGCAAGACCGGCGTCAAGGAAGCGCTGAAACTGGCGCTGGCGCGCTTTGCCCCGGATGCCGTCCATGCCTCGGTCAAAAGCTACAACAACCATACCGGCGTGCCGCTCAGCCTGGCGCGCATGCCGGCGGACAGTCGCTTCGGTGTGTTCGAAATGGGCATGAACCATGCCGGTGAACTGACTGCGCTGACTGCGCTGGTGCGGCCGCACATTGCCATTATCACCTGGGTTGCCTCTGCACACCGCGAATTCTTCGACAGCGAAGCCGATATTGCCGACGCCAAGGGGGAAATTTTCTCGGGCCTGCAACCCGGCGGCACCGCGATTATCCCGTATGACAATATCCACCGCGACAGGTTGCTCGGCCATGCCCGGGGACATGCCGCCAACATCGTCACCTTCGGGCTGGAGCCCGGTGCCGACGTTGTCGCCGAAAGCTTTGCGCTCCACCCCGATTGTTCGTGTGTCACGGCGCGGGTGGGTGACCACCGGCTGACCTTCAAGGTCGGTATGGCCGGGCGACACTGGGTCGGTAATGCCCTCGCCGTGCTCGCCGCCGTCCATGCCGCCGGCGGCGACCTCGCGCTGGCCGGGCTGGCGCTGGGCGAATTGTCCGACCTGCCGGGCCGCGGCCAGCGCCTGCGGGTCGCCACCGATACCGGGCCGGCGATCGTCATCGATGAAAGCTATAACGCCAACCCGGCCTCGATGGCGGCAGCGCTGGCGGTGCTCGGCGAGATCACGCCGGCCGGGCAGGGGCGGCGGCTGGCGTTGCTCGGCGGCATGCGCGAATTGGGCAGCTTGTCCGACCAGTTTCACGCCGAACTGGCACCATATGTGGTGACGGCCGGCGTATCTTGCATAATAGTTGTGGGTAACGAGATGAAACCGCTGGCGGCGGCCTTGGCGCGGCGCGTAGATGTGCGCCACGTCGCCGACGCACCCGCCGCCCAGACCGAGATCGATCGGCTGCTCGGTGCGGATGATGTGCTGCTGGTCAAGGGCTCCAACAGCCTGCGGCTTGGCGATGTCGTGGCGAGTTTGCGGGAACGGGAACGGGCATGATCAACGCCATTGCCTATTGGGCGGGGTTCGAGGGCATCCTCAACCTGTTCCGCTACATCACCTTCCGCTCGGTGGGGGCTTTGGTGACGGCGCTCGCGATCGCGCTGATCATCGGGCCGCGCTTCATCGGCTTCCTGCGCAGCAAGCAGGGCAAGGGCCAGCCGATCCGCGAGGATGGCCCGGCGTCGCACCTGCTCACCAAAAAGGGCACGCCGACGATGGGCGGGCTGATGATCCTGATCGCGCTGACGGTTTCGACTTTGCTCTGGATGGACACCGGCAACGGCTTTGTCTGGGCCAGCCTGTTCGTTACGCTGGGCTTCGGCGCCATCGGGTTCATGGACGATTACGACAAGGTGACGAAACGCAGTCACAAGGGCATTTCCGGCCGCACCCGGCTGATGATCGAATTCCTTGTCGCCGGCCTCGCCTGCACCTGGATCGCCAGCCAGAACGGTACGACGCTGTACCTGCCGTTCCTGAAAGACGCCGGCATTCCGCTGGGGTTTTTCTACATCGGGTTCGCCGCGTTCATCGTGACAGGGTTCGGCAATGCCGTGAACCTGACCGACGGGCTCGACGGGCTGGCGACGATGCCGGTGGTCATTGCCGCGGCGGCCTTTGCGATCATTGCCTATCTCGTCGGCAACATCCGCTTTTCGGACTATCTTGGTGTCCACCACGTCCCCGGCTCGGGCGAACTCGCGGTGTTCGCGGCGGCGCTGATCGGCGCCTGCCTGGGGTTCCTGTGGTACAATGCGCCGCCAGCGGCGGTGTTCATGGGCGATACCGGGTCGCTGGCACTGGGCGGCGCGCTGGGCAGTATCGCGGTCATTACCAATCACGAACTGGTGCTGGTCGTCATCGGCGGGTTGTTCGTCCTCGAAACCGTCAGCGTCATCGTCCAGGTCATCAGCTTCAAGACGACCGGCAAGCGCGTGTTCCGCATGGCGCCGATCCACCATCATTTTGAACAGCTGGGCTGGGCGGAATCTACTGTCGTCATCCGTTTCTGGATCATCTCGATCGTGCTGGCGCTCGCCGGCCTCGCCACGTTGAAGCTGCGGTGATCACCTCCCCCGCCTTCGTCGGCCAGACCTTCGGCGTCTACGGCCTCGCCCGCAGCGGCAAGGCGACTGTGGCCGCGCTCATCGCCTCCGGTGCCACCTGCCTGAACTGGGACGATGGCGACGCCGCGCGGGCCGGCTTTGACGGCACGCTGACCAATCTGCACGAGATCGATCTGTCGACGCTCGATGCGCTGATCGTTTCCCCCGGCGTGCCGCATTCGGCGCCGCTGTTCGTCAAGGCGATCGCCGCGGGCATCCCCGTCATCGGCGATATCGAACTGTTTGCGCAGGCTCGCCCCGCGCTCCCGCCACACCGCGTCGTCGGCATCACCGGAACCAACGGGAAGTCGACGACGACGGCGCTAATCCACCACATGCTCGCCGCTGCCGGCGCGCCGACCCTGATGGGCGGCAATATCGGCCTACCGATCCTGTCGCAGGAGCCGGTGCCCGCCGGTGGCATCTATGTGCTCGAACTGTCGAGCTATCAGCTTGACATCACCGACAGCCTCGATTGCGACGTTGCCATCCTGCTCAACATCACGCCTGACCATCTTGAACGCCACGGCAGCATCGAGGCGTATGCTGCCGCCAAGGCGCGGCTGTTCGCCATGCAATCGCCGTTCCGCACCGCGATTGTCGGGATGGACGCCGAAACCGAACATGACGTTCTTGAAGACGCCGAGGAGCCCTTGATCCAGTTCATCGAGGACGTCGAGGCCGGCAACCAGGCCAACTGGCCGGCGCTGCAGGGGCCGCACAATCTGCAGAACGCCCGCGCCGCCATCGCGGCTTGCACGGCGCTGGGCCTGACGCCGGCCGAAATCGAGTCAGGGCTGCGCAGTTATCCGGGGCTGCCGCACCGCATGGAACGCATTGCCGAAAAGGCCGGCGTGCTCTGGGTCAATGATTCAAAGGCTACCAACGCCGACAGCAGCGCCCCGGCGCTGGCAGCGTTTCCCCGCACCCACTGGATTGCTGGCGGCCGCGCCAAGCCGGGTGCCGATGGCAGCGTCGATCTGGGTGCCGTCACGCCCTATCTTGGCGGCGTGGTCGCCGCCTATCTCATCGGGGAAGCGGCGGCGCAGTTCGCCCCCATCCTGGCGCCGCATATGCCGGTCCATCTCTCGGGGACGCTCGGCCGCGCCGTGGCAGAGGCGGCAGCGGCGGCAAAACCGGGGGACACCGTGCTGCTGTCGCCGGCGTGCGCCAGTTTCGATCAGTTCCGGGATTTCGAAGCGCGCGGTGATTGCTTCCGTGCGTTGGTGGAGGCGCTATGAGCACTGCGGGTTCCAGGGTGCAGGCGTGGCTTGGCAGCATCGGCGCCGGCACCGCCTTTTCGCGCGGCGACCGCACCCGCCTCGGGCGCTGGTTCTGGACAACCGACAAATTGCTGCTGACCTTTGTGTTCGCGCTCATCGGTTGCGGCATCATCGCGGTCGCCGCGGCCTCGCCGGCGGCGGCGCAGCGGCTTTCGGGCGCCAATTTCAAATATGACGACCTGTATTTCCTCAAGCGCCAGATCGGCTGGGTCATCCTTGGCCTGCCGGTGATGCTCGGCGTGTCGATGCTGCCGATCAGCTGGGCCAAGCGGCTGTCGCTGCTCGGTGCTTTGGTGTTCCTGGTGCTGCTGGCGCTGGTGCCATTCATCGGTAGCGGTGCCAATGGCGCGCAGCGCTGGATTACCCTGCCGGGGTTCCAGTTCCAGCCATCGGAATTCTTCAAGCCGCTGTTCATCGTCACCACCGCCTGGCTGCTGGCGCTGCGGTTCGAAGATCGCAGCCTGCCGACCATGCAGATCAGTTTCGGCCTGCTGGTGCTGGTGGCGGCGCTGCTGGTGAAGCAGCCGGATTTCGGCCAGACCGCATTGATCGCGGCAGTGTGGCTGGTGCAGGCGCTGCTCGCCGGCATGTCGCTATGGGTGCTTGGCGTGCTCGCTGCCGTCGCCACGGTCGGCATGGGGATCGCCTATCTGACCGTCGACCATGTCAGCCAGCGCATCGACAAATTCCTCACCGGTGGCGGCGACACCTACCAGATCGACCGGGCGCTGGACTGCTTTCGCGCCGGCGGCCTGTTCGGTGTCGGCCCGGGCGAAGGCCAGATGAAGTTCCGCCTGCCCGAGCCGCAGACCGACTACATCTTTTCGGTCATTGGCGAGGAGTTCGGCATGATCGCCTGCCTCGTCGTCGCCGGCCTGTATATCGCCATCGTTGTCCGGGTGTTCCTGATGCTGCTCGACGAGGATGATCCGTTCATCCTGCTCGCCGCATCGGGCCTGGCAACGCAGTTCGGGCTGCAGGCGACGATCAACATGGCGGTCAATCTCAAGCTGCTGCCATCCAAGGGCATGACGCTGCCGTTCATCAGCCATGGCGGTTCGTCGTTCCTGGCGCTCAGCATGGGGATGGGGCTGCTGCTCGGACTGACGCGGCGCAATCCGTTCCTCAAGGCCTCGCCCTATGTCGAACGCTGGCGGGCGGCTTGAAGGGGTCGTACATCCTGGCCGCTGGTGGTACCGGCGGGCATATGGTGCCGGCGCATGTGCTGGCGCTGGAACTGCGCGCCCGCGGCCATGATGTGCATCTGGTGACCGATGCGCGGGGCCTGCGCTTTCCCGGCCTGTTCGAAGGCGTGCCGCGTACCGTGGTCGACAGCGGTTCGCCGGGGCGGTCGGGGTGGCGGTCGCTGCCCGCGGTGGCGATGAGCATCTGGCGCGGCCGGGGTGCAGCGCGCGCGCTGTTCCGCGAATTGAAGCCCCGCGCCGTCATCGGCTTCGGCGGCTATCCGGCGCTGCCGTCGTTGCTGGCCGCGCTGTCGCTGAAATTGCCCAGCCTGGTTCATGAACAGAATGCCGTGCTCGGCCGCGTCAACCGCTTCCTCGCCCCCCGCGTCCGTGCCATCGCCACCAGCTATCCGCATGTCCGCCGCATGGACGCCGGCTGGGCGACGAAAACCACGCTGACCGGCAACCCGGTGCGTGCCGAAATCATCGCGGCGCGCGCGGTGGCGTTCGATAGTGACGCGCCGCGCTTGCGCTTGCTCGTCACCGGCGGCAGCCAGGGTGCCGCCATCCTGAACAGCATCGTTCCCGCCGCTGTCGCGCTGCTGCCTGAAACACTGCGCGCCCGGCTGACGGTGGTCCATCAGGGCCGCGACGAGGATGCCGCAACGGTGCGGGAAACCTATCGCGCCGCCGGGGTCGCCGCCGAAGTGCGCGCCTATTTCACCGATCTGCCCGGCCAGATCGCCGCCGCGCATATTGTCGTCGCGCGTTCGGGCGCGTCTACGGTGGCGGAGCTGGCAGTCGCCGGGCGTCCGGCCATCCTTGTGCCGCTGCCGATCGCTACCGACGACCACCAGACCGACAATGCCCAGGGGCTGGCGGCGGCTGGCGGTGCGATCGTCATCGCCCAGCCGCAGTTCACCGCAGAGCGTCTTGCGCAGGCCTTGACGGCGTGGCTGGCGGACCCGAAAGCTCTGGCAGCCGCCGCCGCCGGCGCGCGCAGCGCAGGTTATCCGGACGCTGCGGCGCGCCTCGCCGACCTTGTAGTTTCGACCGGAACCCCCGCATGAGCCCCGCTACCCGCACCTCCGGTTTTCGCACCGATATCGGCGTCATCCACTTTATCGGCATCGGCGGCATCGGCATGTCGGGGATCGCCGAGGTGATGGCCAATCTCGGCTTCACCGTGCAGGGCTCGGACAGCGCCGAGGGCTATGTCATCGCCGGGTTGCGCGCCAAGGGCATCACCGTGTTTATCGGCCAGGATGCGGCCAACGTCGCCAATGCCGCGGTCGTTGTCACCTCCACCGCCATAAAGCGCGATAATCCCGAGGTTGTCGCCGCGCAGGCGAAGCGTATCCCGATCGTGCGCCGCGCCGAAATGCTGGCGGAACTGATGCGGCTGAAATCCTGCGTCGCGGTGGCGGGCACGCACGGCAAGACCACCACCACTTCGATGGTGGCGGCGTTGCTCGATGCCGGCAATCTCGATCCCACCGTCATCAACGGCGGCATCATCAACACCTATGGCTCCAACGCTCGGCTGGGCGAAGGCGAATGGATGGTGGTGGAGGCCGATGAATCGGACGGCAGCTTCCTGCGGCTGGGCGGCACCATCGGCATCGTCACCAATATCGACCCCGAACATCTCGACCACTGGGGCGATTTCGACAAGGTCCGCGAAGGCTTTCGCCAGTTCATCAACCATATTCCCTTTTACGGTGCCGGCGTGCTGTGCATCGATCATCCGGAAGTGCAGGCGCTGCTGCCCAAGGTGCAGGACCGCCGCATCATCACCTATGGCTTTTCTGCGACCGCCGATGTTCGCGGCGAGAATGTCACGCCGGTGCCGGGGGGCAATATTTTCAGCGTCATCGTGCGCGGCCGCGACAGTGAACGCACCATTCCCGATCTGATGTTGCCGATGCCGGGCCGCCACAATGTGCAGAACGCGCTGGCGGCGGTGGCGGTGGCTGTCGAACTTGGAATTTCGGATGAGGCAATCCGCGCCGGTTTCGCGCGCTTCGGCGGGGTCAAGCGGCGCTTCACCAAGGTCGGCGAAATCGATGGCGTGACGATCATCGACGATTATGGCCACCACCCGGTGGAGATCAAGGCGGTCCTCGCCGCCGCGCGTGAAGGCGCCCAGGCGCGCGTGCTGGCGGTGGTGCAGCCGCACCGCTTCACGCGGCTGCGCGACTTGATGGGCGAATTCCAGGCGGCGTTCAACGATGCCGATGCGGTCTATGTGGCGCCGGTCTATGCCGCCGGCGAAGCGCCGATTCCGGGCACTGATGCCGACGCGCTGGTCACCGGCCTGCGCAATTCCGGCCACCGCGCCGCGCAAAGCGTCACCGGCGCCGACCATCTGGCGCGGCAACTGGCGGCCGACGCTCGTCCTGGCGACATGGTGGTGTGCCTCGGCGCCGGCGACATCACCAAATGGGCGGCAGGCCTCGCCGATGCGATCGCCAAGGTGCGTGCCGGATGATGGCCGTTGCTGCCCCTGCCACGACCGCGTTGCCGCCGCTGGCGGGCAGCATCGAAGCCAATGCGTCGTTCGCCGAGTTCATCTGGTTCCGCACCGGCGGCGCTGCAGAATGGTTGGCGCGCCCGCGTGACATCGCCGACCTGGCGCAGTTCCTCGGCGGCCTCGATCCGGCAATCCCGTTATTCCCGGTGGGTGTCGGCTCAAACCTGATCGTGCGCGACGGTGGCTTGCCCGGTGTCACCGTCCGGCTGCCCAAGGCCTTTGCAAAGGTGACAATCGAAGGCCAGAACATCCGCGTCGGTGCCGCCGCCATGGGCATTACTGTCGCCTCCGCAGCGCGCGATGCTTCGCTTGCCGGTCTCGAATTCCTGCGCGGCATCCCCGGTACCACCGGCGGGGCTGTCCGCATGAACGCCGGTGCCTATGGCCGCGACGTCGCCGATATTCTGGTCGAAGCCACCGTTGTTCGCCGCGATGGCCGTATCGAAACCCTGTCAGCGGCCGATTTCGGCTTCAGCTATCGCCATTCAGCCCTGCCGGACGGCGATATCGTCGTGGAGGCACTGTTCCGCGGCAGCCCCGGCGACAAGGCGGTCATCACGGCCGAAATGGATCGCATCGCCGCCGAACGCGAAGCCTCGCAACCGCTGCGCTCGCGCACAGGGGGGTCCACCTTCAAGAACCCGACCGGGTTGAAGGCCTGGCAACTGGTCGACGCCGCCGGCTGTCGCGGCCTGAGGCTCGGCGGTGCGCAAGTGTCCGAAAAGCACACCAATTTCCTCATCAACACCGGTGACGCAACCAGCGCCGATATCGAGGCGCTGGGCGACGAAGTGCGCGCCCGGGTGCTGGCGCATTCCGGCGTGGCGCTGGAATGGGAGATCGAACGGGTGGGCACCAAGTGAAAGTCGCGGTCCTGATGGGCGGCTGGTCCGCCGAGCGCGAGGTGTCGCTGACCTCCGGGCGCGGCATCGCCGCCGCTTGCCGCGCGCTCGGCCATGACGTCACCGAAATCGACATGGACCGGAATGTCGCTGCTGCGCTCGCCGCCGCCGCGCCCGATGTCGTGTTCAACGCGCTGCATGGCACGCCTGGGGAGGACGGCTCGGTGCAGGGCCTGCTCGACCTGATGGGGCTGCGCTACACCCATTCCGGCCTCACGACCTCGGCGATCGCCATTGACAAGCAACTGACCAAGCTCGTCCTGCAACCGCATGGCATCCGCATGCCGGTGGGCAGGATCGTGACATCCGAAAGCCTGCACGCGGCCGACCCGCTGCCGCGCCCCTATGTCCTCAAACCTGTCAACGAAGGCTCCTCGGTCGGCGTCGCCATCGTCACTGACGCGTCAAACTATGGCAACCCCGTCGCCCGCGACGCAACTGGCCCTTGGCAGACGTTCACCGAACTGCTCGCCGAACCTTTCATTGCCGGCAAGGAGCTGACCGTCGCGGTGCTGGGCGACGAAGCGCTCGCCGTGACCGAATTGCAGACCGCCGCCGGCTTTTACGATTACGAGGCCAAGTATACCGATGGCCTGACCACCCATATCTGCCCGGCTGACCTGCCCGCCGATATCGAAGCCAGCTGCCTGAAAATGGCGCTGGATGCGCATCGCGCACTCGGCTGCAAGGGCGCGTCGCGATCGGATTTCCGCTGGGACCCGGCGCACGGCGAAGCCGGATTGTTCCTGCTGGAGGTCAACACCCAGCCGGGGATGACCCCGCTCAGCCTGGTGCCGGAACAGGCCCGGTATCGCGGCATCAGCTATGAATTGCTGGTGCAACGCCTCATCGATGCGGCAATGGAGGGCGCATGACCGCAACCAGCATCAAGCGCGGCGCCCGCGCCCCGCGCCACAAGGCGGTGCCGCAGCGCAAGCCCGCAGTGGCGACCGTGGCGCTGCCGGTCAGCGCCCAGGCGTTGCGCCGCAATATCGCCCTGGCCGGGCTTTCGCTGATCGGCGTGACCGGCATCATCGGCGTGTTTCTCGCCGGCATTCCGCAGGCAAAATGGGCCGAATTCGTCCGCACCACCGCCAAGGCGGGATTTGAAGTCCGCCACGTCGAGATCACCGGCACGCGCGAACTCGGCAAGCTGCCGATTTATGACGCGGCGCTGGCTGGCACCAGCAACGCCATGCTGAACGCCGACCTGTCGGCGATCCGTGGCCGGCTGAAAAAGCTGGATTGGGTCGCCGATGCCAGCGTCGGTCGCCGCCTGCCCGACACGCTGACCATCCACATCACCGAGCGCAAGCCGGTGGCGCTCTGGCAGTTTCGCCGCCGCTTTGCTGCCATCGACATCACCGGCAAGCCGCTGACGACACAAAAGCTGGAACGCTTCTCGGCGCTGCCGGTTGTCGTCGGTCCCGGCGCCAACACGCGGGTGCGCGAGCTGCTGGCACTCACCGCCTCGGCGCCGACGCTGTCGGGCAAGGTCGATGCCGCGGTGCTGGTCGGCGGCCGCCGCTGGGATGTGAAGTTCAAATCCGGCGAAACGCTGGCGCTGCCCGATACGCCGGCCGCCGCCACCGCCGCCTTCAAACGCTTTGCGCGGCTTGAATCCGAATTGTCCGAAGACCGCAAGCTGCTCGGCGGTCGCTTCGAGCGCTTCGACATGCGGCTGCCCGGCCAGATGACCGTTGCCGGCCCGGCCGTGCAAAAAGCCCTGGAGGCTGCCGCAAAAGCCGCCGCCGCTCCCAAACCGACGACAATCTGATGGCCCCGAAAATCCAGCCCCGTATTCCTCTCGTTCCCAAGGCCCCGGCCGAACGCACCATCGCCGTGCTCGATGTCGGCACTTCAAAGGTCGCCGCGTTGATCGCGCTGGTCGGCGGCGATGGTGAGCCGCGCGTCATCGGCACCGGGCAGAAACCTTGCGCCGGCCTGAAACGCGGCCTGGTCACCGATTTCGACCGCACCGAAGCCGCCATTCGCGGCGCCATGGACCAGGCCGAACGCGCTGCGGGCGTCCAGATCGAATTCGTCCATGCCAGCATTTCGGCAGGCAATCTCGGCTCCGATGTCGCCACCGCCGAAATCGATATCGCCGGTGCCAGCATCACGGCCGCCGACATGGTCAAGTTGCGCGAGGCCGGGCGGCTGCGCATCGATCCGCGCGGCCGCACCGTCGTCCATGCCCAGCCGGCGCTGTATGCGCTCGATGGCCAGCCCGGCGTCGAAAGCCCGGTCGGGTTCCACGCCGATCGGCTCGGCATGGATATCCATGTCGTCACCGCCGACACACCGCCGCTGAAGAACCTCGATCGCGCCATCAAGAATGCCCATATCGGGCTGCGCTCGCTGGTTGCATCGCCGCTGGCGGCGAGCCTGTCGACGTTGGAGCGCGAGGAACGCGAGCTCGGCGTCGCGCTCATCGAAATCGGCGCCGGGGTGACCACCATCGCGGTCCACAGTTTCGGCATGCTGGTCGGCGTTGCCGCCATCCCTATGGGCGCCGATGATATCACTTATGACCTTGCCGCCGCCTTCGCCACGCGGCGCAGCCATGCCGAACGGTTGAAGGCGCTCGACGGGTCGGCGATTGCCGTCCCCAAGGACAATCACGAAGCCGTCGAAATCCCGCCGATGAGCGAGGACGCAACGTCGGAACCGATGCGCGTGCCCAAGGCGCAGATCATCGGCGTCATCCGTCACCGCCTCGATCTGCTGTTTCGCGAAGTCGCCATCAAGCTCGATGAACTGGGTTTCACCGGCCCGCAGGCGCGGCAATTGGTGCTGACCGGGGGCGGCGCTGAGCTCCGCTCCATCGCCGATTTTGCGCAAGGCGCGCTCGGCCGCAACGTCCGCATCGGCCGACCGCGCGGATTGACCGGTCTGCCGCTGGCACAGTCGGGCCCGGCCTTTGCCACACTGGCCGGATTGGTGCTGTTTGCGGCCGCAGAAGTGCCTGATATCTGGCACATGACGGCGCCGCCGAAACCGAATGGCGGCGGCGGAAGGCTCGCCACCATGATCGAAAAATTAAGGGGTAGCATGTGATGCTGCTTCCCTCAGACGAATCGCTCATATAGTATGACTCAAGGTAGGGTAGACACGAGATGCTGGAATTTGAACGGCCCGCTTTGACCGAACTGAAGCCGCGTATCACGGTGATCGGTGTAGGCGGCGCCGGGTGCAACGCGGTGACCAACATGATCAACGCCGACCTGCAAGGGGTCGAGTTCATCGTGGCCAACACCGATGCGCAATCGCTGGCCAGCAGCAAGGCGCCGGTGCGGATTCAGCTCGGCATGAAGATCACCCAGGGGCTGGGCGCCGGTGCCCGGCCGGAGATCGGCCGCGCCGCCGCCGAAGAAACCCTCGACCAGCTCGAAACCAGCCTTGAAGGCGCGCACATGTGCTTCATCGCCGCCGGCATGGGCGGTGGCACCGGCACCGGCGCCGCCCCCGTCGTCGCCCGCGCCGCGCGCGAAAAAGGCATCCTCACCGTTGGCGTCGTGACCAAGCCGTTCACCTTTGAAGGCAACAAGCGCATGCGCGCCGCCGAAGAAGGTATCGCCGAGCTGCAGAAGGTCGTCGACACCCTCATCATCATCCCCAACCAGAACCTGTTCCTGATCGCCAACGCCAACACGACCTTCAAGGAAGCGTTCGCGATGGCCGACCAGGTGCTGCACCAAGGCGTCCGCGGCATCACCGACCTGATGATCATGCCCGGCCTCATCAACCTCGATTTCGCTGATATCCGCACCGTCATGTCCGAAATGGGCAAGGCGATGATGGGGACGGGTGAAGCGACGGGCGAACGCCGCGCCATCGAAGCCGCCGAAAAGGCCATCGCCAACCCGCTGCTCGACGAAGTCAGCATGCGCGGTGCCAAGGGTGTCATCATCAACATCACCGGCGGCGACGATCTGCGCCTGATGGAAGTCGATGAAGCCGCGACGCACATCCGCGACATGGTCGATCCGGATGCCAACATCATCGTTGGTTCGGCGTTCAACAAGGATCTCGACGGCATCATGCGCGTGTCGGTGGTTGCCACCGGCATCGATGCCGCCAGCCGTCCGGTGCCGGTTGCCGCACGACCGCGCCAGCTTGGCAACGCCGGCGGTTTTGCCGCGCAACCGAGCATCTTCACCGCACCGCCGACCATCGCGCCAGCGCCCGTGCCCGAAGTCCAGGTGCCGGCGCCGGTCGATAACGGCCTGCCCGTTGCCGACAGCGCCATGGCGCGCGCCCTCGACGAACTCGATGCGCGGGCGGATGACGAGCTGCCGGAAATCGAACTGGCACCGGAAGACCTCGATCTCGCCACTGCCGAACGCGTGACTGACCTGTCGCCAGCCGACACGTTCCGCTTCACACCGACCGATGCACCAGCTCCCGTCGCTGCCGTGGTTGTTCCTGAGCCGGAGCCCGTGCGGCCAGCCCCTGTCGCGGCCGTCGAGGAAGAACGCCCGCCGACCCTGTTCGAAAAGATGATGAACTTGTCGCGTGGCCCCAAGCCCAAGTCCGCGCAGCCCTCGACGCTGGCACCGGAACCTGTGCCCGGTGCCAACGAAGTCGAAATTCCGCCATTCTTCAAGCGGCAGGTCAACAACTGATACGCCGTCCTCTGTAAGGGAGAGGCTTGAAAGCGGGGGAAGCTGGGCTGGCGCAGCGTAGTAGCGGCATGGTCGCCCAGTTTCCCGCCACACAGGCCCCCGCTTTACAGGCGATCGCGCGCAATCGCTTCGGCCTTGGCGCGCGGCAGGCAGACCCGCCGAAGGCAGATCCGCGCGGCTGGCTGCTCGGGCAATTCGCTTCGTACGAACCGCGTCCCGCTGTCATCGCCGCCACCCCGGGCAGCGCCATCATGGCGCGGCAGTTTCGCGAGTATCTGGCGCAGATCCGGCCGTTCCTGGCCGCCAACGGCCTCGCCGCCGGCGACATGGCGGCGGCACCGCTGTCGGATGCCGACAGCAAGACCCAGGAACAGGCAATCCGCGCCGCGCTGCGCCGCGAGTATCGCGACAGCTATGGCGGCCAGGCCCGCGCCCGCATCGCGTCGGCGCTGACCACTGAAACGCCCTTTGCCGAGCGGCTGGTGCATTTCTGGGCCAATCATTTTGCCGTGTCGGCCGACAAGTTGCAGACCATCGGGCTGGCCGGCACGCTCGAATTCGAAGCGATCCGCCCGCACATCGGCGGGCGCTTCATCGACATGTTGCTGGCAGTGGAGCGTCACCCGGCGATGCTGCTCTATCTCGACCAGGCGCAATCGATCGGCCCGGATTCGCCGCTGGGGCAGGCGGCGCGGGCGCGCAATGCCCGCCGCCAGCCGGGCCTCAACGAGAATCTGGCGCGCGAAATCCTCGAACTCCACACGCTGGGTGTCGGCAATTATGCACAAGGCGATGTCCTGGAACTGGCGCGCGGCCTGACCGGCTGGAGCATCGGTGGCTTTGTGCGCCGCCCGATCGGCATCGAAGCCCCTGATGGTGCCTTTGTCTTTCAACCGAACTGGCATGAACCCGGCGCGCGTCGGCTGCTCGGCACCAGTTATGCGCAGCCGGGTGAGGCGCAGGCGCGCGCCATGCTGGCCGATCTCGCAGTGCATCTGGCGACGGCGCGGCACCTGGCGACCAAGCTGGCCCGGCATTTCGTCGCCGATGTGCCGCCGCCGGCGCTCGTCGACCGGTTGGCTGCGGCGCATATTGCCAGCGGCGGTGACCTGATGGCGCTGTACCGGGTGTTGATCGAAGCTCCCGAAAGCTGGGCGGTGCCGACCCCCAAGTTCAAGACGCCGTGGGACTGGACCATATCGGCCCTGCGCGCCGTGGGCGCCGGCACGGCAGACCTGCGCACCGTTGCGGCGCTGAACGAACTCGGCCAGCCGGTGTGGCGGCCCGGCTCGCCCGCCGGCTGGGATGACACTGCGGCCAGTTGGGCCGCACCCGATGCGTTGTTGCGCCGGGTGGAAACCGCCGGGCGGATCGCAGCGACCGTGGGAGACCGTATCGATGCGCGCGTGCTGGCGCCGCAATTGCTCCCCGGCGTGCTGTCGGCTGCGACCGCGCAGGCCATCGCCCGCGCCGACCGCCCGCAACAGGGGCTGGCGCTGCTGCTCGCCGCTCCCGAATTCCTTAGGCGCTAGACCATGCTGCACCGCCGCCGCTTCCTCAGCCGTGCCGGTCTTGCCGTCGGCGCGCTTGTCACCCCGGGGCTGGCGCTGGCCGCCGCGCCGACTGATCGGCGGCTGGTGTTCATCGTGCTGCGCGGCGCCATGGACGGGCTGGCAGCGGTGATGCCGGTGGGCGACCCGGCCTATGCCGCCTTGCGTGTTCGCTTCGGCCCGCCGCCCGCTGCTGGCCCGGCCATCGCGCTGAACAGTGATTTCGCGCTCCACCCGGCGCTGGCAGCAACCCGCGCGTTGTACGCCAAGGGCCAGGCGGCGTTCGTCCATGCCATCGCCTCGCCTTATCGCGAACGCTCGCACTTCGATGCGCAGAACGTCCTCGAAACCGGCGGCACCGCAGCCTATGCGCTAAAGGACGGTTGGCTCAACCGTCTGTTGCCGCTGCTGCCGCGGGCGCAGGAACCGGCGGTGGCGCTGTCCGCCACCCTGCCGATGGCGCTGCGCGGTGCGGCACCGGCGACGGCGTTCGCGCCATCGAGCCTGCCCGAGGCCGATGACGATCTGCTGGCGCGGGTCGGCGGGATGTACGACACCGACCCGCAGCTGCACGCGCTCTGGTCACAGGCGATGGCGGCGCGGGCCATGGCCGGCAGCGATGCACAAGGACGTGCCGACCCGGCGACGCTCGGCAGACTGGCGGCGACCTTCCTTGCCAAGCCCGATGGCGCGCGCGTGGCGGTGATCGAGATCGGCGGCTGGGACACGCATTCCGGCCAGGTCGGCCGCCTCAACCAGCAGTTGCGGCAGCTCGACGCCGTCATTGCCGCGCTCGCCACCGGGCTGGGGGCGGACTGGGCACGCACCATCGTGGTCGCCGCCACTGAATTCGGCCGCACCGCCGCCCCCAACGGCACCGGCGGCACCGATCATGGCACCGGCGGCGCCGCCATCCTTGCCGGCGGCGCGCTGCGCGGGGGTCGGGTGATCACCGATTGGCCGGGGCTGGCGCCGGCCCGGCTGCACGATGGCCGCGACCTGAAGCCCACTGCCGATCTGCGCGCCCTGTTCGCCGGGCTGGCGGCGGAGCAATTCGGGCTCGATCCGGCGCTGGTCGCCCGCACAGTGTTTGCCGGCCAGAGCGTGGTGCCGATGACCGGGTTGGTCAGGGTCTGAAACAGGGCTTCCGGCGGGG
>JBMOGO010000045.1:0-25395 GCA_049318305.1 Polymorphobacter sp.
GCATGGTTCACATCGCAGCGGCCAGATACTGGCTCAAATTTGTCCACGCCGCCTAAGACCCCAGTCGCCAGAGACAGAGAGCCAGGCAGCTTTGTGGCAAAGCCACGCAGCCGGCGGGGCCTTCGGCGAGTCTGGCGGCGGCACGCCGCCAGCTGCCTTGGCCTAAAACTCTTCCTCGCTGACGACATACCAGAGATCGGGCCTGACCTTTTCGATCAGGTCGGCCGCCTCGATGGCTGATGCCTCGTCCTGCGTCAGGAATTGCGTCAACTGGTCGGCGTTCATCGCCACACGCACCCAGCAATTGTCGATATAGTCCGCGGGCAGCGCATTCTCTCGCGCAAACCTCGCAACCGAATGGTGCCACGTCCAACCGTTCAGCGATCCGAGCACGCTTGTGTTTCGTCCAGGCGCATATACCGCCTCGGCGCTTTCCTGTGACGCATGTTCTTCGATGAAGAGTGATCGGTAAGTCAGGGCGGGTATCCACGGTTGCGCGCCCCGGCAATCGCCAGCGCGAGGATAGAGATCATGGACATAGACCCCAAACGGGGTCCGGGGCCAAGGCCCCGGCCGCCGGAGGCGCTTGCGCTTCGGGAAACTTGGCGCTGTCCTACACGGGGTTTTTGTGCGAGGGTCTGATGGTAATCAGCTCTCTGAAATTGTTGGGGATTGTTGGGTTTTTCGCTTCATAGGGGCGAAAGTCTGAAAACCATGATGTGGGTGACTTTCGAGACTTTCGGGACGGGGGGGAGGGGAAGGAAGCGTCGTGGCAAAGCCACGCCGGCGTCGGACGGGTTCGGTGCGAGAACGCCGCACCGCCCCGCCGGCCGGGCGCTGCGCTGAGTCTCGCAACAACCAAGATTTTGCTTGCGCAAAATCTTGGTTGTTGCAAGCCAGCTTGGCCTATGTCTTCCGGTCTCTTTGCCCTTCTCGACGACGTCGCCGCCATCGCCAAGGTGGCGGCCGCCTCATTGGACGACACCGTCGCTGCCGCCGGCAAGGCCAGTGCCAAGGCGGCGGGGGTGGTGATCGACGATACCGCGGTGACGCCGCGCTATGTGCACGGTTTTTCGCCGGCGCGAGAGCTGCCGATTGTCGGCAAGATCGCGCTCGGGTCGTTGAAAAACAAGCTGTTGATCCTGCTGCCGGGCGCCTTGCTGCTGAGTTATTTCGCGCCCTGGGGGATTACGCCGCTGCTGCTGCTCGGCGGTGCCTTCCTCTGCTACGAAGGCGCCGAGAAGATTTACGAGATGTTCACGCCGCACGACGAGTTCGCCGAATCGCGGGCCGAGGGCAGCGACAAGGACGTCGAGACCGCGATGGTGACCGGCGCGATTCGCACCGATCTCATCCTGTCCGGCGAAATCATGGCGATCACGCTGGGCGATGTGACCGCAGCGCCGATCGCCGAGCAGGCGGCGGTGCTGGCGGTGGTCGGCATCGGCATTACCGTGCTGGTCTATGGCGTCGTCGGGCTGATCGTTAAGGCCGATGACGTGGGGTTGGCGCTGGCCAAGCGGCCGGGCAAGGCGGCGGCGCCGGGGCGGGCGATCGGCCGGGCGCTGGTGACCGGAATGCCGCCCCTGCTCAAGGTGCTGGCCGGGGTCGGCACCGCGGCGATGTTGTGGGTGGGCGGCGGCATCATCGTCCATTCGATGGAGCAATACCGCATCGCCGAGCCGGGTCATACGATCCACCATGTCGCCGAACTGGCGGGGGCGGCAACCGGCGCGGTAGGCCCGGTGGTAGCTTGGTTGGTCGGCGCGGCGGGATCGGGCGTGTTCGGTCTGCTGGTCGGCGGGGTGATCGTGGCGGCGCTGCACATGCTGCCCTCCAAAAAGGCGCATTGACGCCAGCGCGAGCGTGTGTATTATTTTAGCAATACAGTCTGGAGCGCTGCGATGAAAACCAATGTGATGATGTTTGCCGCTGCATTGGCACTCGCCGGCTGCGGCGAGAGCAAGGTGGAAACCGAGACCCCGGCAAAAGGCGTTGATATCAGCATCGATGTGAAGGATGACGCGACCGCCATGGCGTCGGCCGTGAATATCGAGGGCGACAGCGAGACGGGCAAGTTCGAGATCAAGCTGCCGGGCGGGCTGGAGGCCAAGGTGAAGGTGCCGGACGGCATGACTGATGGAGCCAAGTTCGATATCGATGGTGTCGGGCTTTATCCGGGTGCCAAGGTCGGATCGGTGAAGGTCAACGCCCAGGACCGCAAGACGACGAAGCGCGCCGTGGTGGAGATCGGCTTTGCGGCGCCGGCTGACGCTGCGGTGGTGGCGGACTGGTACCAGGGCCAGTTCGAGGCCAAGAAGATCGCCATCAGCCGGACCGGCGAAACGATTTCGGGCAAGACCGAAGATGGCGACGACTTTACACTGGCGTTGAAGCAGGCGGCGCCGGGTAATGCCAAGGGCGTGCTGACGATTATCGATATCGGCTAGCCGCTACAAATCCCGCGCTGCAAAGGTATCGCAACCGCGGATGGTGCCGTCGGTCATGCCCTTTGTGAACCAGCGGGTGCGCTGCGCGCTGGAACCATGGGTAAAGCTTTCGGGCACGACGACCCCTTGCGCGGCGCGCTGCAGCGTATCGTCGCCGATGGCGGTAGCGGCGCGCATCGCCTCCTCGACATCGCCGGGCTCGAGCAGCGTGGCATTGTCCTTGGCCCAGACGCCGGCGAGGCAATCTGCCTGGAGTTCGACGCGCACCGAAATGGCGTTGGCGCGGGTTTTGGATGTGCGCGATTGCGCCTCCTGAGCCTGCGCCGAAATGCCGAGCAGGTTCTGGACATGGTGGCCGACTTCATGGGCGATCACATAGGCGGCGGCAAAGTCACCCTTGGCCTGGAAGCGGTTGGCGAGTTCGTCGAAAAAGCTCTGGTCGAGATAGACCTTCTGGTCGGCGGGGCAGTAGAACGGGCCCATGGCGCTCTGCGCAGCGCCGCAGCCGGAGCGGGTGCCACCGGAGAACAGCACGAGTTTGGGGGGCCGATACGCCTCGCCGACTTCGCGCTGGAAAATCTCCTCCCAGCTGCGTTCGGTGGTGCCGAGCACCTTGGCGACAAAGCGGTCGTTTTCCGATGTGGCGCGGGTGGGCTCGGTGGTTTGCGGCTGGCCGATCTGTTGCTGGCTGGGGGCGATGGGCCCGCCGCCGCCGAGCAGCGTCAAGGGGTTGATGCCGAATACCAGCGCCAGCACGATGACGATGCCGATGGTGCCGCAACCCATGCCGCGACCGCCGAGTTGCAGGCCGCCGCCGCCGCCCATGCCGGGCAGGTTGAAACCGCCGCCGCCACGACCGCGGGCGTCTTCGATGTTGCTGCTTTCCTGTTCGTCATCGAGCCGCATGGTGAAACTCTCCCTGTTTCGAACTTAACGTCCGAACGCGCCGTTGAGAAGCATCGCGAGGCGAACGCCGGCGCGTTCGACCTGCAACCGGATGCTGGCACGGGCGGTGGTGACATAGGCTTCATCGACCATGGCGCGAATGCTGGATTTCGCCGGACATGTGTCGGGAAAGTCGCGCAGCTCTGGATAGGCGATGGTGCGCGACACGTCCCAGCTTTCGCGGGCCCAGTCGGTGATGGTGCCGCGGGCGAAGTCGCGGCGCTGAGCGGTTGTTGGCGACCAGGGCGTGATCGCCGGCGGCTCGGTCAGGGCACGTTCGGCAAGATCGGAGTCCCAGATGCGGTGCAGGTTCATCCGGTCGGGCGCCTTGGCGCCATAGGAGGCGCGAACGTCGTTGCCGCCGCGGTCATGCTTGTCGCCGATGTGCAGCGGCTGGTGCATGTCGCCGACGAAATGCACCACGAACGCCAGCGCCTGGGCGCGGGCGGCGGGGCTGGCGCGGCGGTCGGCGGCGATGGCCAACTGGCGTGGAATTTGTGCGGTGACGCAGTCGCCGTTCGGGCAGTTGGCGGTGATATCGAACGGCTGGCAGACATCGATATTCTGGTAATGCCAGGCGGCGCTGAAGGCGAAACGGTCGCCAAGGCTGCGCGCGCAATCGGGCCAGACCGAGGCGTCTTCCACGGTGCGCAACGCGCAGGTCGGGGTGTCAACGGCCGTGCCCCTGGCGAGGATGCGCCGCACTTCGGCACGGGCGCGCGGCCTCAGTTCGGCCATTGCCGTGCTGGCGATCAGGCGATGGGCATAGTCTCCCCACGCCAGGACCGGGGTGGCGGCGAACAGCAAGGCAAGGGCGAGCAGCGGGCGGATCATCATGGTGCCCAGCTATGGCGGATCGGCGAGATGGTGGCGACAGATGATTCTTGCCGCTATGCTTGCCCCCTTGCACCGCGCCCGGTTGTTGCACATCTGCAACTGCGTGTGACATGACAGGATGACAATGCGCGATCCGTATCAAGTTCTGGGCGTGACCCGCGCCGCCAGCGATGCCGACATCAAAAAGGCCTATCGCAAGCTGGCCAAGGAAAATCACCCCGATCGCAATGCCGACAACCCGAAAAAGCTGGAGGTCTTCAAGGAGGCCAATAGCGCCTACGAAATGTTGTCCGACCCCGAAAAGAAGGGCCGCTTCGACCGCGGTGAAATCGGGCCCGATGGCAACCCGACGTCGCCATTCGCGGGTGGCGGCTTTCGCGGTGGCAGTGCCCGCCCGGGACCGGACCCGTTTGCGCGCGCCGGCGGTGGCCGCGGCGGATCATCGAGTTTTGAATTCGGCAGCGGCGGCGGTGCCGAGGATCTGTTTTCCGAACTGTTTGGCGGTCGCAGTCCGTTCGGCGGCGGCGGGGGAGGCGGCGGGGGTTTTCGTACACCGCCACAAAAGGGAGCCGATGTCGCGTATCGCCTGATGGTGCCGTTCGAAGATGCCGCGGCCCTGAAGCCGCAGCGTGTCACACTGAAATCCGGCAAGACCGTCGAGCTGAAGCTACCCGCCGGCATTGAATCCGGCCATCAGGTACGCATGGCGGGGCAGGGTGAGCCCGGCCCCGCCGGCGCCGGTGACGCGCTGGTGACGCTGGAAATCGGTCGCCACAAGGTTTTCACCCGTGACGGTGACGATGTGCGGCTCGACTTGCCGGTGACGCTGGCGGAGGCCGTTCTGGGTGCCAAGGTGCGGATGCCGACGGTTGAAGGCGCGGTCACGCTGACGCTGCCGCCCGGCACGACATCGGGCAAGGTGTTCCGGTTGAAAGGTCGCGGTTTTTCGCGGGCCGATGGCAGCCGCGGCGACCAGCTGGTTTCGGTGCTGATCGATCTCCCCGCCGATGATGCGGCACTGCGCACCTTCGCCGAAGGCTGGTCCGATGCCCGCGAGGTCCGGCGCGAGCTGGGTGTGTGAGCCTGTTGCGGCGGCTACTGCTGCGCAACCGGCGCATCTGGGTGGTCGCGCGCGATACCGTCGTCGGGGTGTGGTCGGATGGCTTCACCCATGCCGGCAACCTGGCCTATCTGTCGCTACTGACGCTGTTTCCCTTCTTCATCGTGCTGGCGACGGTGGCCGGCGCGCTGGGCCGGACCGACGATGGCCTGCTCGCCATCCAGGTGTTCCTGCGGGCATTGCCGCCGGACGTGGCGTTGCTGGTGGCCAAGCCGATTGCCGATGTCATCGGGGTGCGTGCGTCCGGCGGGCTGCTGACCTTTGGCATCCTGGTCACGCTGTGGACGGTCACCGGCTTCATCGAAACCATCCGCTCGATCATCCATGATGCCTATGGGTCGCACCAACGACTACCGGTGTGGCGCTATCGCATCGGGTCGGTATTGATCGTCTTTGCAGGGGTCGTGCTGATGCTGCTGGCGTTCGCGGCGCAGGTGGTGCTGACCGGTGCCGATACCTTTGTCGAGCAGTTGATGCCGGTTGCCGGCGACGTGATGAGCGTACTCGGCATCGGCCGGCTGGTGCCGCCTGCGGCGCTGTTCATCGCGGTCTATCTCAGCTTTTTCGCGCTGACCCCCAGGCGCTTCCGGATGCTGCGCTGCCCGATCTGGCCGGGCGCGCTGGCGACGTCGCTGGTGTGGATCGGCACGACATTGGCGATGCCGCGCGTCCTCGGGCAATTCGCCAACTATACGCTGACCTATGGCTCGCTGGCCGGCGTTATCGTGGCGCTGCTGTTCTTCTACATCCTCGGGCTCGGGCTGATTGTCGGCGCACATCTCAACGCAGCCCTCGCCAAGCAGCGGCAAAGGCGGCTAAAGACCGTTCAACACGTGTAACAAATGGCTGGAGACACATGGCCGGTATAATGAATGGCAAGCGCGGCCTGATCATGGGTGTTGCCAACGATCGCAGCCTGGCCTGGGGCATCGCCAAGGCGATTGCCGAGCAGGGCGGCGAAATCGCCTTCAGCTTTCAGGGTGAGGCGCTGGAAAAGCGGGTGCGGCCGCTGGCGGAATCGCTGGGCGTTGCCCGGCTGTTCGAATGCGATGTCACCGACATGGCGAGTGTCGATGCCATGTTCGACGCGTTGAAGGCCGATTGGCCGACGATCGATTTCCTGGTCCATGCTATCGGCTTTTCGGACAAGAACGAGCTGCGTGGCCGCTATGTCGATACCAGCCTCGATAATTTCCTGCTGACCATGAACGTCAGCGTGTTCAGCTTCACGGCGGTGGCGCAGCGGGCGATTACCATGATGCCGAATGGTGGCTCGCTGCTGACGCTCAGCTATTATGGCGCCGAAAAGGTCATCCCGCACTACAATGTGATGGGCGTGGCGAAGTCGGCGCTGGAGACGTCGGTGAAGTATCTGGCGATGGACCTGGGGCCGCAAAACATCCGCGTCAACGCCATTTCTGCCGGCCCGATCAAGACGCTGGCGGCCAGCGGCATCGGTGATTTCCGTTATATCCTCAAGTGGAATGAGTTTAACTCGCCGCTGCGTCGCAATGTGACGATAGAGGATGTCGGCGGGGCCGGGGTCTATCTGCTCAGCGATCTGGCGTCCGGCGTGACGGGGGAAATCCATCATGTCGATGCGGGGTATAACGTCATCGGCATGAAGGCCGAAGACGCGCCGGATATGAGCGTTTTGTAGTTGATATGCGGTCATTAAGCAGTCGTAATGGGAGGACCACATGCGATTTCAATATATGATTGTGTTCTCTTTTTCGGTTTATAGTTCCGTATCTTTTGCAGAAATCCCCGAGGGCTACAGGCAGGTAGCGTCCTCTCCAAAGGGCTCGATTTTCTATATGGCGCCGTCCGATATCAGCAATCAATCTGAATACTATCCCAAGATTTGGGTTCATGAAGAAGCGTCAGGTAATAAAGGCGTGAAATATAATTTTGCAAAAGTACTTTATGTTTTTGATTGTCGAAAAAAGACAATGAAGTTTGTTGACGTTATTGAGTATAATTCTGACGGTTCGGTTCTGAATATGTTTAGTAACGATACGTATGCAGCGCCACAAAATATTGTGCCCGACAGCATCGGCGAAGGTATCTTTGTTCAGGCCTGCCCCAATCCCTGACTGCGAGCGCAAATGACCCACAACAGCTTCGGCCACCTGTTCCGCTTCACCACCTGGGGCGAATCGCATGGCCCCGCCATCGGCGCGGTTGTCGATGGCTGCCCTCCCTGCATCAGCCTGTCCGAAACCGACATCCAGCCCTGGCTCGACAAGCGGCGGCCCGGCACGTCGCGGTTCACGACGCAGCGGCAGGAGCCGGACGAGGTGCGCATCCTGTCGGGGGTTTATGAAGGCCTGACCACCGGCACGCCGATCAGCCTGATGATCGAGAATGTCGATCAACGGTCGAAGGACTATTCCGAAGTCGGTAAGGCCTATCGCCCCGGCCATGCCGATTATGCCTATGACGCCAAATATGGCCATCGCGATCCCCGTGGCGGCGGGCGGTCATCGGCGCGTGAAACCGCGTCCCGAGTGGCGGCGGGCGCCGTGGCGCGGCTGGTCATTCCCGAGGTCCGCGTCCGGGCCTGTCTGGTCGAACTTGGCGGCATTCCCATCGATTACAGCCGCTTCGACGATGCCGAAATCGATCGCAACCCGTTTTTCTGCCCCGATGCGGTGGCCGCCGCCGCCTGGGAAGTCGCGCTCGATGCGGCGCGCAAGGCCGGGTCGTCATTGGGCGCCATCGTCGAATGTACCGCCACCGGGGTTCCCGCCGGCTGGGGGCAACCGCTTTACATGAAGCTCGACAGCCAATTGGCGGCGGCGTGCATGGGCATCAACGCCGTCAAGGGTGTCGAGATCGGCGACGGCTTTGGCGCCGCCAGGCTGCGCGGCGAGGACAATGCCGACCGGATGCGCCCCGGCGCCGACGGGCCGCAGTTTCTCGCCAACCATGCCGGCGGCACGGCGGGGGGCATTTCGACGGGGCAGCCGATCGTCGTTCGCATGGCGCTCAAACCGACCAGCTCGATCCTGACGCCGGTGGAAACCATTGCCAGGGACGGCAGCGCCACCGAAATCGTCACCAAGGGCCGGCACGACCCCTGCGTCGGCATTCGCGCCGCACCGGTGATGGAGGCGATGGTAGCGCTGGTGCTCGCCGATGCGAAGCTGATGCACCGCGGCCAGACCGGGCGTTAGGGTCGGTTGCTTTCAAGTTGAAGGGCCTCCGGCGGTTGGGGCCGCAGGCCCCAAACCCCATTTGAAATCGTCCAAAGCACCGCGCCCTGTGCTGTGCGCCAAATCTGCAAATGGGGTCTGGGGCCAAGGCCCCAGCCGCCGGAGGCCCTGCAACTGCTTTGCTTCGACAAGCAGGCCGGTCAAAGCGGCAATTGCCGATGCTGCGGCGCTCAGAAAGTCTCGAAAGTCACCCAGTTCGGGTTTTCAACGCCGCTTTCCGCGGGTCCCGGGTTGTTGCTAACAATGTCAAAGAGCGAAACGCTCGCCTCGATAACCAAATCGGCGATAAATGTCAATCCCAATGAACCAATAATCCCATCGCAGTCGTGCGCCATCTGGCGCCGGCGGCGCGCCGGCATCGTGCAGGACATGGCTCATGGCGCATCCAATGCCGCGCGCGCCGCTTCCCAGCCGCCGCGGCCATCATAGGGCTGCACGATCGGCCTGATATGGTCCACCCCCTCCAGCGCGCGCCAGTTGACGCTGAAGCCGTCGGGGTGGGAGCGCGGGATATAATAGCTCTTGATACCGCAGGTCTTGCAGAACAGGTGCCGCGCCGTGCCGGTGCCGAAGCGATACTCGCTTTGGGCATCAGCGCCGGCGAGCAGCGTGAATTCGTCTGCAGTCTGGATCAGGTGCAGGAACCCGGTGCGCGCGCAGATCGAGCAATTGCAATCGAGCAGTTGCGGCGGGTCGGTGAACGTCACCCGGAACCGCACCGCGCCGCAATGGCAGCCGCCTTCGGCGATCATCGCGGCAACAACGCCAGCGCCCAGGCGATCAGTCGCCAGCGCTTCGTCACATAAACCACTTTGCGGCCGCGCAACGTCGCAGCGATGATCTGGCGGGCGGCCTTTTCCGGGGTGGCAACCCAGAACGGCACCGGCGCCTTCATCAGCGGTGTCTGCACATAGCCGGGGCAGGCGTCGGTCACCGTCACGGCCGATTTGCGGTGATGCAGAAAGTCGCGCATCGCGTCGAGATATTTGGCATCGAAGGCCTTTGATGCCGAATAGGCCGGGGCGTGGCGGGTGCCGCGAAACCGCGCGATCGAGGTGATGCCGACGATGCGGCCGCGCCCACGCGCCAGGCAGTGGTGCATGGCGACATCGGCCATGGCGGCAAAGCCGACGACATTGGTAAAAATGGTGTTGCGTTCGGGTTCATAGGCAAAATCCGGGTTGGTGGCGCCGGTGCCGGCATTGAGCACCCAAAGCTCCACGCCGCCGAGTTCGTCGGCCAGCGCGGCGAGGGCGGTGCGCGCCGCCATGTCATCGGTGAGGTCGACAGTTGCCGCGATGGCGCCGCCGCCGATCTCTGCCGCCAGCGCATCGAGTGTGTCCCGCCGCCGCGCCGCCAGCCCGACGCGCCAGCCATCGGCGGCGAGCTGGCGTGCGATGGCTTCGCCGATGCCCGACGAAGCGCCTATGACAATGCCAGTTTTCATGCACTTTCCCGTTTCGTCTTCGGCCATAGCTTTTCCCCATTGGTGCCGGTTCGGCAAGTCTGGCAACATGGGCTTGGGGTGGCGGCGCGGATGTTCCGCGTGGCCAGCGATCATTTGGGGGCGCGCACATGGACCGTTACGATCTGGTTGTCATCGGCAGCGGTCCGTCGGGTCGCCGCGCCGCGATTCAGTCGGCCAAGATTGGCAAGCGCGTGCTGGTCATCGAAAAGGATCCGCGGGTTGGCGGTGTGTCGGTGCACACCGGCACCATGCCGTCCAAGACGCTGCGCGAGACCGTGCTCAACCTGTCGGGCTGGCGGGAGCGCGGTTTTTACGGGCAGGATTATCGCGTCGACAGCCATATCGACCGTGCCGACCTGGCGCTGCGCGTCGGCAAGACGCTGGGCCATGAAGTCGATGTCTTGCAGGACCAGTTTGCCCGCAACGATGTCGAGGTTGCGGCCGGGCTGGCGTGCTTCGTCGATGCCCACCAGATCAGCATCGCGCTCAGCCTGGGTGGGGAACGGCTGGTGCACGCCGACCGCACCGTCATCGCCGTCGGCACGGCGCCGTTCCGGCCGGATAGCATCCCGTTCAACGATGTGGATGTCGTCGACAGCGACACGATCCTGTCCGCGCCCGAAATCGCCGGCAGCATTGCCGTGGTCGGGGCAGGGGTCATCGGCATCGAATATGCCACGATCCTCTCGGCGCTCGATGCCAAAGTGACGCTGATCGAGCCGCGCAACAGCTTTCTCGATTTCATCGACGGTGCGATCATCGCCGAATTCACCCGGCAACTGGTGGAACGCGGCATCGATATCCGGCTCGGGTCAGGGCTGGCCGGTGTCGAACGCGATGCCGCCGGCAAGCCGGTGGCGGTGCTGGAGGATGGCAGCCGCATCAGCGTCGACATGGTGCTTTATGCCGCCGGGCGGATGGGGGCGACGCCGGGGCTGGGCCTGGAAAATTGCGGGCTGGAAACCGACAAGCGCGGGCGGCTGGCTGTCGACCCGCTGACTTTCCAGACCAGCGTGCCGCATATCTATGCCACCGGCGATGTCGTGGGCTTTCCGGCGCTGGCCTCGACCTCGCTCGAACAGGGGCGGATTGCCGCCTGCCACGCCTTTGGTATCGAGCTGCCGCCGCCGCCGGCGCATTTTCCCTATGGCATCTATTCGGTGCCGGAAATCTCGACCGTGGGGTTGAAGGAGGAGGAGGTGCGCGAAAAGGGGCTGGCCTATATCGTCGGGCTGGCGCCGCTGGCGGAAACGTCGCGCGGGCATATCATGGGGCTCGATTCCGGCCTGTTGAAGATGATCTTTGCCCGGGATAGCGAGCGGCTGCTCGGCGTGCATATCGTCGGCGAAGGCGCGACCGAGCTGATTCACATCGGCCAAGCGGTGCTCAACCTGGGCGGCGGGCTGGATTTCTTCATGGAGAATACCTTCAACTATCCAACGCTTGCCGAAGCCTATAAGACCGCGGCGCTTGACGCCTGGAACATTTTGCAGGACCTGGCCGCCGCTTGAACCAAGGATTTTTCCGCATGAAGATCGTGATGTTTGCCACCGCGCTGTTGTTCGGCAGTGCTGCCATTGCCCAGACCGGCACGATTGGCCCGGCCAAGATTCCGGGCGCCACCCGCGAACAGAAGCTGCGCACCGTGACCGACGCGCTGCGCCGCGCCGATACCAACGGCGATGAACGGATCACCTCCGAGGAATGGATTGCCGCCGGCGGCAAGAAGGCCGGGTTCGATATTCTCGACTATAACAAGGACGATATCCTGACCTGGCAGGAATTGCGCAGCAACGCCCGCAAGCTGAAGGCGTATGACGATTTCGTCGCTGCCCCGGCTATCTGATTCCTGAAGGATTTAACATCATGTCCGACACGATCCCGACGTCCGGCCTGCAACTGCGGTCGCTGGTGCGCAGCAGCGGTGAACTGGAGCTTTCGCTGGTGCCGGTGCCGGTGGTGGCGCCGGGTCCGGGCGAGATATTGGTCCGGGTGGAAGCCTCGCCGATCAACCCGTCCGATATCGGGCTGTTGTTCGGTGCCGCCGACATGAGCGCGGCGACGATATCCGGTGACGCGGTGGTGACGGCGCCGATTCCGCCGGCCTTCATGCGCGCCATGGCGGCACGCGCCGATGAATCGATGGCCGTAGGCAATGAAGGCGGCGGCACGGTGATCGCCGCCGGCGCTGGCGCCGAAGCGCTGCTCGGCAAGACTGTCGGCATGATCGGCGGCGCCATGTACGCCGAATATCGCACGCTACGCGCCGCCGATGTGCTGGTGATGCCGGCGGGCATCAGCGCCGAACAGGCGGCGTCGTGCTTCGTCAACCCGCTGACGGCGCTCGGCATGACGGAAACCATGCGCCGCGAGGGCCACACCGCGCTGGTTCATACGGCTGCCGCATCGAACCTGGGCCAGATGCTCAACAAGATCTGCATCAAGGACGGCATTGCACTGGTCAACATCGTGCGCAGCGCCGAACAGGCGGCGATCTTGCGCGACATCGGCGCGACATATGTCTGCGATTCCAGCCTGCCGACCTTCATGGATGACCTGGTGGAGGCGCTGGTCGCCACCGGTGCGACGATCGCGTTCGATGCCATCGGCGGTGGCAAGCTGGCCGGACAGATCCTGACCGCGATGGAAATCGCCGCCAACCGCACTGCCAAGGTGTATAGCCGCTATGGTTCGACCGTGCACAAGCAGGTTTATATCTACGGCGGGCTCGACACCCGGCCGACCGAGTTCAACCGCAGCTTCGGCATGGCCTGGAGTGTCGGCGGCTGGTTGCTGTTCCCGTTCCTGCAAAAGGTCGGCGCCGCCGATGCGCAGCGGCTGCGTGACCGGGTGGTCGCCGAACTGACGACGACCTTTGCCAGCCATTACACCAGCCGGGTGACGCTGGCCGAAGCGCTCAGCCTGCCGGCGATTGCGGCGTATAACCGGCGGGCCACCGGGGAAAAGTTCCTGATCACGCCGCACGGCACCGGCTGATTAGCTCCGCGTCGAAACCGGGTCGAGCACCGTGTCCCTGGCGACTGCGGCCAGCCGGGGATAGTCGGTGGTATAGTGCAGCCCGCGGCTTTCCTTGCGGGCGCGTGCCGACCTGACGATGAGGTCAGCGACTGTGACGAGGTTGCGCAGTTCGATAAGGTCGGGTGTGACGCGGAAGTTGCCGTAATATTCGGCGACTTCCTTGCGCAGCAGCTTGACCCGGTGGGCGGCGCGTTCCAGCCGCTTGTCGGTGCGCACGATGCCGACATAATCCCACATGAAGCGGCGCAGCTCGTCCCAATTGTGCGCAACGACGATCTCCTCGTCGGAATCGGTGACGCGGCTTTCATCCCAGGGCCGGATGGCGGGCGGCTGCGTCTCTCGGTCCCAGCCGGCGGCGATATCGTCGGCGACGGCCTGGCCGAAGACCAGGCATTCCAGGATCGAGTTGGAGGCGAGCCGATTGGCGCCGTGCAGCCCCGATTGTGTCACCTCGCCGGCCGCCCATAGCCCGGCGATATCGGTGCGCCCGGCCAGATCGACCATGACGCCGCCGCACGAATAATGCGCCGCCGGCACCACTGGGATGGGCTGTACCGTGCAATCGATGCCGAGTTCGAGCAGCCGGGCATGGATCATCGGGAAGTGGTGCCTCACAAAATCCGCGCCGAGATGGGAGATGTCGAGCAGCACGTGCGACAGGCCCAGCCGCTTCATTTCGGCATCGATGGCGCGGGCGACGACATCGCGCGGCGCCAGTTCAAGCCGCTCGTCGTAGCGGTCCATGAAGCGGGTTCCGTCGGGAAGCTTCAAATGCCCGCCTTCGCCGCGGGCGGCCTCGGTGATCAGGAAGTTCTTGACGGTCGGGTGGTACAGGCAGGTCGGGTGGAACTGGTTGAATTCCATGTTCGAAACCCGGCAACCGGCGCGCCAGGCCATCGCGATGCCATCGCCGGTCGAGCCATCGGGGTTGGTCGAATATTGATAGACGCGCGACGCGCCGCCGGTGGCTAGCACCACGGCCTTGCCGACAAAACGCTGCACGTGCCGGCGCGCGATATCAAAGGCATAGACGCCGTGGCAGGCGCGCGCCGCAAAGCGTTCGCCTTCGACATGCGCGGAGGTAATCAGGTCGATTGCCACCATGCCGGGCACCAGCGTGATATTGGGGTGCGCGGTTGCCGCCTTTTGCAGCGCCTGTTGCACGGCCCAGCCGGTGGCATCGTCGACATGGACGATGCGGCGGTGCGAATGGCCGCCTTCGCGGGTCAGGTGCCAGCGTTCGGACAGGGTTTCGCCGGGGTTGAACGGCACGCCCAGATCGGCGAGCCGGTCGATGGCGGCGGAGGCATTTTCGACGACGAATTCGACCGTGGCGCGGTGGTTCAGCCCGGCGCCGGCGACCATCGTGTCCTCGATATGGCTGTCGAAGGTGTCGCCGGGTTCCAGCACGGCGGCGATGCCGCCCTGAGCCCAGGCCGTCGACCCGGCGGCGACATCGCCCTTGGCGAGCACCGCGACCTTGAACCGCGACGCCAGGTTGAGCGCCGCCGTCAGCCCGGCCGCGCCGGAGCCGATGACGATGACGTCGAAGCTGCGCGCTTCGGGCGGAGGCCGCTTAGCCATGGGCGCGGGTCAGTTCCAGGAACACATCTTCAAGATCGGCTTCCTGCGTCGAGACATCGACAACGCCGAGCCCGGCTGCGGCCACCGCTGCCAGCACCTGGCCGGCGTTGCGGCTGCGCTTGTCATAGGTCAGTGTCAGGATGCGATCGCCCTTCAGTTCGGTGCGCGCCTCGAGGCCCGGTGGCACTTCGGTCAGGTCGCGATCGACGGTGACGATGAGTTTCTTGTCGCCGGCGGTGGACAGCAGCACCGATGTCAGGTCGTTGGCGACGATCTCGCCATTGTTGACGATGGCGATGCGGTCGCACAGCGCCTCGGCTTCCTCCAGATAATGCGTCGTCAGCACGACGGTGGTGCCCATGGCGTGCAGGGTGCGGACATAATCCCATAATTGCTGGCGCAATTCGATATCGACGCCGGCGGTCGGTTCATCGAGCACCAGCACCGGCGGATTGTGGACCAGCGCCTTGGCGACCAGCAGCCGGCGTTTCATGCCGCCCGACAGCGTGCGCGAATAGACATGCGCCTTGTCGGCGAGGTGGACCGCTTCGAGCAATTCCATGCTGCGGCGTTGCTTTGGCGGCACGCCGAACAGCCCGGCCTGGAGCTCCAGCGTCTCGAATGGCGTGAAGAACGCATCGAACACCAGTTCCTGCGGCACGATGCCGATGCTGCGCTTGGCATTGCGCGGGTGGTCGTCGATGTCGAACCCCCAGATGCTGGCGGTGCCGCCGGTCTTGTTCACCAGCCCGGCGAGGATGTTGATCATCGTCGACTTGCCGGCGCCGTTGGGGCCGAGCAGCCCGAACATCGATCCGCGCGGAATCGCCAGATCAATGCCTTTCAGCGCGCGTTTGCCGCCGGCATAGGTCTTTTCAAGGCCCTCGATCGAAATGGCGGATGCGGTCATGCCAAGGGGAATAGGCGCGGGCGCCAAGTGGGGCAAGGGCTGGTGCCCCCTCGAAGTGTCCGGCGGCGTGACAGGCGCGGCGCCGCTTGGTAGGAGAAGACCATGGAGATTCTGCCGCCCCCCGAGACCTTTGTCACCAATGCCGCACGGGTGTTTTGTGATGGCGATGAAACCGGCGCCGATGGCCATCCGCGAGTCTGGTTGCAGATCGGTGCGGAAGGGTTTGCCGATTGCGGCTATTGCGACCGGCGTTTCGTGCTGGCCGGTGGGCCGGCTGACAAGCGTTGAAACGGGCAAGCCTTGGCGCGGCCTTGCTCGCCACAGCGTTTGCAGCGGTGGCAGGTGCCAAACCCGCAGCACCGTTGCAGCCCTACGTCATAACGGTCGCATCGGGCGCGCAACCCTATGTGCCGGTGCGTGTCAAAAATGCCGATCTCAATATCCGTCTCGCGCTCAGCTTTGATGGCGCGCTGATTCTCAACCTGGCCCCGGCGCAGCGGGCGGGGTTGAAGCCGTTCCCGCTGATCGGCAAGCGCACCTTCAAGAACGCCCTGTTGCCCGGCGGCGAGGCGACGTTCCGCGGCAATCTTTATGGCATCACGCCGCGCGGCCTGGCCAAGACGACCGTGCCGGCGATCTGGGTCGACAAGGTGATCGCCGATGATGCCGATGGCGTGCTGGCGGCAACGGCGCTGAAGGCGGATCGCATCATATTCAACCTCGGACCGCAGGCACCGGGCGCGAAAATCTACACGATTCCGCGCAAGGACAAGGGCGCGGCGTTGATGGAAGCGCGGGTCGGCGACGAAAGCATCGATGTGGCGCTTGAACTCAATTCCCCCGACACGGTGATGAACGCCCGCGCTGCTGCCGCATTGGCGGGCGCCGGATTGATCAAGCGCGCCGGCGAAGTGGGTTTCTGGCGGCCGTTTCCCGGTATCGCGCTGCCCTTTGAACGGTTGACGCCGGTGGCCGGCGCGCGGCTGCTCGGCCTGCCGCTCGGCCGCGCCGGGGTGCGCATCACCGAGGCACAGGCCAAGGCGCTGGATGCGCGCGCCAAGGCCGGCACCAGCACGGCGGATGACGACGCCGATGCGATCACCGTGACAGCGACCCGCAAGAAAGGCCGCGACCCGTGGATCCTGATCGGCCGCGACATGCTCGATAAATGTTCGAAGATCGAATTCGATCGTCCCGGCAAGGCCTGGCACCTGACCTGCGCATTCTGAAGGGGTAGAGCGTATGACCAGCCTGTTGCGAACTGCGGTACTGGCTGTGGCGGTGCTGACGGTGCCGGCGGCGGCAGCAGCCGCCGATCCGGCGTTTGAAGCCGCGGTCGCCCAGAGCCACCGGGCGCTTGCTGCTATCCTGCAGGGCGACCCATCGCTCTATGCCGCGCTGTTCGCCGACCGCGATGACGTGACGCTCGGCAACCCGTTCGGCCCCTATGCCAAGGGCAAGACCGCTGTGGTGCAGACGCTCAAAGGGGCGGCGGCGAAGTATCGCGATGGTGCGGTGGTTCGCGTCGACCGCATCGCCCAATATGGCGACGGCAATGTCATTGGCCTGGTCGAGGTCGAGCATGACCGCGCCAGGGTCGGCGGCCGGGCCGACCTGTCGGATTTCAGCGCCCGTGTGACAAGCATCTACGAGCGTATCGATGACCAGTGGCGGCTGGTCCACCGCCATGCCGACCCGATTACGTCGCCGCGCCCGGCCGAGTCCGTGCTGCAGAAATAGGCAGAGGCTACCAATAGTCCGCCATGATCGCTGCCGCCCAATCCGGCTCTCGAACCTCGCACCTTGGCAAAAAGCCGTTCAGCACCGGCTTGATGTCGAGCACCGGGGTGCCGGCGATGGCGTCGAGCCCTTCGACCTCCAGCCGCGTGCCGGCAACCGCGACGATGCGGCACACCGACACGCCGATGCGGTTGGGCCGGTTGCGTCCGCGCTGGGCAAAGATGCCGACCAGCGGCCAATCCGGGTTGCCGCGCGGGCGGCGGGCAGCGGTGGTGATCTGGCTTTCCGGGAGCTGATCAAAGACGAAGACGATCTCGGCATGGCTGAATCCGTCGAGACCCGCCAGCGCTTCCGCCGTGAAACCGGGGGTGAGCTGGATGGCGGCGCGGCTGGCGCCCCAGGCGTCATCCTCGGCCTCGATACGGCCGCCGACGACTTCGCCGATGGCGGCCATCACGAAAACTCTTGTCATCGCCGGTTTCCCTTCATCGCTGCTGCCCCTATATCTGCATGTATGAGCAATCTCGACCCAGCGACGATCTTTTATGCCGATACCGGGCTCGACCCTGGCCGTACAGAACGGCTGGTGGCGAACGCGCTGAATGGCTGTGACGATGGCGAACTCTACCTGCAATATGCGGTGTCGGAGAGCTTTGCCTTTGACGATGGCCGGTTGAAGGCGGCGACGTTCAACACCGAAAAAGGCTTTGGCCTGCGCGGTGTCGCCGGCGAAATGACGGCGTTTGCCCACGCCAACGAACTGTCGGACGAAGCCATCACCCGCGCTGCCGACACCATTCGGGTTGTCCGTGATGGCCATGGCGGGACGATGGCACTGGCGCCCAATCGCACCAATTCCCGCCGCTATACCGACGCCAACCCGCTGGACGGCATCAGCTTTGCCGACAAGGTTGCGTTGATGCAGACCATTGATGCCGCCGCGCGTGCGCGCGATCCGCGGGTGGTGCAGGTCTCGGCCAGCCTGCTCGGCAGCTGGAGCGTGGTGGAGATCATCCGCGCCGATGGCCATAGGGTGCGGGATGTGCGGCCGCTGGTGCGGCTGAACGTGCAGATTGTCGCGGAAAAGGATGGCCGGCGCGAAACCGGCTTTCACGGGCTGGGCGGGCGCTATCTGTATGATGGGCTGATCACGTCTGAAAACTGGAACGGCGCCATCGATATTGCGCTCGCCAATGCGCTGACCAACCTTGATGCCGTGGCGGCGCCGGCCGGCGAGATGACCGTCGTGCTCGGCCCCGGTTGGCCGGGGATCCTGCTCCACGAAGCCATCGGGCATGGGCTGGAAGGCGACTTCAACCGCAAGGGTACCAGCGCCTTTTCGGGGCGCATCGGCGAACGCGTCGCCGCCAAGGGCGTGACCGTGGTCGACGATGGCAGCATCGACAACCGCCGCGGCTCGCTGACGGTTGATGACGAAGGCACGCCCACCGAGCGCACCGTGTTGATCGAGGACGGCATATTGAAGGGTTACATGCAGGACCGGCTCAACGCGCGGCTGATGGGCGTGGCGCCGACCGGCAATGGGCGCCGCGAAAGCTTTGCCCATGCGCCGATGCCGCGGATGACCAACACCTTCATGGAGGGCGGCAACGAGGACCCCGGCGAGATCCTGCGGTCGGCAAAGTCGGGTATTTATGCCAAGAGTTTTGGCGGCGGCCAGGTCGATATCACCAGCGGCAAGTTCGTGTTCACCTGCACCGAGGCTTATCGCATCGAGAATGGCCGGCTCGGCGCACCGATCAAGGGCGCAACTCTGATTGGCAATGGCCCTGACGTGCTGACCCGGGTGCGCGCCATCGGCAATGATTTCGCGCTCGATGAAGGCGTCGGCATCTGCGGCAAGGGCGGGCAGAGCGTGCCGGCCGGGGTCGGCCAGCCGACATTGCTGATCGAAGGGCTGACCGTCGGCGGTACGGCGGCGTAACGGGCAGTCTGGCGCATGGAGTTCTTCGATCACATCACCGATGCCCATGCCGCGTTCGTGGCCAGGCAGCCGGTGTTTTTCGTCGCCACCGCCGCGCCCGATGCCCGCATCAACCTGTCGCCCAAGGGCATGGACTGTTTCCGCGTGCTGGCGCCAACAAGGGTCGCCTGGCTCGATTATGGCGGTTCGGGCAACGAAACCAACGCGCATCTGGCTGCCGACGGCCGCATCACGGTGATGTTCTGCGCCTTCGATCGCCCGGCGCTGATCTATCGCCTCTATGGGCGCGCCCGCGCTGTGCTGCCGCAGGATGCCGACTGGGCGGGCCTTGCGGCGCATTTCAATGTCGAACGCGGCGTCCGCCAGATTTTCGAGATGACCGTCGACAGCACCCAGTCGTCATGCGGCTGGGCAGTGCCGGAAATGGCACTGAAGGCCGAACGCCAGACGCTGCGCAAATTCCATGCGCAGGAAGAGCCGGCGGAGCGGCTGGCCAAGTATCAGGAACGCGACCGCAGCATCGATGGCCTGCCGGTGCGCTCACCCACCGTGCTGCCGTACGCCTGATGCCGCTGGTTACGCTGGAAACGGTGTTCGATCCGGTGGCCGCCGAAATCATGCGGATGCGGCTGGAAGCCGGTGGCATCGATGCCGTGCTGTTCGACAATGGCATCGCCTCGCTGATCGGCAGCGGCCTCTCGGGAGTCCGGCTGATGGTGCTCGACGAGGATGAGGACGCCGCGCGCGCGCTGCTGGCGTTCGAGGCGTGAAGATCGCGCTGGCGCTGGGCGGTGGCGCCGGGCTGGGCTGGGCGCATATCGGCGTGCTCCACGCGCTGCACGATCGCGGTGTCCAGGTGGAGGCGGTCAGCGGCACCTCGATCGGCGCGTTGGCGGCGGTCTGCCTGGCGGCGGATCGGGTTAACGTGCTCGAAGCCATCGCTCGATCGGTCAACGCCCGGCAGGTGTTCCGCTTCATCGACATCGATCCGCGCCGTGGCTCGATGCTCGGCGGGCGGGCGGTGACGGCGCAGTTGCGACAGCATTTCGGCCATGGCCACCTCGAGGACCTGTTCATGCCAGTCGCCATCGTGGCGGCCGATCTGGTCAGCGGCGAGGAAGTCTCGCTGACACGCGGCTCGATCGTCGAGGCGGTGCGGGCCTCGATCGCCATCCCGGGGGTGTTTCCACCGGTGCGCCAGGGCGGCATGATCCTGGTCGATGGCGGCGTTATCGCGCCGGTGCCGGTGCGCGCCGTGCGGGCCTTGTCGAAAGCGCCGGTGCTGGCGGTCAATCTGCAAGGTGATTATCTGCGCCGCGCCGAGGCCGGACTGCCCGCCGGGCGGCAGTTGATGACGCCGTTCCGCATCGGCCGCGCCGGGCTGTCGCTGCTGATGTCGCACCTGGCGCGGCAAAGCCTGATGATCGACCCGCCAGATCTGGAGATTGCGCCGGCCATTGGCCATATCGATGTGCGCAATTTCACCCGCGCCGATGAACTGATCGCGCTTGGTGTCGATGCCGTCGAAGGCAATTGGACGGCGATCAAGGCGCTGCTGTGACGTAACGACACGGCTGCACAAAAATTGCGCCGCTGCCTGCTGCCTGCCACGGAATCGGGCAGTTTCGAAGCCGTTAATCGAATGTCACATCGCTGTCATGCTGCACCGCGGCACTCGTTCGGCACTTGGCACGATCTGTGCATGGCAAGGCTCAACGCGGGTATTCGCGTCAGGGAGGGGCCATGAAACTCGTCATTGCAGTCATCAAGCCGTTCAAGCTCGACGATGTGCGCGAGGCGCTTTCGGCGGCCGGCGTGCAGGGTATGACGGTCAGCGAGGTCAAGGGATTTGGCCGCCAGAAGGGCCAGACCGAAATCTATCGCGGTGCCGAATACACCACCAACATGGTGCCGAAGATCAAGATCGAAGTCGTCGTCGAAGACAGCCAGGCGGCGCAGGTGGTGGAAACTATCCAGCAGGCCGCGCACACCGGATCGATCGGCGATGGCAAGATCTTCGTTGCCGAAATTGGTCAGGCGGTGCGCATCCGCACCGGCGAAACCAACGAAACCGCACTCTGACATGACCGGAGGGGGACATATGAATTTCGATCTCAAGACCATCGCGAAGGGGGCCGCCTGGGTGGCCCTGTTTGCCGCCGCGCCGGCGTTCGCGCAGGAAGCAGCGGCTGTCGCTGATGCTGCTGCGACCGCGGCACCTGCGGTCGCCGATGCCGTCGCCGCCGCTGCTCCGGCAGTGGTTGAAGCCGCTGCGGCGCCGGCAGCCCCGGTTGCCGACAAGGGCGATACCGCCTGGATGCTCACCGCCACCGCGCTGGTGTTCCTGATGACGGTGCCCGGCCTGGCGTTGTTCTATGGCGGCCTCGTGCGCAGCAAGAACATGCTGTCGGTGCTGACGCAGGTGTTCATGATCTGCGCTATCGTCTGCCTGTTGTGGGTCACCTATGGCTACAGCCTGGCCTTCACCAGCGGCAATGAAATCATCGGCTCGCTCGACAAGGCGTTCCTCAAGGGCGTCACCACGGCGTCGATGGCCGCGACCTTCTCGAACGGCGTCTATATCCCCGAATATGTCTTCATCGCCTTCCAGATGACCTTTGCGATGATCACGCCCGGCCTCATCGTCGGCGCCTTTGCCGAGCGGGTGAAGTTCTCGTCGCTGATGATCTTCGTCGTGCTCTGGGTGACCATCGTCTACTTCCCGATCGCGCACATGGTCTGGTATTGGGCGGGCCCGGACTTCCTCAAGGATGCGCCGACCGACTATGGCTATCTGTGGGGCAAGGGCGCGCTCGATTTCGCCGGCGGCACCGTGGTCCACATCAATGCCGGCATCGCCGGGCTGGTCGGCTGCCTCGTCATCGGCAAGCGCATCGGCTTTGGCAAGGAACCCATGCCGCCGCACAGCCTGGTGATGACCATGATCGGTGCCTCGCTGCTGTGGGTTGGCTGGTTCGGCTTCAACGCCGGCTCCAACCTGGAATCGAACGGCCTGACCGCGCTGGCGATGATGAACACTTTCACGGCCACGGCGGGTGCTGCTGTCGCCTGGATGCTCATCGAACAGCTCACACACGGCAAGCCGTCGATGCTTGGCGGGGTCACCGGTGCGGTTGCCGGCCTGGTCGCCGTCACCCCGGCGTCGGGTTTCGCGACGCCGATGACATCGATCCTGCTCGGCATGGTCGCCTCCCTGGTCTGCTACGTGTTCTGCACCACGGTGAAGAACAAGCTGAAGTATGACGACTCGCTCGATGTGTTCGGCGTCCACTGCGTCGGCGGCATCATCGGGGCGCTCGGCACCGCCATCGTCGCCGATCCGGCGCTGGGTGGCCAGGGCTTCCTCGACTACACGGTCATCCCTGCGGTTGCCGGCGCCTATGACATGGCCGGGCAGTTCATGACCCAGGGCCGCGCCGTGCTGGTCACGCTGATCTGGTCGGGCGGCATCTCGGCCGTGTTGTTCCTCGCGCTGGAAAAGACCATCGGCCTGCGTCCCGCAGCCGAAGTCGAACGCGAAGGCCTCGACATCTCCGAACTCGGCGAACGCGCCTACAACAATTGATGACCAGCCCAAGATAGGGCCAGCATCTCAACAGGTTCCTCCCCAAGGAAACCAACTGGCCCGGCAGAGCAATCTGCCGGGCCATTTTTTTGTGTTTCAAATTGCCGGTTATATGGTCCCCGGTTTTCGATCGGTCATATCGCTGTTCCCGGTTGTTCATGTGGCGAAGCTGATGATAACGCCGCGGCTTCGAGTCTACGCGGAGGTAGCGACCATCGCCGTCGACTTGACTGCCAGCTGCATCGCGCGCGGCGAGGGCCGCTGGTGACAGCTCATCCACGTTCGCGAGCCTTTCCCGCAAATTCACCCACATATGGGTGCGAACCGCAGCAAAGAGGCGTTGACGCCCGAAAAATGGTTCCCGGTGTTTCGACGTAGTTTTTCAGTAATTTGTGTCCCCATCGGAACCGTATGGAACCGGTTGAAAAGGGGACGTTGGCGGAGTCGGAGGGATTCGAACCCTCGGATCCGGTTACCCAGATCGGCAGTTTAGCAAACTACTGGTTTCAGCCGCTCACCCACGACTCCGCGCGGAGGCGGCTATAACCGCCTCATGAGGGACTTGGCAAGCTATCGCCCGACACTGACATAGGCGATGCCGCGCCGGGCCATCTCTTCGGGGCGATAGATGTTGCGCAGGTCGGCGATCGCCGGTGTTTTCATCAGTGATTTGACCCGGTCCATGTCTAGCGCACGAAACACATCCCATTCGGTGACCAGTACCGCCACATCGGCATCGGTCAGTGCGGCATAGGGATCGGCGGCATAGTCGACATTGGTCAGCACCAGACGAGCCTGCTCCTCACCTTCGGGATCGAAGGCGCGGATGTTGGCACCGGCGTCCTGCAGCGCCTGAATGACGGCGATGGCGGGCGAATCGCGCATGTCATCAGTGTTCGGCTTGAACGTCAGGCCGAGCACCGCCACCGTCTTGCCGCGCACATCGCCATCGGCCAGGGCGATCACCTTTTTCGCCATGGCGCGCTTGCGCATGTCGTTGACGGCGGCCACCGTTTCGACAATCCGCACCGGGCTGCCGGCGTCCTGTGCCGTCTTGACCAGCGCCAGCGTGTCCTTGGGAAAACACGACCCGCCATAGCCGGGGCCGGCGTGCAGGAACTTGGCGCCGATGCGGTTGTCCAGGCCGATGCCGCGGGATACGTCCTGGACATCGGCGCCCACCGCTTCGCACAGGTCGGCGATCTCGTTGATGAAGGTAATCTTGGTCGCCAGGAATGCATTGGCGGCATATTTGATCAGTTCGGCGGTGCGCCGTGCGGTGAACAGAATCGGCGACCGGTTGAGGAACAGCGGGCGATAAAGCTCGGTCATCACATCGCGGGCGCGGGGGTCCTCCGTGCCGACAACAATGCGGTCGGGGCGCTTGAAATCGCCGATGGCGGCGCCTTCACGCAGGAACTCCGGGTTGGAGACGACGGCGAATTCGGCGTCCGGGTTGGCTTCGCGGATGATGCGTTCCACCTCGTCGCCGGTGCCCACCGGAACCGTCGATTTGGTGACGATGACGGTATAGCCCTTGATCGCGGCAGCGATTTCCCGGGCGGCGGCATAGACATAGGAGAGGTCGGCGTGGCCATCGCCGCGGCGTGACGGGGTGCCGACGGCAATGAACACCGCCTCTGCGCCGGCGATACCGGCGACCAGATCGGTGGTAAAGGTGAGGCGGCCGGCGCGGGCATTGCCGGTCACCAGGTCGGCAAGGCCGGGTTCGAAAATCGGCATGACGCCCTGGTTCAATCGATCGATCTTCGACGGGTCCTTGTCGACGCAGATCACGTCATGGCCGAAATCGGCAAAGCAGGCGCCCGAAACAAGGCCGACATAGCCAGAACCGATCATTGCGACGCGCATGAAAAACTCTCTTGTTGCAAAGGCCCGAGCCGAAAAAGCGGTTAGCATGAGGCGTGGCAGGCGGGAAGTCGCACCGGACGTTCATTTCGCTGTTGCAGCATCGGCGGCTAGGCTGCGACAGTGCGGGTCGCGGCTCATCCGGGGTTAATCCCGCCGCAGACATGCAGGGCTGACATGGTTGGCGGGAGATGGTGATGCGGTGGACAGGGTTACGGGCCGGACTGGCGCTGATGCTGATGGCGAGCCCGGCGCTGGCGCCAGCGCCAGCGCCAGCGCCTGCATCGGCACCGCCAGGACCCGCCGCGAAAGCCGAGACGCCGCCGCCGCTGCCCCCCCGGGAGGCGCCGACCTATGCGGAAAATGACGTGCTGGGGGCCGCAGAAGGCGTGTTCGGCAAGGGCGCCGAGGGTCTGGCGGAACTGGTGCGATCGACATTTTCGAAATATGGCGAGCCCAATGCCTATATCGTCGGCAAGGAAGCCGGCGGCGCCATTGTCGTCGGCCTGCGCTATGGTTCGGGCAAACTGTATCACAAGGTCGAAGGCGAGCAGGTCGTCCACTGGACCGGCCCTTCGATCGGATTCGACCTTGGCGGCGACGGGTCCAAGACCTTTGCGCTGGTGTATAATCTGAATGACACCGAAGACCTGTTCCGCCGCTATCCGGCGGCGGAGGGCAAGG